>JAHWHG010000008.1 GCA_019323515.1 Candidatus Woesearchaeota archaeon
CGAGAATAGTACACAGGTTGATAAGGGTGAAGCCCTTATCTGGGTCAGGGGCGTTTTACTTCTTACAAACACTCATCCCTAAATAAGTATAAAGAGTGCAGCTGTTAAGGTATTGTGTTATTGCAAGATCCTGGAATCTATGGGATATGTTTCCACTATTATTATAAAGCAAAGCTCTTAAGCCAGCGACTTTAATGTACATCTGTTTGAGGATATCCTTATATTTCTCTGCAGGCGCTATAAAGAAATCATAATGTTGAACAAGATTCTCTAAATTACCTAATATATTAGAAAGTTTCTTGTCCTTTACATTGCAGGTCCTTTTAACATAGTCTCCAATCATGCTGAACAGAATTGATTTAATCTTGTTGTCAAAAAAAGCATCTTTATTTTTCTTGAAAAGTTCATCTGAAATCTCAATAAGGTCATCCTCAGAAAGGTCAAAGTCATTACCTCTCTCCTTTATTATTCTCTGGTATGTGTGACACTTCTCATAAGGTGGCATAATATAGTAAGAAGTGTAGTAATCTTAAAAAGCTTATTGGGAGTTGAGTTCATGTATTGCCTTAAGCGGTACTGCTACTATATCAAAAGCTTTTCTTACTTTGTCAAGATACAGGATTTTAGGGTTCTCCAAACCATGGGGCGAAATCCTTATTATTCCATCTACTGTATCAGTGCCCTGATAAAAGATTAATTTATCATTCTCATTGACTGCATGAAGAGAACGTAATGCGTGTTCACACTTGCAAACCTGTTCAACCTCTGAACCATCATAACTGTATATCCAGTGGTCATAGCCTCCGAAATATATCTTGTCAAGCACTGTAAGAGCTTCTACCCAATTAGGAACCCTATGGATTAATTTGTCAGGAGATTTAAACAGGCCAGCAACTTTGTTAGAGTATTCAATATGATATAATTCATCATTGAAGTAGCAGGCATCATTGATATTTGGTCTCTCCACAACCATCTTACGGCCGTCAGATATTCCGGAGACCCATTGCACAAATATCTTTGGGCTTGCGAATCGTATTTTACTAAGCGAATATTCATAACTCTTGATTGGTGTTCTAGGATAGCGATATATTGTTGAATGATTTTCACGCCTTTGCGAGTAATACAGATGTCCTAAGTCAAAACAGATTGCATCAATATTAGTGTAACTACACAATGTTGTGATTGTGTTCGGGCCTGTAGATGTGCAGATCTCTGTTGTTTGGTTGTTTTCTCCATGATAAGCCCTGTTTGCGAAGATTAAGCCATAGTCTTTTCCGAACTCACCCATTGATTTGCCCAGGTCAGTAGATTGAATAGCTTTCTTCTTTGGTTTTTTAGGTTCAGGCTCTTTACTTCTAAGGTTAGTGAAGAATGAATCATTAAGTGCGTCTTCTAACAGGTCGTCTTTTCTGCTGGATTTGATGTCAAGTTTCATTTTAGTATTATACCAGACCCTTTTCCTTTTTCCTTGACACCCCTTGATGCCATCTGTGGTGCTTTCAGCAGGTTGAACAAACCACCTTCACGACCAAATCCTAATACATAGATGTCATCCTGTGTTGGAATCCTGATTATATGCGCGTCGTTCTTAAACCCTTTAGGAAAGTCTGCAAACCTTCTTGAGTATAAGTATTCGAATAGGATAGGCAGTTCGGAGTCTAGTGTCTTAAGGTCAATGTCTCCTTGCAATGATTTTTCCAAGTCAAAACTTAGTTTGCAGGCATTATCCACAACATAACCATTACTTTGCCAGTGCATCTCTACGTGATTGTATACTTTCATTTCTTGGTCTTTTACCCTAAGAGCACAGCATGTAAACTCAGCTTCAGTATAGCGATACCACTCTTGTATTATTTTTCGATAATTGTAACTTAACTTATCCTCATGATATGCAAACAACAATGAGAAGTATTCATGAGGTAAAGGAGACCTTTCGAATTCTCTTTTTTTTATACGAGCAAGGCTTTTATCATAGGTGAACTGAGGATTTGTTATAATTGCATGTCTTTCCCATTCCACTTCCTTGTAAGAGTCATGAAACTTGTTTACTGCATCATTATCTGGCTTTGGTTCTTGCTTAGGTTTAGTGGGTCTATTGCCTATATCAGTAAAGAAACTATCACTTAAAGCATCTTCAAGTAAGTCATTCTTACGATTACCTGTTATTTTCATTCATCTCACTCCATTCACGTGCTGTATACTCCCGTACACCTCTTGATGCCATTTGTGGTTTCTTGAAAGGATTAAAAGTACCGTACATTGAACCGAAGCCTAGCATGCATAATTTTCCTTTTTCTGGAATCTTAACCCTTTGTGATTCTATGCCTTTTATCTCAGGGAAGTCAGCATACCTTCTTGAGTATATGAACTCAAAAAGTTCAGGGGCTTTTTCGTCAAATGTTTTTAAGTCAATAACACCTGGCTCTAGCTCAACATGGAATATTCTTTGCGCACATCGTCCATCTTGTGCATAACTTTTAGTTATTGAATGCCAGTATAAATTTGGATTTTCTAAAATAAGAACTGATTTAGAAAAGCGACCAGATTTACCTTTTGCACTGATATACGCACAGCATGTGAACTCAGGTTCACTCTCCCGAATCCTATCCATCATTAGTCTAAGTTCACTTCTGGATTCTCCTTTCCAGGTTGCAAAGAATAACCCATAATATTCACTTGGATAAGGTGCTCTCTCCCAACCACCTTCTTTTAACAGTTCAAGATGACTTTCATAGTAATCTGCCCATTTTGAGTTCTGGGCACCTCTCATGACATTTTCCTGCCATTTGATTCTTTCAAAGGGTTGCAGAAGATGCCTTGCTTCTTTCTTTGGTTTAGGGTTCTTGAACTCAAAAAAGCTGTCATTCAAAGCATCTTCAAGCAGATCATCCTTTCTACTACCAACAATCTTCATACTTTTCTAGAAGCATAACAAGAAATATAAACTTACCGCTGCTCTTCATAAAGTGAATTTATAAACTGTAATGTAGATATTTCAGTAGCTCTTCTGTCTTCCCTTAAGCGAGATAGCCTTGGGAACCGTAATGCAAAACCTGAGCCATATGTAGGTGACTTCTGAATCTCTTCATAATGCACCTCAATGACTATCTCTGGCTTTAACCTTACAGAAGTAGAGGATTCAGCGATTATCAAAGGTTTAAGCATCTCTGTAAGTTGAGAGAATGTAAGTCCTTCAGTGTCTTCCTTTTCCTTAAAGCCTGTGCCAAGCTTTCCAATCTCCATGAACTCGCCAGTATCTTCATCGCGGCAAGCAAGTGTAAAGCTTGAGAACCAATCACTGCGTTTACCATGGCCAAAGTCTGCTCCTACAATCACTAAATCAAGCTCCTGCATAACTGGCTTAATCTTTACCCAGCCCTCTACTCTTTTACCAGGGCGATAAGGAGCGTCGATGTTCTTAACAATAACACCTTCAAAGCCGTCTGCTAGCGATTCCTTGTAAAAGTCGAGAGCAGCCTGTTTATCATCTGTTACAATGTTTTTGACAAGTTTGATTTTCCACTGTTCCTGCTTAACAACCTTCTCAATGAACGCTCTTCGCTCAAGCAGAGGCATCTTCAGCATGTTGACATCACCATAGTATAGGATGTCAAATATGTTAAGCTCAACCGGAAGTTTCTTTGCAAGTTCATGGACATCGTACTTTCTTCTTATGCGCTGTGAGATGTTCTGGAAGGGAAGGTAGCGGTTTGTAAGAGGGTCAAAGCCGATTGCTTCTGAGTCAATGATAAAGCTCTCTCCTGTTATAAACTGGTTTACATAGTCAACAACCTCAGGGAACTGTTTAGTTACATCTTCAAGTCTCCTAGTGAATATCTTCACAGCACCATTAAACTTGTGTATCTGCATCCTGAACCCGTCAAGTTTATTCTCAATAGCGACCTTGTCACCGCATTTCTTAAAAGAATCTTCAATGTCCTTTGCCTTGTTACAGAGCATAACCTTTATTGGATGTCCAGGTTCAAGGTTCACCCTCTTAAGACCGTCCAATCTATCATGGCGCGCTGTCTTTGCAACAATTGCAAAATCGTTAGTAATGTCAAGTGCTTCCTGTGCAATTGAGGTATAATCATTGTACTGTTTACGCTGTTCATCGTCTAATGCAAGCGTGTTTGATTCGGGGTCATAGACAATGTATGGCATAAGGTATGCCCAGACAATTGAATCACGTAATGAACCTTCACCTGCCCCAATTCGAAGTTCTTCAATAAGTGTCCTTACAATGTATCGAGCCTCTAAAGGTTTGGCTGATGTAAGAAGCTCTGAGATAAGCTTAACTTTCTTGTCAACTGTGCCAGAGCCTTCAAGCTTTGCAAGTTTTGTCAGGTTTGAGAAAACTTTTGAGATTGAAAGGTCTTGTGAGAATAAAGTAGCCTGCTTTTTCCTTGCAATAAGGTTCTCTGCAGCTAGTCCAAGGTCGCCGGTTGATTTCCATTCTTCTTCAACATCCTTAAAGTCAATCCCAGTTGCGATGTTAATAGCTTTCAGAAGCATCCTTGCAGCTACTCCGACCTTTGTATCATCCCAGTCAGGGAATATACGTGCCTGGAGAAGTAACATAACCATGTCAAGGTCAGAGTCTTCAACTGTCTTTATGAACTCTGATATATAATGAGTCTTCTCAAGACGTTTGGATGTTGATTCAAGTTTATTGAAAAGTTCAGCAAGGTTTAGGAATTTCATATTTTCATTAAGAAAGTTTAATGTTTTTAAGGATTTTGCTGTCCTAGAGCATATTAGTGCTGGTGCTGCTTTTTCAATGTTGCAGCTATTGTTTTCTCTGATTTTGCAAGTTTACTGTTCCAGAGCTCTCCAGGTATAATGATAGCTGCCATAACACCTGCTATTGCCATGTTCTCAAGCAGGATTGATGCTCCAGCTGCTGCATTATATTGGTTGTTCAGGTTTTCAATAGCATTTGATATCAACCCAAACTTTGAGGCTAAAGCCAGTTCTTTTGGCACTCCTGCACTAAAAAGCCTGGTGCATTGATTAAGATATGAGTTGCTTGCTGCAGTTACCTTGTAGAATGCTGACTGCACTTTATGTTCTTTTACCTTAGGCGCTGTTTTTTGCGCTAAGTTATGGATTTTCTTTGTATGTGCTATGTGTAAGGCAGGTCCTTGGCCAAAATATGTCTGGAACGCCTGTTCAGGGGTATAATCTTCAACCCTTCTTAAAAGAGTTGAGATATTTTTTCTAAGATCCTCTTTACCGCGCTCGCATTCCTGCTTTGTATGCTCTTTAAGTTTATATGCACAGAATGCACCTGCCAATGCTGCTGGGATCTTTAGCAGGGATCTTCTTGTGATTTGTTCCTCAGAGTTTATTTCGTTCATCTTATCATCCAGTGTCTTTGGCTTATGGTAGCCATAGTCATAAGAAGGTACTTCAAGATGAGCATATATCTCTTCATATCCAAGAAGCAAAGCTACACATCCTCCTCCTAGTACAAGGTTAGCTGCTCCTTGTGCTCCTTTGCTATGTGTCTTGTTAATTATCTCTATCTCTCTTAACTTGTTTTCATCTATAATTGGTTTCTGCATTATCCTGTCACATTTTGAAGCTAGGTCGCGTCCAGTGTCCCTTGATTCATATATAACAGAGTGGTCAGGGATATTGCTTGGCTCTTCCCATCTATATTTTGTGACTGTCCTTGTCTTGAAATTACCTTCAAAGTCCATATAGGATTCAGTTGTTGTGTAAGGATTATAGTATTCATCATCATAGGCTTCTGCAAGCTGTTCAATTGAATGTTGTAAAGTCCTACGTGAGGTACAGAATTCCTTAACAGGAGCAGGGATTTCTAAAACTGTTGCCTGCATAAGCTGTGCTTCATAATAGTTCCTGCTAGTATAAAAGTTATCGTACATAAAGCCTATCAAAGGGATGGTAGCTGCAAATTCTAAGATTCTTGCGAGTTTCATAATCATTAGTAGTGCAAGATTTGTTATAAAGATTATTATTGTAGATTTAGGGTTTGCCGAACATAAGATTTATAAACCATTTATCCTTTAAATACTAATAATGGAAACATTAGAATGCATAAAGCAGAGAAGGAGTGTGAGGAAGTTCAGCGACATTCCTGTTAAATGGGATGACATCACACAGATTGTTGATACTGTTAGGTATGCTCCAACTTCAGGGAACTTACAGAATTTTAAGTGCGTTGTTGTGATGGATAAAGGTAAGATAAAGAAGATTGCTGAGGAGTGTGCAAAGCAGCAATGGCTTCAGACAGCTCCTGTTGTGATTGTGTTATGTGCTGATGTTGAAAAAGCAAAGAAGTTCTATGGAATAAGAGGCGAGCGTCTCTATGCTACACAGAATGTTGCAGCTGCAACACAAAACATATTATTAGCGTGCTGTGATATTGGGTTGGCAGGCTGCTGGGTTGGAGCTTTTAATGAGGAAGCGATTAAAAGAATCTTAGGCATTCCTGGAAGTGTAAGGCCGCAGGTTATAATTCCAATAGGTTATGCAGCTGAGAAGCCAAGAGATCTTCCAAAGTATAGGTTGAATGATTTGTTCTATATTGACAGTTATGGTAATAAGGTGTTTGACTGGAATGAGTACATGGGATGGAGCAGTGTTAAGATTGAGAAGACATTGAAAGAGGCAGCAGAGACATTAAAGACAGGAGTGAAGAAAGCAATTGAAAAGATTTCTGACAAGGTCAAGAACAAGGAAGAGAAGCAAGAAGTATAATGTGCGGCATAATTGGGGTATTCAATAATAAGAATTCTGTTACTTATGTAAATAAAGGTCTGAGGATACTGAAGAATCGCGGGAAAGATGGGTTTGGTGTTGCTGGAGATGGATTCTTTTCTAATAAGTTAGATAGTAAGCTTAAGGCTGAGCATTGTATTGGACATTCGCTTCATTCTGTTGTAGGGTTTCTGCAGCAGCCAATCAAAGGACGCGGGTTGTTTGCTGCTAACTGCGAGGTCTATAACTGGAAGGAGCTTGATAAAGAGTTTGGATTTAACTCCAAGAATGATTCTGAATTAATTTTTAAAATCATAGACAAGTTTGGTGTTGAGGAGCATATACTTAAGAGGCTTGACGGAGTGTATGCTTTTGTGTATTGGCTTGGGGGCAAGGTGTATCTTTGCCGTGATATACTAGGGGTGAAGCCAGTTTGGTTTTCCCATAGCAAGGGTTTTGCATTTGCATCTGAGAAAAAAGCATTAGAAAAGATAGGTTATATTGATGTGCAGGAGCTTAATCCAAGGAGGATACTTTGTTATGATATAAATAAGGATAAGATAAGTTTTAGCTCAAGGGAATTTTTTAAAATCAAACCCGTGAATAAGAAATCAATGGAGGATATCGAGAAAGAGTTGATAGGATTAATCACCTGCGCAATATCAAAGAGGATTCCTGATAAGGAGTTTGGAATTCTGTTTTCAGGAGGCATCGATTCTACACTTATAGCGTTCATGTGCAAGAAACTAGGTCTGAATCCAGTTTGTTACACTGCAGCATTGTCAGAGCCAGGCATGGAGGAAGCTTCTGATTTGAAACATGCCAAAAAGATAGCTGAGGTACTTGGGCTTAAGTTAAAGATAAAGACAATCAATGTCAAGCAGGTTGAGAAGTACCTTGAAAAGATTGTTCCGCTTATTGAAGATACAAAGGTTACAAAGGTAGGGGTTGCACTGACATTGTTCTTAGCTCTTGAACAGGCTAAAAAGGATAATGTGAAGGTTATTTTCTCAGGGCTTGGGTCTGAGGAAATCTTTGCAGGATATGAGAGGCATAAGAAGAGCCATGATATAAATCAAGAGTGTCTGAGCGGGTTGATTAAGTTGTATGAACGTGACTTGTACAGGGATGACGTAATCTCAATGTATAACAGTATTGAGTTAAGGCTGCCGTTTCTAGATAAAAGGTTAGTGGATTATAGTCTTAAGATACCTGGCATGTATAAGGTGGATGATAATAGAGGTAAGATAATATTAAGAGAGGTTGCAGCTGCTTTAGGTCTTCCAAGGGAGTTTGCTGAGAGGAAGAAGGTTGCTGCTCAGTATGGAAGCAAGTTCATAAGAGCAATAAAAAAGTTGACTAAAAAGTCAAAACTGAAGTATATGTCAGATTACTTAAGAAGGTTTTATACTCAGAAAAACCTTAAGCTTGGTGCTTTGATATCAACTGGAAAAGATAGTTTGTTTGCAGCGTATGTGATGCAGCAGCAGAATTATGAAGTTGGATGCTTGATATCAGTATACTCTAAAAATCCTGCATCTTATATGTTTCATACACCGAACATAAAATTGGTTAAGCTGCAGGCTGAGGCTATGGAGCTGCCATTGGTTGCACAGGAAACAGAGGGGTTGAAGGAAAAGGAGTTAGTCGATTTGAAGAAAGCTTTGAAGAGAGCAAAGAAAGAGCATAAGATTGATGGTGTAGTGACAGGTGCACTTTATTCAACTTATCAGAGAGACAGGATTGAAAAGATTGCTGATTCTTTAGGATTGAAGATATTTTCTCCTCTTTGGCACATTAACCAGGAGACTGAGATGAGGGAGATTATTCGTCAGGGTTTTGAGGTTATTATAGTGGCAGTTGCTGCTGAAGGTCTTGGCAAGAAGGATCTAGGTGTAGTGATAGGTGATAAGTTTATTGACAGGATGGTTAAACTGAATGAGAAGATTGGTGTGAATGTGGCTGGTGAAGGCGGAGAGTTTGAGTCTCTTGTTCTGGATTGTCCTATGTTTCACAAGAAGATAAAGATTGAGAAAGCTGAAGTTGTAATGGATAAAGAGAATTCTGGAGTTTATGTTGTTAAGAGGGCGAAGTTGGTTAGGAAGTGATCCTATATTGATGCAATGCGTTGATTGTATGTTCTAGTTTGTCCAAGTCATCTTGGTTATAACTTGTTCTCTTTGATCTTAGACTTATCGACAGGCCATTAACCTGCTTAGTCTTTCCCAGATATTGGATGTATTCATAGATTCCAAAAGTAATCGGTCCTGACATTGTTAAGCCTGCGGCAATGCTGATTGCGAGCCAAAAATTGTTGCGGAGCCAGGGGAATGCGTAAGTACTTGTTCTTGCGTCAATATTATCTGAAATCGCGCCTATAACCAATGATGGAAATATACCCATGAACGAGATAATACATCCTTCCAATGATACATGCTCTCTTTCTAATGTGGTAATGTGTCCTTCCAGGTTTTGGCCTCCGAAATAGATTGTTCCTTTGTACTTAGTGGGGACAGAGTTGTCCTTGTGTTGCAAGAAGTATTGACTTATTGCCTCTGTAGAGTCAAATGTTTTTCCAGATATCTCAAATTCTGTTATAGCTTCAACAGGTTCATAGAGGTCTGAGATGATTGATAAAATCTGGCTAGATTTTGAGATAAAATCGTCTAAAGCTATGACCTTGCCAAAACCAACCTTATGGATGATCTGTTTTGAAGTAAGATCCTGGGCAAGCCAGTATCGTTGATTATATTCTACTGCAGATCTTATGTCATCCACACCATCCTCTAATTTTGTCAATGAGACTCGTTCGTGTACGTATTTCTGGATCTCGTTTCTTACTAGAGATTCATTAACACCATCCTCTTCTGTCAAGCCTTCAAGTTCCTGCAATAAACTTGTGATGTCTTCTACAGTCTCTTCAAGATTGCCTTGAGGGTGTGCTTCCAGGTATTTCTTTCGTTTTAGGATGTTTCTTATCCTCTCTACAATAAGTTGATAGTCCTTTTCCGGAACAATCAGTTGATTTGATGTCATAAATAAGTGTAGAAGGGGAGATTTATTTGAAGGATATGACCCCTGTACAGGGGGTGGGTATTACCTCTTACCAACTTTCCAGACAGATTCAAAATATCTTTTCAAGTTATCTGCAATTGACTGGGACTTAATCAGGATTCCAATTACCGGCTTTCCCCATGTAACCAGAAGTATCATGTCTTTTGCAATATCAATGTTGCCAGGTATGGGGAAATCTACATATTTATAATCAATATACCCGGCTTGTTTGTTGAAGTTAGAGTTCCTTCCGTTTTGGTCGCAAATACCTCTGATATTTGGGATCTTTTTAATTATATCATCTTCAATGCTAAAATAGAATAGATCGGCCTCCTTACCATACTCAGGACCATGGATGTAAAAAAATAAATGCTCACTGTTTTTTCCAGGGTTGCTGGTTATTTTTTCATAAGCTGTTCTGAGTCCTTTTTTTCCTATGAAGATCTCTGCTTCTTGTTTTGGTGTTGTCTCCTGGATTTCTCTAAGTAGCGGGAGTGCTTTCTTTAAGTCATTTTTTTGCACTATAAGCTCTTTTTCCTTTCTCTCCAGATACTTATAAAGATTAGAAGGGCTTGCCGATTGAAAATATTTGGTCTTGTTTTTTATTATGTAGCTTGTAATGCCTTTCTCGATTAATCTCTGAAGAATCTCATATATATTTGAATAAGCAACACCTGATTTCTTTACAATAGGTCCTACTGTTGAAGAACCTAATTCCAGTAATGCAAGGTATACTTTTGCCTCACCCTCTGTTAAACCTATCTTCAATAAATCATACAGTCTTTCTGTCATAAATGTGCCATTAATTGGTTAAATATAAAGATAACCCCCTGTACAGGGGAGATTATCAATTTATATTATTAGGCTATACTAGCTAGTATGGGATTAGCAAAAAGAATCTTAACTGGATTAATGGTCGCCTGGCTGGGATTAGCACAGCCATGCATTGGTCAAGAGAAACCTAGAGCAGTCAAACCTGCTAAACAAGAAGTTACAACAAATCTCAGTTATAAAACTGAATTACTTAGCAGATACGTATTTAGAGGATTTACTTTCTCAGATAAACCAGTACTGCAATTAACAACAACTGCAAATAGAGGAAATTTCTCATTAATTGGATTTGGGAATTATATTTTCAGGCAACAACAGATTACTGAAGCAGATTTGACTCTTGATTACACAAGGCAGATAGGCAATAAGCTAACTTTATCAACCGGCTACAGCCTGTTACACTTTCCAAACACAGAGATGAGTAAAACGCAGGAGTTTTATGCAATATTCAACTCCAGCAAAAAGCTAAAACCAAATCTTACACTAGTACACGACTTTGATGGTGGAAAGGGGGAGTATGCTGAATTATCTTTACAGAAGGGAATTGATAACTTAATATTAAAGCTTTCAGCAGCTTATAACCATCATTATTACAGGAGTGAAAGCGGGTTAAGCCATTACCTAACAAGCGTGTCCATACCAATGCGAAAAAATCTGACAGCTATAATTGCTTACCAGGGTTCTTTATATGACGGCTTTGACGATAAAGCTTATGTTGCTGTTAGCACTAATTTCTAGAATTAAAAAATAAAAAAAAAGAAAGGTTCTCGCCTCAATGGTTTGGGGGTGGTTGTTTCAAAGAAACGAGCAAGGCAAAGAACCCTTATGAAAATGAAAAAAAAGTGAGGGTTTATCTCACTATTTCAATGCCTAGTTCCTGGCTAAGTGCAGCTGCTTCCTGTGAAGCTCTCCTTGCATCAACTTTTCCAAGCACCCAAGGTGACTTGACACCTGTGATGATTGTCATCACTGTCAGTTTACCTTTCATGCTTTCGTCAACACGTGCACCCCAGATTACGTTTGCATCGTCGTCAAGTGTGTCAGTGACAAGCTCGCCGATCCTTGCAACGTCGTCTAGTGTCATGTCAGGTCCGCCTGAAACATGGATAAGAGCGCCAGTTGCACCTTCATAGTTAATGTCTAGAAGCGGATTGCTAAGAGCGCCGTGTACAGCTTCTTCAACCTTGTTGTTTGTATCAGAAGCACCGACTCCGATAACAGCAACACCGCCGTTTGTCATGATTGCTTTTACGTCAGCATAGTCTAGGTTTACAAGTGAAGGAACTGCGATTGTTTCAACAATACCTTTAATCATTGTTGAGATCAGTTCATTTGCAACTGCAAAAGCCTGCTGGATTGGTAGATTACCAGCGATTGCAACCAGCCTGTTGTTGTCAATAACAATAACTGTGTCTGTAACCTGTCTTAGCTGTTGAAGGCCAAACTCTGCTTTATCAACTCTTGCTCTCTCAATCTTGAATGGCATTGTAACAGTTCCTATTACAATTGCACCAGCATCTTTAGCTACCTGAGCAACTACTGGAGCAGCACCTGTTCCAGTACCTCCTCCCATACCAGCGCAAACAAATACCATGTCTGAGCCTTTAAGTGATTCCTTGACCTGAGCAAGTGACTCCTGAGCTGATTCAGCTCCTTTTTCTGGGAATCCTCCGCATCCAAGTCCACGTGTAGTATCTTTACCAAGTAAGAATTTCCTATCAGATTCAGAGATGTTAAGGTGCTGCTGATCTGTGTTGCAAGCGATAATCTCTGCTCCTTGGATTCCTTTTCTGTATAGCCAGCTGACCATGTTATTGCCAGCTCCTCCTACTCCTATTACTTTTATATTTGCCTGACCAACTTGTTGCATGTCCAAGTCAGGTGCATTTTTCATTGCGTTTTCGACGATAAAATCCATTTTCGGTTGCCCCCCTTTTTAGGTTTTTTTTGATTTTCTAGCCCCTCACTTATAGCCTAGAGACTATATGTTCGAGTATAATAAAGTTTATATACTAATTACTCATATACTCTACTTAGAATTCGCCAAAATTCGTCAAAGTTTAAAACGCCAAAACACCTTAAGGTTTTTCGCCAAAAAAACCTTTTTCTAATTTATAAATAATAACTTAACTTATATATAAATTTTTCTATATACAATTTATGGCTTATTTTCAGAAAAATTAGGTGTTTATCGACGATAAAATAAGAAAATTCTTTGAGAGGGGATTAATTATTGAGGAGTACTCAAAACGAAAAAAACAAAGGATTTTCACAAAGTTTTATAAAACAAATCAAGATTTGGTTACCTATGACATTGTATTTTATTGGACTGGGGTTAAATGACGAGAAAGATATTTCACTAAAAGGTCTTGATATTGTCAAAAAGGTAGATGTGATTTATCTGGAGTATTATACTTCTATACTTAGTTGTAAAATTGAGGATCTTGAGAGTTTGTATGGAAAAAAGATTATAGTAGCTAACAGGGACATGGTAGAGAATAAGGCAGAGGAAACAATACTGAAAGATGCTAAGGAGAAGGAGGTTGCGTTCCTTGTTGTAGGGGATATATTCGGTGCAACAACGCATACTGACCTTAGGTTGAGGGCAGCAAAGCTCGGGATAAAGGTTAGGTTTGTGCATAATGCTTCTATAATGAATGCTGTGTCTGTCACAGGACTTGAACTTTATAAATTTGGGAAGACAACATCAATTGTTTTTACTGAGCCTGGTTATGAACCACAGACTCCCTATGACGTGATAAAGAAGAACATGAAGAACGAATTTCATACATTATGCCTACTTGACATAAAAGCTGACCAGTGCAGGTACATGACAGTTAACCAAGCGCTAGAGATCCTATTAAAGATTGAAGAAGCAAGAAATGAAAAGGTTATTTCTGAAGAGACTTTTGTTATAGGGTGTGCAAGGGTTGGAAGTGAGCAGCCATTGATTAAGTATGGAACTGTGAAAGAGCTTATGCATGAGGATTTTGGTGAACCATTGCATTGTTTAATAGTTCCTGGGAAGTTGCATTTCATGGAAGAAGAAGTTCTTGAACTGTTCAAAAGTCAACAGAGCCAGGCCTCATAAGAAGCACTCTTGTAAGAACCTGTAATTCTTTATACTCATCAGTTTGTCCATACCCTTTATCTTTAAGCGCTATGCCTAATTTCTCAAGCATCGCACCAACTTCAAATTTTCCTCTTTGATATATTGCTCCAGAAGTGTGTTTATCTGCAAGTTCTTTTAAGTCTTTTACATCTTTTAATAAGTCCTTTTCTGAACCCTTTGGGATTCTTGCATAAATCATAGAGTATTTGATTACAAATGCTTGGCCAAATTTTCTTGTTTTAACAGCATGTTCATAAAGTTGGTGGAGTATTAAGTTTCCTTCTTTTCCAAAATTAGAGAGGTTAGTTGCTTCTAACTCGAGGCTGCGGTATTGATTTTTGTTACCTTCAACTTTAAGGGGGAGGGCCAGTTCTAAATAATCATCCCTTATACGTTCGAATGATTCCTTTAAGAATGTGTGCATATTCATTATCTGGTTTTTCTCTTGTTCATCAAGTGTTTCAGCCCTGAGTTCAAATGCCTTTAAGATGCCTTCAATAAAACGGTATGGTTTAATTTGTCTTGAATCTGTTGACACCTTTGCTCTAAGTTCATTAGGGTTAGGTTTTGATATTTGTTCCAATGAGATCCCAGACTTTTCGTTGATTTCTTGGATAACAGGTGAATTGATGAATTCCTCTAAAGCAAGGCCTGCATCAGAGAATTGTTTTTCCTGAGATTGAGAGACTTTTCCGACATTAAAACGATTGACAAGTTTTCCATAGAGGATGGTTACACGATTAAGGAGCACCATTGCAAGAGGATTGTCAAAGAACCATTCCCTTGCTTCGTAAAGTCCGGTTAATTTTTCTTCTAAAGATACTGCAACATTGTCTGGACATGCAATTGAAAGTTTAGTAATACCATTATCATTTTTTAACTCATACGTACCAGGGTTTTTAAGCTCCACTTCACCTTGACTATTATATGTAGGGTTGCTGAATGTGTACTGGTTGAAGAATGATTCAAGACCCTGAACCACATTGTATTCTTTTAGTAGCTTGATACATTCTTCTTTATCCTCATCGCTGCTTTGCTTATAGAGTAAGTAGGAAAGTTCTGCAGCTGAATCATACAAAAGTTCATGCAGGTTTGTACTGTGACATTTCCAGTAAGCAAAATCAGCGAGCAAGCTTAGCTTATTTGCCTGGCCTTGTACAAGTTTATACAGTCTTGGTTCTAAAGCGTCCTTGCCATAGAGAAGGACAAATTCACTGAAATGGTCATATGCTTTTGCCTGGCCTTCGTGTTCATTATCACAGATAATATCTAAATCTCTTTCAAAGTCTTCCTTAAAACCCATAATCCTATAATGTCTTAGGAGTGCTTGGACCCAGGTAGTGTACATTATGTCCTTAGTTTCCATAGAAAGAAAGGGTCTTTTCATAGCCGCAGCTGTTGCTGAGTTTGTCTCTTTAGTATCATATACTTGACTTGGTTCGTACATTTCCCCTCAGATAGTATGATATAGGTAGAAGATATATAAATTTTTCTAAGAAATTGTTACTTTAGAGTGGTTAGAGGTACATTGCTGTGTTGACTGAGGATCTTAATAAGTTATTAGGCCAGCACATTATTTTCTTAGTTTGAAATAATTAGCAAAATAATTCTCTTTGAACAACTTAGTTTCAACCTGTTCTTCGATGAATAAGAATAAACAAGAGATTGCCTTAAAACCCTTACTTATTATGTTATTCTTGTTCAGGAATGTGTGCCATTCTTTAAGAAGCCATAGATCTATAGAAAGGTCCTCATTTTTCAATAGATTTAGTCCCCATAATATGTCTATGGCAAATATAACTGAAAAATATGCTTTGGGTGAAATTACCTTCTCTATTTTAAAACCCGCCTGATGAAACATATCTATTAACTCCTTTTTTGTGTTAAGATTGATATGTCCAATATAATCTGCCCAAGGATCAAAACCTAATTTTTTAATTATTTTTCTATAAAAATAATTAGGTCTATATTTAGATTCTGTATGAAATGCTATGACACCTGAAGGTTTTAGTATCCTGTGCAATTCTTTTAATCTCAGAATAGGTTTATCAACATGCCCAAATACATCAGTAGTGATTATTGCATCAAAGTAATCATTTTCATAGGGCAAACTGTCATCAGAGATCAACCTAAATTCAACGTCATAATTATTATCCAAAGCATAGTTTTTATTTTCTTTGATAGCAGTTGCTGAGACGTCACACCCATGAACTTCTCTGTATTTTAATTCCTTTTTCAAAGCAAAAGGCAAACCACTCTTTCCACACCCCCAATCAAGAATCCTATCTCTAAGACTGGCATCTTGTGGAAGAAAGCTAAATAGATAATATTTTCTTCTCTGTAATCGATTGTATAGTTCTCTCAAAAACCTGGATTTATAGTATTTGTAACTTAAAGGTTTCCATTTATCTTTTTTATGATAATCATCATTAAATTTTATCAAATCTTTATCCATCAGAACATTAACAACTTCTAGTTCATTTATATATCTTATTGAATTACATAATATCCATGCTATGTGCACAGTTTGAAAAGATTCAGGCAGTTTATTGTACAAAGAAAGATTCATTAACTTTTTAAAGCATTAAATTTATAAATAAGGGGCTGAATATACCAATTAACCTAATCGGTTTAGCCCCGTAGTGTAGAGGCCAATCATCTCGGACTTTGGCACGTCCCACTTCAGGTGGTACCTGAGGATATCCGGGGACCGCGGTTCGAAAAGAGCTCAATTTGATCCACAAAACGTGCTTCGTGCACTATTCATCTTGTGGTTCTTCGAAAGTCCGCGCGGGGCTACTTCTTATCATATTTCTTAGGTCTATCAATAGTCCATCGCGCGGTTTCAAAATCTTCGGTCTCCACTTCAAAGTTCCAATTGTCAAAGCAGATTACTTTGGCTAAGATAGGCCGAAATCCGTATTGCCTAGACTCTGTATATAATCTATGAGTACTTGCTGTTATCTTCAAGGGCCATTTAGCAATTTTTGAGTATTGTGCGTTTTGCGATTTAATTTCAAACAGAAGCAATTGTTTCACTCCTTTAACAAATCTTACCTCTATAGCATCAATGGAATACCAATTTTTTTCAAGGAATTGTTTCTGCCTATCGTCAAAATATTTCCCAAAGATATCAAAATACTTCTTCTTATTGAAGAACTTAGTAATCACCACCTTCTCATTGACCAACTTAAACATACATTCTGCAATCGTGCCTTTGAAGGATCCATTAAGTTTAGTAAGCTTATACATAAACTAGGATAAGATAATCTCACTAATATTTCTTTCTAAATCCTGGCCAGAGATTTTTTATCTTTTAAACACATAATCCTCAAACACTTTCATAGTTGCAGGCCAAACATTCATACTTAAGATTTTCTTTCTTGTAAAATAATTAGCATCGGCAAGTTCAGAACGATCATATGTAATATCATAAGATTTAACTTTACAAATATACCAATATGTAATCTGATCCTTAACATCTCCCTCAGTCTCTGCAATCTTTTGACAAGATATTACCTCTAAATTAACTTCTTCATTAATTTCTCTTGAGAGAGCTTCTTCAATATCTTCATCTGCTTCAACATGACCTCCAGGAGGATAGTAGAAACCAGTATACTCTCCAAATTTCTTTTTGGATGAAACTAACAAATATTCCTTTTCACCTGCCTCATTTTTCCTTGAAATAATCCCTACTGCTACTTTCTTCATATGAGACCAAGATTTAGGAGGAGTTTATAAAGATAACCTAGAACGCGCGGGGCTACTTTTATTTTTCATTATATCTAGATATACAGAATTCAAAAAGCAAGAAAATAACCTAAACCAAAACAGAATACAGAAGCTATTGCCCATGGAATTGCTGGTCTCCAAGCTCCTTCTCTCTTCATATCTTCAGTGCATAGATGATCTAAGAATTGATAAGCATAGACTGCGCCGCATAGAAGCATTAACCAACCGAAAGCTACCTTAAACCCAAAGTCGCGCACAAGTATTGCCCATGCTTTAAATGCTGCCATAATATGTATTAAGGAAATAAGTTTTATAAACATTTATTTGAAATGTCTGAAAATATTTCGAGAAGATTGTCGCAATTCATCAAATAAGAAGTGAAAAGATTTATATTGTTTAATAGTTAAATGGTAACCATGAAAGCTATTTTTGATGAACTTGAGCATGTGAAGGTTGACCAAATCAGGAAGACTAATCTTTTGGATACTTGCTTTATTATCTATGCACTTACACATCCTAAAGAGCTGAGAGATATAAAGAGATTGAAGTCAGTAGCTATCACTTCATTTAATGTTGAAGAGATATTGCATCTCAGGCACAAGCTTAAGACTGGTGACAAGCACATACTAAAGCGCTTGATCAAGGAAGTTGACTTTAAAGTTATTGACATTGATGTGCATCCTGGTGAAAGAGTGAAAGAAAGAGAATTTGTTGAATCATATGATAGTGAGTTATTGAAGCATATTGCTGATCCTAGTGATGCAATACTGGCAGCTGTTGCTCTTAGGACGCATTCTAAGCTTTATACAAGGGACAAACATCACCTGTTTACAACAGGACTAAAGAATTACTTAGCTGGTTATTATGTTAAGGTATTGAATATCATAAAGTAGAAATCTTTATAAATAGCCAGTTTTTCAAGCATTATATCAAGAGATAGACTGGTTACGGCTCGTCTATGCTGGAGAGTTAAAACACTAATTCTCCAAATATTTGAATTTGCCTATGATTGGCAATATCCGAAATTTACGAAGTGAATTTCGAGAACTCGACGGAGGAGAGTTGATATGGCAAGAATGCATTCAAGGGATAAAGGAAAGAGCGGTCCAAAAAAACCTAGTAAAAAAGTAGTACCTTCATGGACAAGGTATAAGAAGAAAGAAGTTGAACTTTTGATAATAAAGCTTGCAAAAGAAGAGAAAAGTCCTTCTGAGATTGGTTTGATACTACGGGATACTTATGGTGTTCCAGATGTAAGGACAGCTTTAGGCAGGAAGATAACCAAGATTCTTGAAGAAAAGAAACTGCTGAAAGAGATTCCTGAAGATCTAATGAATCTCATGAAGAAAGCGATTTCTGTAAAGAAACATCTTGAACGAAATAACAAGGATATGACAGCTAAACGCGGTCAGCAATTGACAGAGAGTAAAATCAACAGGCTTATCAAGTACTATAAACGTACAGGAAAGATAGCTAAAGACTGGAAGTATGAACCTGACAGGTTAAGGTTGTACATAGAATAGATATTTCCTTTTTTTTATCTTTTTAGTTATTATTTTTAGGAAAAATTTGATTTCTTTTTTGTTTTAAAATATTACTTAAGTAATCATTAGTAGTTTTTATAAAACTTATTGACCTTCTTAGAGTTATTCGGAGGGGATATTCATGACTGTAATAAGTGATATGCTGTTTAATGCTAACGAAGGTGCAATGGTTGCAGATGAGCAATCAACAGGTGCAAGAAAAAGTGAACTTGCCACCAAAATCCATGTACTTTCAAATGATAATGAGAAAACGCCAGTTCTAACTGTTATTGGTGGTACTGGGTTAAGTGATTTTCTTTATGAGATAAGTCAAGAGTATAGAAGGATTTTTGAACTAAACAAAGCTAAGGTTGAGAGTGGTGTACAGATGGCAGAGCTGCTTGCTTCTGTTATGGCTGATGTAAAAAGGAAGTACCTTAATGGATATCTTAAGAATAAGTATGGGGTTGAGGAAGCTGATATACATAGAGGGTTTAAGGTCAATGATAGAGGAGATAAAGAACCAATTGGTCAGTTCTTGACAGAGCAATATATGCAAATCGTCAACTCAAATGGGCTTGAGATCAATCAGAACAGGTTCTTGATACTGACATCTGATAAAGATGGTGTTAACCTCTATTCAACTGATACACAATCATTGTCAAATGCTGTGCCAAGCTCACAACCATATGCATCTGCAGGCTCTGGAAGTGACATGGCTGATGAAGCATTGTATGAATTCTTTGAAAAGGTTCCAAGAGAGAGCAGGAGAGATATAAATCCTGTTGACGGGATAAGTGCTCTGCTTTATGCAACTGAGAGAGCTAGCAAGAGGAATGTAGGTGTAGGAGGCACGCCTATGATTGCAGTTGTCAAAGAAGGGAAAGTGATAATACCTAATGAAAGAAGTTCAAGGTTAGCCCTTGAGATTGTGAAAGGTACAAAGGCTGGTTATCTTTCAAAGGCATTTGAGAACGAATCATTAGCAGGATTAGTGTATGGTGATGCTGATTTCAATAAGATAGAGAAAGCAATGTGGGAAGAAGCAAAAAAGGATAAGGATAATCTTAGTCTTTTATTAAGAGGGTATAAGGTTTAGAAGATATGTTTACTCTAAAACTGCTTTAATCCTTCCGACCTTTTAGAAAAAGCTCGAGCAAAACATGTGCGACATTCCTTCGGAAGTCCCACTATTCTAAAACAGCCTTTATCCTTCTTACACCAGCAGCAACACTTTCTTCTTTTTTTATCTTGAACTTACCAAGTTCTTTTGTGTTCTTTACATGAGGGCCCATGCAGATTTCTTTTGAATAATCACCAACAGAATAGACCCAGACTTTGTCTGGATATTTTGTTCCAAACTCTGCCTGTGCACCTGACTTAAGCGCTTCCTTAAGAGGCATCTCTTTTTTTGTAATGTCAAGACCTAGTTGAATGACGCGATTGACTTCATCTTCAACTTTCTTTTTCTCTTCATCAGTGAGCTTCCTGTCAAAGTTAAAGTCAAAACGCAATCGTTCAGGAGTTATGTTACTTCCTTTCTGTTTGATTTCTTTAGAAAGCACTTTCCTAAGAGCTTCATTAAGAAGATGTGTAGCTGTGTGAAGCTTTGAGGTTATTTCTGTAGCCTCTGAAAGACCGCCCTTGAAGCGTTTCTCTGCGCCTTTTCTTGACAGGTCTTGGTGTTGCTTGTATTCTTTATTAAAGCCCTTCTCATCAACCTTGATGCCTTTCTCAAAAGCAAGCTCCCTTACAATCTCAAAGGGGAAGCCATAACTCTGGAAAAGCAGGAAAGCATTCTTGCCAGAGATGTCGCCTTTTGCAGCTAGCTTCTCAAATTCACGCAGACCTTTCTCTAATGTCTTTCTAAACTTCTCCTCTTCCTTTAGAAGCTCGTCCATTATGATTTTCTGTTTCTGTTTTAGTTCAGGGTAGTCGTCCTTGTACATATCTATTACAATCTTTGCAAGCGGTCTGCATAGGTCGCCTTCAATGCCTAGAAGTTTTCCATGGCGAATAGAACGTCTAAGGAATCTTCTTAGGATATAGCCTTGATCAACATTTGAAGGGACAATGCCGCGTTCATCTCCAAGCATAAATGCAGATGCACGCATATGGTCAACTATTATCCTTACAGAACGTTGCTGTTCATGTGTAAAATTATCAACATCTGCAAGTTTCTTCACTTCATCAATCAATGGTGTAAAGATAGGAGTGTCATATGCGGTTTCCTTGCCAAGCATCATTGCGATTGTTCTTTCAACACCCATACCAGTATCAACATTTCGCTGTTTTAATTTTTCATATTTTCCAGAGGCTGTCTTATTATATTCCAAAAATACATCGTTCCAGATTTCAAAGTATTTGCCACAGCTGCATCCTGGCCTGCATTCTGGATTGCATTTATTTTTGCCAGTGTCTATGAACATTTCAGTATCAGGACCGCAAGGGCCAGTTGCACCAGCAGGTCCCCACCAGTTATCTGATTTCGGAAGAAAGAAGATACGTTCCTTTGGAATACCCAAAGACATCCAGATTTCTGCAGATTCATTGTCACGAGGCGCATCATCATCGCCTCCAAAGCATGTAACATATAGATTTTCAGGATCAAAACCAAGCTCTTTTGTTAAAAATTCGTAACTCCATTCAATTGCCTCTTTCTTAAAGTAATCTCCTAAGCTCCAGTTTCCAAGCATCTCAAAGAATGTAAGGTGCGAAGGGTCGCCAACATTATCAATATCTACTGTTCTTATACATTTCTGGAAGTTCACTAGACGTTTACCCATTGGGTGAAGCTGGCCCATCAAAAAAGGGACAAGTGGATGCATGCCTGCTGTGGTGAAGAGTACAGTTGGGTCATGCTCAGGTATAAGCGAAGCTGACTTGATAACAGCATGTCCCTTCTTTTTAAAGAAGTCTAGATAACGCTTTTTCAGCTCCTTAGGAGTGATTTGTTTCATAGGAATAGCTGGCTTTTGGTTGTTTATAAACTTTTTGGAGAGACATAAAGAGATGTATATACTATATTTGCACTAAGTTTTTAAATAGTTACTATTGTGCAGTAGATATGGCGAATCTAGAGGTTATTCTAAAGAGATTGCCAGAGCAATTTCCAGAGAAACAAACAACTATAAAGAAGCAAATCTCTTTTCATGGTAAAGGGATGTTCACAGGCAATAGAGTGAATGTGAGTTTCTTGCCTGCTGAAGTAGGTACAGGCATAATATTTGAAAGGGTTGACCTTGGTAAAGAGATGAAAGCTGATCTTGATAATGTTATAAATGACGTTTCTGCAATATTCATTGGTGAGGATACTCCGATGTATAAAAAGATCAGAAGCATGTATGAAAAACATAATTTCAGGCTTCCGACCTACAAAGAACTTTATTGCTTTGGTCTTGAAAGGCTTTCACACATGTTTGGTGTGAAGAAGATGAAGGTCATGTGTGTTGAGCACATATTAGGCACCATATATGCGCTTGGGATTGATAATATAAGGATAAAGCTTGACAGGGCTGAGCTTCCGATATTCAAGAATGGAGCTGCCTGGACATATCTACATTTTCTTGCAAAAGCAGGGATTGTTGAGCAGGATAAAGAGAAGAAGAAGCTTAAGATTAAGGACGAATTCTCATTCCATGGTTCAAAGGATGAAATACTCTCTTTTTGTCCAGGAGAGGAGTCAATTGATTATCATGTGGTTTTTCCAAAACCGATAGGTATGCAGCATTATCACTTTGACTTAAGCCCTCATAACTTTGTAAAGGAGATTTGTCAGGCAAGGAGTTTTGTTGAACTGAATATTAGGACAAGACTAATGCACATAGCTTATCCGCATCTTGCAATAAATGGTAAGAATACATTATACTATAAAGATGAAGAGTACTTGGATGAACCAAGATACAGAGGGTATTTTGGAGAGGAACCTGTAAGGCACAAGGTCCTGGATTTTCTTGGTGCAGAGGCATTATTAGGCAAGAGATTGATTGGAGAATGTTATGTTTATAAAAGTGGACATCATTGGGATGTTGCTGCGCTTAAAGGGTTAAGAAATTATTATATGAAAAAATAGAATAAACAAGAATTACAGGTAATTATTGAATAATCATACATCAAGCTCGCGTACTTCTTTAGCATGCTTTTCAATGAACTCCCTTCTTGGAGCTACCTGATCGCCCATAAGGATTGTAAAGATTTGGTCAGCTTCAACAGCATCTTCAACAGTCACCTGCTTTAATGTTCTCTGTTCAGGGTCCATTGTAGTTTCCCATAGCTGTTTAGGGTTCATCTCTCCAAGGCCTTTGTAACGTTGTAAAGTGATCCCATCTTTTCCTATCTCTTGAAAGACTTTTTCCTTTTCAGCGTCGTCATAAGCATAGAACTGTTGTTTGCCTTTCTTTATCAAGTAAAGAGGAGGCATTGCAATGTACAAGTAACCTTTTTCGATTATAGATTCCATGTAACGATAGAAGAATGTGAGTAATAGTGTAGTGATGTGGTTGCCGTCAGTGTCAGCGTCAGTCATTATTATTATCTTATGATACCTTAGTTTGGATATGTCAAATTCGTTGCTGATTCCTGCGCCTAAAGCTGAAATCATGGTGATAATCTCTTCACTTTCCATCATCTTGTTTATACGCGCTTTCTCTACATTAAGGATCTTACCTCTAAGTGGAAGAATTGCCTGGAATTTTCTGTCACGGCCTTGCTTTGCTGAACCTCCAGCTGAGTCACCCTCTACAATAAAGAGTTCGCATTTGCTAGGATCACGTTCCTGGCAGTCTGCTAGTTTTCCTGGAAGCGAACCTGAATCAAGTGCAGACTTTCTCCTAGTCAGTTCACGAGCTTTTCTTGCAGCTTCACGTGCACGAGCAGCGTTAAGGCATTTCATGATTATAGTTCGTGCAATTCCTGGATTTTCTTCAAGGTATGCAGAAAGTCCGTCACTGATTATTGAATCAACAATGCCCTTAATTTCTGAATTACCTAGCTTGGTCTTTGTCTGGCCTTCGAATTGGGGATTAGGAATCTTGACACTTATGACAGCTGTCAAACCTTCCCTGCAATCATCACCGGATAGTTTTGTATTGGTCTTATCAAGGTTATTCTTTACAATATAATTATTTATAACGCGAGTGAGCGCTGTCTTAAAACCAATAAGGTGTGTCCCACCTTCATGCGTGTTTATGTTGTTTGCAAATGAGAAAACATTTTCTTTATACCCATCATTATATTGCATCGCAATTTCAAGGTATGTGGTGTTCTTTTCCTTTTGGAAAAAAATAGGCTGATGGAGTGTATTCTTGTTCTTGTTCAGGTGCTCGACAAATGAAACAATTCCGCCTTCGTACTTGAAGATGTTCTCTTTAGCAGTTCTTTCATCCTTGATAGAAATCTCGAGTCCCTTATTCAGAAAAGCAAGTTCTCTTAACCTTGAGACCAAAGTGTCATAATGGAATTCTATAGATTCAAATATTTGATCATCAGGGATAAATGTTATTCTTGTACCAGTATCCTGCGTGTCTACAATTTCTTGAAGCTCTGTGATTTTCTTTCCTCTCTCAAATTCCATAGAATAAACCCTTCCATCTCGCATTACCTCAGCTTTCAGATATTTTGAGAGTGCATTTGTACATGATACCCCAACACCGTGGAGACCTCCTGAAACTTTGTAGGCAGAGTTCTCAAACTTTCCTCCTGCATGTAGCATTGTGAGAACTATTTCTACTGCGGGTTTGTTGTACTTTGGATGCATATCAACAGGTATGCCTCGGCCATTGTCTTCAACACTCAAACTGCCATCTGTGTGAATAATGACATCTATCCTTGTACAGAAACCAGCAAGTGCTTCATCAATGCTATTGTCAACTACCTCATACACAATATGATGCAAGCCTCGCACTCCAGTGCTGCCTATGTACATGGCTGGTCTTTTCCTGACAGCCTCAAGGCCTGCCAAAACTTGGATTTTTTCTGCTTTATATGTTTCCATGATTATCACTAAAACCAGTTAAGATTTAGTAAAAATTTAGGTTGATTTTACTGAATTTACTATAAAAACTAAATATGCGGTCATTTATAAATGTTTCTGTAGAATTCGAGGGTTATAGGCTCTGTAGTGGCAGAATTCGAAAATTGAGGTGAAAAATGATTGGATATCGATTTTTGATTAATTTTGGAAGATTTTTCTTATATCTCTTTCACTCAGATGCCTTGATTCTCCTGGCTTAAGATTCCCAAGATTTAGATGTCCAATAGATGTGCGTTTAAGTTCTGTGACAGAGTATCCTAACTTCTTGAATATTCTTCTAACTATGCGATTCCTGCCTTCATGAATTGTGATTTCAAGTTCTTTTGAGGATAGAATGTTAATCTTTGCTGGAGAGGTCTTGGCATCTTCAAGCTTTACTCCTGACTCAATCTTTGGGAGGTCTTCTTTAGCAAGAGGTTTATTGAGTTTTACATAATATGTTTTATTGATTTCATAGCGAGGGTGCATTATGTTATTTGCAAAATCACCGTCGTTAGTGAATAGAAGAAGACCGGATGTGTTGAAGTCAAGCCTTCCAACTGGAAAGATTCTCTCTCTTAGTTTGATGTATTCCATGACTGTTTTCTGGAATCTGTCAGAGAGTGCAGTTACGCAACCAACAGGTTTATGGAGCATAAGATAGATATTTTTTTGCGGTTTAATTGGTTTATTGTCGACAGTAATCATGTCTGATTCAGTTGCTTTGTCACCTAATGAAATAATTTTCCCATTTACCTTAACATGTCCTTTCTCTATAAGCTCTTCAGCTTTTCTCCTAGAACAGTACCCATAGTTACTGAGAAGCTTCTGGACCCTGTGAAGAGTTTTATTGTTATTATCTTTATGCATAATATAATGAAGAGAGGAACATGTTATAAAACTAACTAAAAATTAAGAGAAAATAAACTCAAAAAAGATAAAAGGTTTAAGCAGCTTCTTCGTAGCCCATCATGAATCCTGCTTCAGCAGCGCTGATTTCATCATTACTGACCTGATCTTCAATCCACTCAGGTGAGTTTTCGATGCTCAAATCTGCTTCAATTTCTTCTATGCTAACCATATTTGCACCCCCAAGTACTTATACTTATTTATAGAAAGGTTTAAATATATATACCTTCTCCTTATAGTATATATACATTATAAAATGTTACTTAGATATATGTATCTACTATGGGGGGATATAAATGGTTGAATATAGAAAACTGATAAGTTTTGGGAAATCTTCATATGTGATTTCTTTACCGAAGAACTGGGTTGATAAGAACAAGCTGTTGAAGGGTAGCTTGATAGCTGTTAAAGAGGATGACCAAAACCTAATGTTAAGCCCAAAGTTTGATGAGGAGAAAGAGGAACCTAAAAAGATAAGGATCAGTGTTAATGGCAAAGATTATCGGAGATTGAAGAGGGAGATAATTGCAGCGTATATTAACAATTTCCAGACAATAGTCCTTTATGGAGAAGAGCTGAAGACAAAAGCCAAGGACCTTAGAGATATTCTCCATAACATCATGGCACTGGAGATTATGGAACAAACCTCTGATACAGTTGTTGCAAAGGATTTCCTTAACATGAAGAAACTTGATTTTGAAGGCATAATAAGAAAGATGGACATCATATTCAGGTCCATGCTGGCAGATGCAAAGAGTAATTTTAGCACTGAGACATATGAGCATATAAAACAGAGGGAGAAGGATGTTGACAGGTTAGCGTTCTTGATTTATAGGATGGTAAAATATGCAATGGAAAACCCTCATGAGGTAAGGGGGGCTAATATAAAGTCTGTTGATTTACTTAATTATTGGTGGTTATCAAATAACCTTGAAAAAGCGACTGATAAGATAAAGCATCTTGCGAAGCTGCTTACTGGAATAAAGGTCAATAAGAACATTGAGCAGGAACTCCAGAGTTATATTGAAAGGCTTGAAGCTACAACAGTGACAGTCATGAAGTCTTATTATTCAAAGAATAAGGAACTGGCATTCAAGGCAGCAAGAGATAAAGAGCCCCTTATCAAAGACTGTAGCCTCTTTTTAAAGAATAACTGGAAGATACAGTACCTGCCAGAAGCTATGGAGCACATTAAAGAGGCTGCTACTGCAATACATAATATTGGAAGGGTAGTGTATTCATGATTTTTCACTAGAGAATAGTTAAAAACCAAAAGATTTATAAAAGTAATTTATCTCTTTGAAAATGTGGGGTAAATGGATTTTAGAGATTCAAGATTATTAAGCGATCCTAAATATTGGAAGAGAATATTAAACCTGAACTTCTTTCCTGAGATAAAGTCTTCAAGGATGGTAGGTCTGCAGAGTGATTTACGTTCTGGAGTTTTTAGGGTTGACTTGTATTCTAATGATATATACTTTAATTCATATGTTGCAAAGATTATGGGTAAGAGTTCTGAGGATTTGGGTATAAACAGGGTAAGTCAGAAGTCAAAGAACCCTGCAAATTATGCAAAAAAGCCCTATGAAATATTAAGTCAGAGACAGCTTGCTGTCCCTAACCTGATTGATTATGATGCAAAAGAAGGATTCCTTGTGATTGAATATCTTCCAGGACCTGTTGCTGATAGGACTAGAGAAGGACCGACTGTTGATATTGAGCTTACTATTGTTAATTCAAGGATTTCTTTGATAAAGGAACTAGCTGATGGCAGGAGGTTGCCAAGACAGATAAGGAAGGAACTAAAGAGACTAGAGAACCATAAAAAGTATTTAATCAAGGGCTGCCTAGAACAGATAAGCGAGGTACATGTATATGCTACAGATTCTTTAGATGAATTCTGTGATTCAAGAGGTTTGCTCTTATTAAGGCAGCCAAGGATATCTGAATATAAATATCGCGGGTGGACGATTCAACTTGCAAAAACCCCATACCCTAATGAAGAAGCATTAGACTGCCTGCAGAACAGTTATGATTCATTAAGGTGGATTGTATTAAGGGAGCTGATTAATAATAACGTTTTAGGGAGAGATGAGGTAGATAATTTCAGTCTAGGCTTTGAGTCAAGCGAGATTTCACATTTTCTTAACCCAATACTAGATAGATTTTCTAATCTTAAGGATCGTGTGGTTGATGCTGGAGACAACTATCTTCATCATTTTTCAAGAAACCTTGTCAATTGTCGAAGAACAGGGAAGGTAGTTGAAAAGACCTTTCTTCTTGATTGGGACAGGATACTCTACAGGAAGCTAGCTCTTGGATTAGTACAGTTCCTATGTTCTCCGACATTAGCGATAGAACCAAATGAATTCGGAGAGTATATTGTTGACTACCAAAGCATGTGTAATGAGCACCTGAAGAATCTTCCTGTAAGCAGTAGAAAAAAACTTAGTGCAATATTTGATGACATCGAGAGGATTTTCAAAGATGTAGTTCTTTTAGGGATATATGAATCAGGGTACCATGGACCAGGCTTAGGCGCCAGGCATGAGGTGTCCCATCCTGAGGGATATGATAGATTGCTGGAGAGAAGAAAAGACATTGACCCAATCCTCGTGAGATTTAAAGGTGATGGAACAACCAAAAAGAAAGTTATAGAGCAATTGTCTTTAGAGGGTCTTGCATGCAATACTCCCATTATGAGAAAATTCAATTTCAGATACAGTTCAATATACGAAAATAAGGTGTTGCTTAAGGGATATAGGAAGGTTGCAACTGATCTTGCAAGGATAGTGATCGACCACCCTTGCTTTACAGACTGGGAGCGAAAAACAATTGAGAAGAAGTATGATTTTTTCAGGAATTATAAAGTGAATGGCATTAATGTTTCAATATTTGAATATGACTAAAAAAAAAAAGATTGAGGAAAATGTAAGAGATAAGTACGCTATGCATGTACATAGCCATTATTCTGATGGAAAGAGGTCACTTGAGTCACTAGCTAGGGAGATTAGAAATTCCGATGAATTTGAAGGGTTCTTTAGTGCAGAACACGACACTGTCGCAGGAGCTTATGCCTTAGGTACAGCTGCAAAACAGGCTGGGATAATTGGGGTTCCAGGAATTGAATTTGGTGCAACTGTAACGCTTGAGAGAGTGCCGATACTGATTGAGATGATAGGTTATAATCTACGTCCTGCAAATAATCTTAATGAGATAGAGGAAATATGTAGAGTCAATCAGAGACATAGGATAAAAAGGATTGAAAAGATGATTTATGACCTGAATAAGTTATTGTTTGGGAAATATGCTAGCGAGTTCACAAAGATTACATTGGAAGAGGTTATGGAAGACGTAGCATCAGGATGCCCTGTTGGAAGGCCTAATCTGGCGCAGGTCCTGCATAAGAGAAAGATTGTAAGTTATCCTAAACAGGCTTTCTATATGTACTTGGACAAGTTTTCTCCAGAATCTTGTTTTCATGAGAGGGATGCAGTGAATGTCATCCATGTGGTTGATGCAATCATCAAGGCTAAGGGAATTGTTGTTGCGCCTCATCCGGGGAATATTGAATTGTATCATAAGGTGGATGATGGAATAACTAACAAGTCGTATTTTACATTTCTTGTAGGTCTAGCCAGAAGCGGAAGGCTACATGGGGTCGAAGCAAAGTATCCTTATGATGTCAGAGAAAAGGCATGCGATTCAGCAGAGCATGCAAATTATCTAAATCAGGAGTGGGAAAAACATGTCAATGCAATCAGAACTTATTCTAGAACTCAAGTGGTATTACTACGAGCGATTGATTTTCACGATAGCAGGAATGATGTGCCGCTGCTTAATCCAGAATATGCAATAACCAGGGCTGAGGTTAAGAAGTTATTCTATGTAGCGAACAGGAAGGAAGAATTCTCTAGATTAAAGAAAAAGTTAAAAAAATAAAATTAATTAAGACCACTAATCACAGGTGCCCTGTTCACATCCTTTACAGTTACTGTAAGGGTTTGTGAATCTTCTCCACCATTACCATCGCTTACTGTGATAATGACTTCGTGTGTACCTGCGTCGTCATAATCTGTGTTCTTTGTATCAGAGGTCATCCATCCTGAGTACTCGAAGAATATCTTGTCACCATCAGGGTCAATTGCTTTTGGAGAAAGCCTGATAGTTTCACCTTCGTTAACAGTAAGGTCTTTCATTGGCTCGAGCACAGGATCTTCATTTACGCTTAGGACTTCGATAAGAACCTCTACTTCAACTGCTGTTTCTCCGTCGCTTACTGTAACAGTGGTATAATATTTGCCATCATCTCCTAATGATGTCTGCCATTCACCTTTTTCATTCAAAGGTTTTTCGTATTTGAATGTTAGTTCGTCACCATCAGGGTCTTTTGCATCAAGGCGTACCCTTACAAGTTCTCCTTCATTAACAGTGACCCTAAGGTCACCTGTTTCTGTAACTATAGTTGTTGGTTGATCATCAGCTTCATCCTCAACAGGTTCATCTATTACCAATTCTTCTGAGTCTTCTTCTACAAACTCTTCATCATCAACAACTTCAAGATCAGATTCATCTTCAACTTCTTCCTCATCAACAACTAAATCACCAGTATCCTGATCAAGATTATCAATCTCAGCAAAGACATCTTCTGAACCAGCATCTTCATCCTCAATCACTGTGAAGCTTCCTTCATCTTCAGCGGATTCATCAAGACTTAAATTGCATGCTGTAAGAACTAACATTGCAATAACCAATAATAACATTACTTTTTTCATTAAAACCCCTCCTTAGCTATTTAATAATAACACTAAATTTATTACTATTGCTTAATACTGAAAAGGTATATAAGCTTTATTGTAGTATAAAATAGCAAGTTAAAAATATATAACAACATAAATCAATGAAAAAGCTTTATAATGTACTGACATGTTATAGGAACCATGGGATTGACTGACATAACAGAGATTGTACTGGAAAGGGAGAGGAATAAAACTAAGGATAAAGTTAGGAGTCTCTGCTGTCATGTTATGGAGATTGATCAGATAAGAGAGTATGCAAGGATACTTGATGTTGAAAGAGAGAGGGAAAGGAAGGGTCTTGTGATGCAGAGGATATTGAAGCATATCCATTCCTCACATTATAAAGAAGCGCTGGAAGCTATTGAAAGAGAGAATGCAGAATGGTGGGAGCTGATTTATCTCAAAGGAGAAATTGAATATCAAAAAGGCAACTTCAAGGAAGCGCATTTTTATTTTGTTGATAGTATTGCTGAAGCAGTAAAATTAAATGATCCTGGACCGTATTTTGAGATTGCAATTGGAAAGCTTAACAGATTGAAGAGGATAATAGATTTGGGTTTGGAAGATAAATGATAAATAAGAATATTAATACAACTATTCAAAAACTTTCTGGAAAAAGCTTTTACGTTTCTTTTTACCTAACTCTTTGTGAAGTTCAGTTATAAGTTCTTTCTGTTTTTTTGTTAATTTCTTTGGAACTTCTACAAAGACTTTGACGTATTCTGAACCTGTGCCATAACCGCGAAGATTAGGTAAGCCTTTGTTTTTCATCCTGAATAAGGTAGCGGATTGTGTTCCTGCAGGAATCTTAAGTTTTGCTTTGCCATCCAAGGTTGGGACTTCAATCTCATCACCAAGGACTGCCTGGGTGAATGTTATAGGTACCTTGACATAGATGTCGTCTCCATCTCGGTCAAAGATATTGTGTTCAAGCTGGTGTAAAACAATGTACAAGTCTCCAGACGGTCCGCCCTTTTCACCGGATTCACCTTCACCAGGAATGCGCAGTTTTGAACCAGTATCAACTCCTGGAGGGATTGTCACCTCAATTTTCTTGTTCTTCCTTACACGACCAGCTCCGTCGCAAATATCACAGTATTCCTTCACGACCTTACCTTCGCCTCTGCATTTAGGGCAGCCTGTTGTTGAACTAAAGACTCCAAACGGAGTTCTCCTTGTTGTACGGATATAGCCTGAGCCGTTGCAGTCAGGGCATTGCTTTATGTCAGACTTGGACTTTGCACCTGAACCATCGCATTTGCTACAGGTCTCAAGTCTTGGGACTATTATACTCTTCTTAACTCCTGTGGCTGCCTCTTCAAGTGTTATGTCAATGTCATACCTAAGGTCAGCTCCGCGGCTGCTTGATGATCTTCGTCTTCTGCTGCCTCCAAAGAACCTGTCAAAGATGTCTCCAAAGTCAAAACTTTCAAAACCTCCGAACATGTCAGAGAAGTCAAATCCAGAGAAACCTTCAAAACCTGGTTCAGCTGTTCCGAACTGGTCATAACGGCTTCTTTTCTCATCATCGCCAAGGACAGCTGCTGCTTCATTTATTTCCTTGAACTTCTCAGCTGCTCCTTCATCCTTGTTTATATCAGGGTGGTATTTCTTTGCAAGTTTCTTATAAGCTTTCTTAATCTGTTCTTTTGTAGCGTCTTTGGGAACGCCTAGTATATCATAGTAGTCTTTTGCCATTTATTCAAACCTTCCCCTGACTTTATTATCCTCATTGTTAAGAACATTCAGAATCTCTTGGTTGTAGTTAATAACTGGCTTAAGTCTCTTTAGCATAAGATAGCGGAATATAAAATAAGCTATGAAAAATACTGCAATTCCGATTATGATGTTCTCTTCCATGTTCTCTTTTTTGAATTTTTTAAATTAAAAGTTAAAAAAAATAAAAGGGATTTATTTCTTTTCGTCCTCTACTTTGTAATCAGCATCAACAACTTCCTCATCTTTCTTTGCTTTTGCACCCTTTTCAGGCTTTTGCTGTGCTTGTTGTTTTTGCTGGTCTGCTGCAGCTTTCTGGTAGAGTTCTGTTGCAGCAGCCTGGGCAAGTTTCTGAATCTCTTCAAGCTTTGCCTTTATCTTTGGGATGTCTTTTTTCTCTGGCTCCATTAGCTTCTTGAGTTCATCGACATGCTTTTTGATAGGTTCAAGCTTTGATTTATCAACTTTTCCTTCCATATCCTTCATGATCTTCTCAGTTGTGTAAATCATTGAGTCAGCCTGGTTGATAACTTCAGCCTCATCTTTACGAGTCTTGTCCTCTGCAGCATGCGCTTCTGCCTCTTTTCTCATCTTCTCAATCTCTTCCTCTGAAAGGTTAGATGAGGCAGTTATTGTAATCTTCTGTTCCTTGCCAGTGCCTTTGTCCTTTGCAGAGACATTAAGGATTCCGTTCGCGTCTATATCAAAAGTAACCTCAATCTGCGGGATTCCTCTAGGAGCTGCTGGTATTCCTACCAAGTCAAACTGGCCAAGCAGTTTGTTGTCAGCAAACATTGGACGTTCACCTTGTGCAACCCTAATAGTTACAGCTGGCTGGTTGTCTGATGCAGTACTGAATACCTGGCTTTTCTTTGTAGGGATTGTTGTGTTTTTATCAATCAACTTTGTGAATACTCCGCCGAGTGTCTCAATGCCTAGACTTAAAGGTGTTACGTCGAGCAGAAGTACATCCTTAACCTCGCCCTTAAGAACACCAGCCTGGATAGCCGCACCTAATGCAACTGCTTCGTCAGGGTTGACGCTCTTGTCGCCTTCTTTTCCAACAATGCTCTTTACAAGGCTCTGCACAGCAGGGATTCTTGTTGAACCGCCTACAAAGATAACTTTATGGATGTCAGAAGCTGACATCTTTGCGTCCTTTAGAGCTTGCTCTGTTGGAACCTTTAACCTGTCGATGATTGATTCGATCATCTTCTCAAAATCAGAACGTGAAAGGTTCATGTTAAGGTGCTTTGGACCTGATGCATCAGCTGTGATAAAAGGTACATTTATAGCTGTAGATGTCTTTGTAGAGAGTTCTATCTTTGCTTTCTCTGCAGCTTCCTTAAGACGCTGGTGAGCTACCTTGTCCTCTCTCAAGTCAATTCCGTACTGTTGCTTGAACTCCTTTGCCATCCAGTCAATAAGTAGATCGTCAATGTCATCTCCGCCAAGGTGGTTGTCTCCGTTAGTTGCCTTTACTTCAAATACGCCATCGCCTAGTTCTAGTATTGAGACATCGAATGTTCCACCACCAAAGTCGAACACTAAGATCGTATGGTCCTTTCCCTTCTCAAGGCCGTATGCAAGTGAAGCTGCTGTAGGCTCGTTTATGATCCTTAAAACATTCAAGCCAGCTATCTTTCCTGCATCTTTTGTTGCCTGTCTCTGTGCATCTGTGAAGTATGCTGGAACTGTAATGACTGCATCAGTCACCTTTGTTCCAAGATAAGCCTCTGCATCTGTCTTAAGTTTCTGAAGTATCATTGCAGAGATCTCTTGGGGTGAATAATCCTTGCCTTCGATTGTCACCTTGAAATCTTCGCCCATGTGTCTCTTGATAGAACGTACAGTATTCTCTGGTTCAGTAATTGCCTGGTTTCTTGCAACCTGGCCAACTATTCTTTCACCTGCTTTTATGTGTACAACACTTGGCACAGTCCTTCCACCCTCTGCAGATGGGATAATTGTGGCTTTTCCACCCTCCATAACTGCTACAGCTGAAAAAGTAGTACCAAGGTCAATTCCGATTGCTTTAGACATTTTTGTTTACCTCCGTTGAATTTTGTTCAATAATCACGCCTTTTATTACACCTTTTTTATCCTAAATAAGTAGGAGTCTCTCTTGTTGTTTTCTTTGGGTCGTTGATAGTTTTTCTCTTTGCAGAGTTCTTTTCAGCTTTTTTCAAAGCCTTTGGTTTTTCTATCTTACCGAACTCTTTCTCGTATCTCTTGAGCATGTCTTCAAGGAGCTCCTTGATTTGGAGAGCATGATATGCATCAACCATCACAATGTTATGGACAAGAGCCATGACACTGCGACCATCCTGAACTCTAGGGTCAATCCTTGGAGTAATGTTCTTGAAGTCGAAAATGAACTGTAATGGGTTGAAATGGATTGATAGTTCATGTGCAAAAAATGCATTGCCATCATTTATTGCAAGATTAATCTTTTTTTTCTCAGTCATATTTTATCACCTTTCAAGTTGTGCTCCTGCGAGCTTTCTTAGTTCTATTACGCGTTCCTGTTTGAGTATCTGTCTTGTTTTCTTTAAGTTGTTCTTGAAAGATATTATCTCTACACTTTCAAGGAACTTTGTTAGTTTTTTTTGAAGTTCTTCTTTTTCCTCTGGTTTAAGCGAGCCGATTGCCTCGTAAAGACTTTGATCATAACAAACAAGGTCAATATCATTAGGCTTGCACATGACCAAGGTTTCAATCTTGTCTGATGTGCCTAAAAAATATCTTAATATCGCCTCTGCCTTGAGTATCATCCTTTGTGACTGCATTATAGCACCTCTTCAATTATTTTTTTATGGTTAAAAGCGAATTCAAAATTGTCTAGGTCGCTTTTTCCTATCCATCTGAAATCTTCGTGTTCATGGTTTAATTTAACTTCACCTTCAATTTTACACCTGAAGATGTATAGTATTGCTTCCCATTTTATATCCCGGAAGTTCTCTTTTTCCTGTTTAAGGAAACGTTTTTCCTTTATGTCAAGGTTTGTTTCTTCCTTAAGTTCCCTTTCAAGAGCCTTTTCAATGTCTTCACCTGGATCTACATGACCACCAGGGAGACACCACTTACCTTTGAACGGTTCGTTGTTTCTCTTTAACACAAGTATTTTTCCTGTTTCTTCCTTAACGCATAACGCTGCAACTGTTTTCATATTTCAGTTCACCATAGTTTAACATGTAGTTGAGTTTTTGTTTGTCGGGGACGAGCTCATGAAGCTGGCCACCAGGGATAGTATTATTATCCTCAAGGTAAATCTTCCATAGCCTGATTGAAGCAGGGTCCTCTGAATTGACTGCAAAGTTGAGTTTGAACCATTCGCTTAGCTCCCAGCTATACTTTGAGCAGGGATTCCCAAGACCGCATTGAAGTGGCTTGACGTCTTGAATCATGCATTTTCCATGCTTAAGGAAGATGCATTCACCAAACGGTTTCTCGAACTTAGGACGCCAGAGAGTTGTGTTGAACATCTCGATAGGCTCAAGATAGCGAGCCTTGAAACGCTGCTCTGACATTCCAAAGTGTTTAGCAGCATGTTCTACCTGTCCTGGTGCAAATGCGCCGGAACCATATTTGCAGCAATTGCCGCATTGCTTGCAGTCACTTGCAAGCTCAAGTATTTTTTCCATTGGAGTTTGCTTTGTTATCATCTTTTACATCCTCTTTTGTTTTAGCAGGGTTGGTTTTACTTACTTTTACCTTTGTATGCCGAATCACCTTACCATTAAGCATATACCCTTTCTGAAGCTCTTCAAGCACAATATTTTCCTTGTCTGATTCTTCCACCAAGAGAGCTTCATGCAGATAAGGATCAAATTCTTTGTTAGTAGCTTCTATCCTCTTTAGTCCTTCATTCTCAAGTATCTCGAAAAGTTCACTGTATATCAGCTCAATACCTTTGACAAAGTCATCTGAATTTTTGTCAGCCTTTAATGCAAGCTCAAAGTTGTCAAGTATTGGAAGCAGCTTTGTTATTATGTTTCTGCTTGCTGAATTAATATTCTCTTGCTTTTCCTTTTCAACCCTTTTCTTATAATTCTCAAAGTCTGCTTGCAAACGCTGAAGTGTCTCTGTAAGTTCTTTTATACTTTCTTGATTCTCATCAGCTTTTGCTTTTTTTTCTTCAACTTTTGATTTTGATTTGTCTGCCATGATCTTACACCTTTTGTTGATTTTAAATCAACGCAATTAAACTTAATTGAACTGGAAGTATTTAAACCTTTCGGAAAAGGTTTATAAATAAGTTTATCTTTAGTATTTTTATGATTAAAATCCATAAGATAACAATTGCAAACATCAGAAAGCCTAGGGAACATAATCTTAATTCTGAACTGCAGTGGTTTGGGAGCTCTTTAGGGCTTTTTGGATTGCGTGATAAGGATAAAAGTTGTTTTAGAATATTTATTGAGCTGCTTAAGGCAGCAAAGAAAAAAGAACCGCTTACATCTGATGAATTGGCTGCTCGTCTTGGTCTGACAAGAGGTACTGTAGTGCATCATCTGCATAAGCTGATAGAAGCAGGGATTGTCATACCGTATCAGAGGAGGTATATCCTTAGGGTTGATAGCCTGCAGGCATTGATTGAAGAGTTACAGAAAGATATTTTGCGCACAACTGAAGATCTAAAGAAGATTGCTGAAGAGATTGATGATGTGCTTGGGTTGTGATTGTTATATAGGATTGTTAGTAGAACAAAACATATCATTCTAATTTTGTGTGAGTATCCATATTCAAAAAGTTTATAAGTATATTACAAATTACTTTTCTGAATGGAACCTGAAAATAAACTGATAAAAGAACGTATTGATAAGTTGAAAGAGATAAGGGATTCTGGAGTAGAACCTTATCCGTATATCTTTGACCAGAAGCATCATTCTAATGAGATTAAAGAACGCTATAAGGATTTAGAGGAAGGGCAGAGTAATAAGAAGGCTAAGTTAGCTGTTGCTGGAAGGATTATGCTGAAGAGAGAGATGGGGAAAGCCAGTTTTGTAACAATAAGAGATCAAGAAGGCGATATTCAACTGTATTTTAGGCAGGATGATGTTGGAAAGGAAGCGTATGATTTATTCAAGAAGTTAGATCTTGGGGATATAATTGGAGCAAATGGTTATGTGTTTAAGACAAAAAGGGGAGAAATCACTGTTTATGTAACGGAATTTCAGTTGCTTACTAAAACCATAAGGCCGTTGCCAGAGAAATTCCATGGATTGCAGGATCCTGAGCTGCGTTATAGGATGAGGTATGTTGATTTGATAATGAATCCCGAGGTTCGTGAGGTTTTTAGAAATAGGGCTTTGATAATTTCGTCAATAAGAGAGTACCTGGATAAAAGAGGTTTTCTTGAGGTTGATACACCATGTATTCAGCCAATCTATGGCGGAGCAGCTGCACGTCCGTTCAAGACGCATCTTAATGCTCTTAACATGGAAGTCTATTTGCGTATATCTAATGAACTGTATCTGAAGAGGCTTATTGTTGGAGGTTTTGAGAAGGTTTATGAGTTTGCCAGAGACTTCAGGAATGAAGGTATTGACAGGACACATAACCCTGAGTTTACTCAGGTAGAGCTCTACCAGGCATATGCAGATTATAATGATATGATGAAAATCATGGAAGAGCTTTGGGCATTCTGTGCCCAAAGGTTGTATGGAACAACAAAGATAAAGTATCAAAATGAAGTCATTGACCTTACACCGCCTTGGAGAAGGCTGACAATGGTTGATGCGATTAAGGAGTATGCAGATATCGATGTCACAAAGCTATCAGATGAAGAGCTTTTTGATTTGCGTATCACTTATAACATTGATTATGAGGGTGAATTGACAAGAGGTATGATGATTCAGCTTCTATTTGAGGAGCTTTGCGAGGATAAGTTGGTTCAGCCAGTTTTTATAATACATCATCCAGTAGAGAGTACCCCTTTATGCAAGACATTGCGTAATGGTGATACCAAGCATGTTGAGAGGTTTGAACCTTATATATTTGGGATGGAGATAGGTAATGCATATTCTGAGCTTAATGATCCGATAAGGCAGCGTGAGCTTTTGGAGGAGCAGGCTGAACAGCTTAGAGGAGGTGCAGAGGAAGCTCATCCTATGGATGAGGATTTTATAAGATCTATAGAATATGGAATGCCGCCAACTGGTGGAATGGGAGTTGGTGTTGATAGGATGGTCATGATACTGACTAACCAGGATACTGTGAGAGAGGTTATATTGTTTCCGTTCATGAGGGAGGAGCAATAAAATATTTTTCTTTAACCTTATTATAAAATTCACTTAGTTTCTTTGAGCTGGGGTTTGTTCTTTTATTTTCAATATCTTTAAGATAAGTTATCAACTCTACCTGCAAGCTGTCTCTTTCGAGGATTTCTTTAAATGTAATTAGTTCATTATGTTTATATGCCTCTGCAGAGTTCATGTAAGAGACACAATATGCTAATGAGTTTAATGCTGAGATTAAATCTGTTGTGGGTAATTCAATATCGCTTACAACTAAAGATCTTAAGGTTGAAATTTCATCTTTCCAGATTAGTTGTGAAATAGCCCTATATCTATGCTGAGCAAGAAAAAATTCTGCACCGAAAAAGTTTTCAAAGGCTCTACGATATGCATAATTGACAGCTTCTTCACCAGGGCTGTTAAAAGAATCTTTGATTTTACTAAAAATAGATTCGTCACCTAATAAAAGCTGACCTCTAATGCATTCAAGTATTTCAATATCAAATCTACTTAACTTAGCAAGAAATTCTTTTTCTGGTAAAGCGTTAATGTCAAGATTACCATCATAGTATAGCTTTTGATTTGGTAATACCTGAGTATCATAGACAGCTAATAAGTCAATGTCCCGTTTACCAGAACCATATAAGAATAAAAGTTTAAGACCCTTAAAATCAATATGCTCCTTGGCATAACAAATTACAAGATCCTTTCTAATTGATTTAGGGAAACCTAAAGCATATAAACTTGTTAACAAACCTTTTTTCTTTAAATCACTAGTAAAAGACTCTAACGCATTAAGTTGGAAGTTACTGAGTTTATTGGTTATCTTGCTCCAAGCTTCTTGCATACCTAATGCATTAACAAGAAGATGTTCCATCCATAAGGCAAAGCCATCTTGAATCGGTCGAAGTGTGTTTTTTAGCTTGTCATATTCTTGTTTTGGCGCAAGATATTTTTTAATATCTGGTGAGAGACCATTTTTAATTACTTGGTCAAAAACTTTTTCAATTTCCCTTAAATAAGACTCATCATTTTTCTCAGTAAAACTAGTAGATAGTTTAAGTATTGTATCTAAATCTTGCTGGCTAATTTTCAAGTTGTTGGAAGATAAACAATCTTTAACATTCAACATAAAATCTTTCACACTTCTGCCTTCATAAAGGCAATTTTCTAAAGCTGTAGATAAACCTTTTACTGCAGACTTAGAATCAAATTGGGCAAGGTTATCGGTAGTTGATGGTTTAAATGCTTCAATCTTTTCCTCTAACTCTAGAAGTCTTTGCTCAAAAAAAGAATATTTATCTAGAAGAGCATGACCATACAGGTTTGTCAGGGTTGGGATATCAAAATCTTTAGGAACATAAACAATTTTATCCTTAGGAGAGTAATAACTATCAGGAAGATCATGTATTTTAACCTCGATACCTAAGTCCTTTAGATCAAGATTTTCATCTAAATATTTCTCAAAACTTTCTATAAGGTTGTCTAATTTCATCTTCAATGCTTTCATTTAGGTATCTATCAATCCTGGAAAAAGTTTGTTTTATATCATTAAGCTTAGAAAGAAATGAGGGTTTGCTGGAAGGAAAGCTTAGGCCAACTTCCTGCATTTTTTCAGTTACATGATTAAGATCATCCATTATCCTATTGGCGGTCTCAAAATCTGTTTTCTTAACAAGTGATTCGTATAAGTTATAATCTAACTTTTCCTCAACCTCTGGCAGAGCAAAATCTCTTGATTGTGCTTTAATATATGCAAAGGGATCAAGAGCAGCTTTATCACCTAATCTTCTATTTAGTTCTTGCATAGGACTATTAATTAAATCATCCTTGTTGTACATGTCTTCTAATAGTTCTCTCTGGCTTATGCCAAAGTTAGTATCAAAACTTTTTGCAACAATATCTGCAGCGTGTTCATGAGTTCCAGTTAAGTAGTCTAAATCTAAACCACTTGAACTCTGGTGTTCAAGTGGGTTTCCATATTCTTCAATTACTTTAACATGACCATATTCATGTGGTAAAAAATTTTCTTCCATTAATCTTTCGTATTTTGATGGCTTACATAAACTGACAAAATGCCTTGGAGGCTCTGGAGATAAATCAATTGTTTTCTTAACAAAATCATATCCTGCTCCCATTCCGTTATATTCATGCTTATTCAATAGATGGATTCCTCTTACCATACTGTCATCAATATCAAATGATTTTCTTAAAGATTCAACCTTTGGAAGGATGTTCTCTTTTTTAAAAATTTCTGGAAGCATATTGTCATTATAAGGTGAATGGTAATCAAGTTTATCATATGGAGATAAAGGGCTTTTGCTTGGACTATTAAAATTTGATGCAATTGCTTCAATCTTTGGTCTAGCACTGGGAGAATTTCCAACAGGGAACTTGCTAGGTGAACCAATGCTTGGAAAGTTGTCATTAACATAATTACTGATCATGTCAAGGTCAGGGCCAGAAAGCTTGGGAAGACTGCTTGGAGAGCCCTGGCTTGGGAAAGGTTTGGAGCTTGGAGAATTTCCAACAGGGAACTTGCTAGGTGAACCAATGCTTGGAAAGTTGTCATTAACATAATTACTGATCATGTCAAGGTCAGGACCAGAAAGCTTGGGAAGACTGCTTGGAGAGCCTCGGCTTGGGAAAGGTTTGGAGCTTGGAGAACCAATTGAATCGTAATTATTCTTACAATAGTCTGCAGCTTCTAACACTCCTTTACTTGCTCTTGATTCATAAGGCTTTATACTTGGTGAATTAAAACCTGGATAAGTATCATGGATACTGCTAACTACAGAATCGATAAGAGAACTGTTAAAACCTGAGTCAGAAGAAAAACTCGGACTTCTGCTAGGACTTCCAATATCGCTAGAGCTTGAAGATGAATCACTTGAAGATTCAAAAGAAGGGCTATATGACGAGGTCATAATAATTAAAAGAGCAAACGCATTTATAAGTATTTAGCTATTCCTATTGTAGGATTTCCGGGAACTCAATTGAATCAAAAATTTAGACTAAAGATGTTCAAGTGAATGTAAAAAAATTATTAACATAGAAGCGCTTCTAGCATTTTGTTGGCAACAAGATCAACATCTTCTCTTGGATAGAATTCTGAGATTTTTTTAACAGGATATTTATCTGTTAATATAGATGAAATTGTATCAGCGATATCGGTCTTTCCCAGTTCCCTTGTCTGGGTTGATATCATGTTTATTATAGATTCAAATTCTGATTTTTCACATAGATTTGGATTGAAATTATTCTCCCTTGTGTTAAGGTAACCGGTAGTGATCCCTGCTAACTGTGATGATTTAATCGAGACATAATAATCAGTAGCAAATCCACTTAAATCAGCACGCCGTGCTGCTCTTGTGACAGATTCAAGGAGTTGAGGGTAGCTGTGGTGCGAAGTGTTCAAGCCACACATTCCGGTAGTGCTCTCTCCTATAGCTACATACGCAGGAGTCACATTATCACGTTGTTCAGAGACCTTTAGTTTTTCTGGTCCTATTGCAAATGAATGGAAGAGTTCATGGATAATCCTTAGGTCACTGTTCCTTTGATGAAAAGCAAGTTTCACAGGGATATCTCTTGAGCCAACAGCATACAATGAATTTTCGTTTTCAAATCTTTCAAAGAAGTCGTACAACCTAGATAATGAGTCATCTGAATCAAGCACACATTGATCCAGGTCACCAAACATAACGAGACTGTTCACAAAGCTTGGAGCAAACAAAACCTGCATATAACTGACACCACTACCTCTGTCAACAGGGTCGTATAAAAGCCAGACTTCCTGAGGGAGATACCTTAATTCGTCACGAACATCTTCAATAAGGTCTAAAGGAAGATTCTCTTTTAGTGTCAGTTTCAGGCCGAAATTAAGTTTGCAATCCTTGCCTTTTGCTACATCAATGCCAGCCTTTATATTATCTACACCTTTTATAAGTTCGTTATATGAATCTATTTCATTTATGTAATGTCTTAGTATGATATTTTTATCCATATTATTTGATATTACCAGAGAAATTAAAAAGATTTGTGTAATGAAATACAAGTAAATACCGAAAACATTTAATAAAACCTTAGAGAACTAGAGGATATGGCATTTTTTGATTTTTTGAAGCGGTTTAAAGAAAAGGAAACTGTTAATGTCAAGTTTGATGATATTGAGCAGTGGGTTGATGACTGGGAAAGTAATAAGTTTACTGAGATTAGGCCGAGGTTTGAAAGGATTAAGGATAAGATTCTTGAGAAAAAGGAAAACCTGAAAGAAGCTATTTATGTATTGAAGCAGAGCGAGCTAAAGAATAAAGAGATAGATGGAAGGGTAAAGAATATTATGCAGGGTAACAAGGAAAGGTATATTGAAAAGGTTGAAAAGCTTATTGAGATGATTAAGGTTCCAGATAAAGTTGAAGAAGTGCCAGGGTATTGCATTGACTTTATAGGGATGCTTGATAAGTTTGATAAAGATACAATAAAGAACTATAGAGTCACAGTTGAACTATTCCCTGATGAAGCTGGAGCTGTTTTCAGTTCGATAAAGGATATATTTGAAAATGTGCAGAAACTAAAGAAGCTTATGCATGAAAGCAGGATTGAGAATTTAAGTTTTTTGAGGGATAAGATTAATCTGACAAACAAGAGGTTAGAATCACGAGATGTTTTATTAAAGAATATTAATGAACAAGAAAAGACAATTCAGGTTAAAGAAAAAGATTTAATTAATAAAAAAGAAGCACTTGATTCTCTTGAGAAAGGAGAGGGACTTAAGAATTATTATATATTAAAGGAAAAAGAAGAATTATTTTTGAACAAGATAAAAGAATTAGAAAAAAAACCTTTTCATTTGTTTTCTGTTATTGAAGCAGCATTAAGAAAGTATGAAAGGGTAGCGATTGATGAAAAACTAATAAAAAAGTATCTTGATGATTCATTGAAAGCTCTGATTGGTGATAAAGAGTTAAAGATCCTTGATGTACTAGAAGGGTTGAAGAGTTCTATTATTAAGAATGAGATTGAGCTTAAGGATAAGAAAAGAGATAAGGTACTGAAAGAGATTCAGATGATTGATAGGAAGTTTTTTGAGGATTTCCTTAGCAGGTATAAAGAGTTAAAGGATGAATTAAATAAAGTAAGCGATAAGTTAAACAAGCAGACAATACTAAAGGATATTGATGATTCTAAAAAGAGTGTTAAGGAAGTTGAAGAAGAGTTAGAGAAGTTGAAGTTAAGGCTTGAAGAGATTAAGAAGGAACATGATTCTATTGATTTTGAGCAGTTAAGAAAGGAGCTTCAAGGGAGTATGAGTAAAAGTTTAGATGTTAATATCAAAATTGAATAATTTGTCTATGAGATGTTAAGTTTTTGCACAGAAGTGTAGTGATTATTTTCTTCTTATTATTGTTTCTTTTTTTCCAAACAGATTGATTTTAAGAATTATCTCATCATCTGTTTCAATTGGAACAATACCACTGAATAACCTTAACTGTTCCTTTCTTACCATCTCTACTAACTTTTTGTATTTAGGTAGTTTTTCCATCTCTGAATCTGGCGGCGCTTTATAGTTCTGGAAGAATCTCCAATATACTTCATATGCTGAAGCACTATTTAGAAAATGCATGTCACTTACATCAATCTTGCCAGTCTTTTGTTTTGTTCTAAAATTATCTTCGAGTTGCTTCCAATATGCTCTTAATTCCAATAATGGCATAAATATTCCTGTGAATTGAAAATTACTAAAGTTCCTATCAGAAAGATTTATTCCACAAAGTTCAATTCCATAATGTCTATCTCTTACATGTTGAAGTTCATGTATGATTAAGTTTCTTATATCTGCATATCTCTGTATATCTTCATCAAATGCGTACTTAGTAAATATTATGTAATATTTTTTCCCTTTTCCATGAAAGGTAGGACATACTGAGGCAACAATTCTTTCATCTTTTTCACAATCTTTTTTTGTGTTTTCTTTCTCTTCCAGTGCATACTTTATGTCAGAATCATGCTTGCAAATTTTTCTAAGAGCTTGAACTAATTGTTGTTCAGTTGGTTCATATAACAATCCTGCTAACATATGCTCCGTTTCTACAAGTTCAGGCATTGTCTGTTGCAGATGATTTAAATAAGCTTGTCTTAATATTGGCTTGTCTTTAGCTTCATGAAATCTATATTCTTCAGAAAGACTATACTGTCTATTAATTCTGTAAGGCCTAACTTCTCTTGCTCTAGCTTCTAAATCTCCTAATGGAGCTAGGCTGAGTGCTGCGCCTAATATCTGTGCAAGGTTTTTTGGCATAATATTGGGAAAAGGCCTTTAATATTTAAACTTTACTAAATTAACTACTTTGTGGTAGTGAATTCCGAAAAATTTATATATAAGATATGATTTTCTATAGCTAATATGATTTCAGACAATAAAAACCAATATCTGGCATTGAACAGAGTTGAAATCTCTGATTATGTTCCTGAGCACGTAGGACCGTTGCATATAAGGGATGCAGAGGGTAATATAGTGCCTAGGGCTGTTTCAAGGATTTTTGATGAAGCAATCAGCAGAGCTGTGCAGGAGCATGGTATCAGCAGAAATGCTTATTCAAGATTCTCAAGAGTGGTTTTTGAGGATTATGCTGCTCATTTAGGCCTGGATGAAGAAGAAAAAAGGCAGTGCTTTGAGCATTATTTCAGAGCTTAAATCCCTTAAATTTGAGGGTTAGAAGCTTTGTAATGCCAAAATTCTAAGATATCGCAAGATTTATAAAGCACTTAAAAATCTAAATACACAATGGAAAAGGCAATTATCGGATGCACAGAAAAGGTCATTGTATATGGGCCGAAGGGTAAGAAAAAGGTTACTGCAAGGATTGATACAGGTGCAGCTAAGAACAGTATTGACACTAATCTTGCAGCTGAACTTAATCTTGGCCCTGTGATAAAGACAACTGAGATAAAGTCAGCTCTTGGAATAACAACAAGACCGATAATTGAAGCCACAATTGAGATAGCTGGAAAGAAGATTAAGTCAGAGTTCACGTTAGCTAATAGGGGGCATATGAATTACTCTGTACTGATTGGAAGAAACCTGCTTAAGCATGGATTTTTGATAGATCCTAACAAAAAATAAATAAGATTAATGATTTTAGGTATAATAAGGGTTTTTCAATGAAAGCTGCTGTTGTTAGTCTTGGCTCAAAAAGTTCATTATGGACTATTGAGGAGATGAAGAAGTACTTTGATACAGTAGATGATATCAAGATAAGTAATGTTGAGGTTTTCTTTGGAGGACGCGGTTTAGAGCTGATGTATGATGGTGAGGAGTTTCCAGATTATGATTGTGTTTATGTTAAAGGAAGTTTCAGGTATGCCAATGTTGCAAGAGCTATCACCGCAATCCTGAAAAAAAGGGGGAATACGTTTCTTCCTATTAAGGCATCAGCTTATACAACTGGCCATGATAAACTATTAACCCATGTTAAGTTGCAGGAGGCAGGAGTGCCAATGCCTACTACTTACCTGGCACCTACCCTTGATGCAGCTAAAGATGTTCTTAAGAATGTTAATTATCCAATTGTGATGAAGTTTCCACAAGGCACGCATGGTAAAGGAGTTATGTTTGCTGACAGTTACCCTAGTGCTTCATCTGTGCTCGATGCTTTGACTGCACTGAAGCAGGCATTTATAATCCAGGAGTATATTGAGACAAGCGGAGAGGACATAAGGGCTATAGTTGTAGGTGACAAGGTTGTTGCTTCAATGAAAAGAAAGGCAGCGACTGATGATAAGAGAGCTAACATACATGCAGGCGGGAAAGCTGAGGCTTGTGAGCTTGATGGGCATACTAAAAAGATAGCGATTGAGGCTGCTAAAGCAGTTGGTCTAGGTATAGGTGCTGTTGATATTGTTGAAGGTCCTAAAGGACCGTTAGTGATTGAGGTGAATGTGTCTCCTGGTCTGCAAGGGATAACAAAAGCTACAGGAATCAATGTGGCTGCAAAGATTGCAAAGTATCTTCACGAGGAAGCAAAGAAGAGGCACGAGGAACATAAAGAAAACGGAGCTAAAGAGGTTCTTAAAGAGGTTGGAATACAGAAGGCTGAGGATGGCCAGCACATCTTGACAAATCTACAGTTCAGGGCTAATAGAATATTACTACCAGAGTTTGTGTCAAAGATTTCTAATTTCAATGACAAGGATGAGTATACTATAAGTGTTAAGAAAGGCAAGGTTGAGATTGTTAAGGGTTAGAATATTATTTTAAAATAATTAAAAAAAATAAGAAATAAACTAATCGAAAAACCTTACTCTAGATCTTCTTCTTCACCAAAATCTTCAGAATCTTCTGGTTCTGCTTCAGGTTCAGCTTGTTCTTCGGCTGGAGCTCCTTTACCAACGATTTCACTGCCTTTTTGAAGCAAGACAACATCACGAGCTTGTTTTCCTCTTTCTGTTTCTGCAGGGTTGAATGATACTCTATCGTTTTCCCTCAAGAATGTTCCTCGCGGAACTGCTGTATGATGAACAAAGTATTCTGCTCCATCATCTCCTTCAACAAAGCCGTATCCTTTGACACGGTTAAACCATTTTACTTTTCCTTCCATTTTGTTTTACTCCTCCTTAAACTAAATTCTCCAGGCTTAATACCTGAATAGAGGACAGGTTAATGAACTAGTTTTTAAAGCTTTGGGTTTATTTCCAGAAGTTAAGATTCTTTTTCAGATTGATCCTTCAGGTCCTGAACCACGCGCTTGAAAGCATTAATCTGGTTCTCAGTAAGCTCGCCCCATTGCAGGTATTTGATCTTGATATCCCTGAGGAATGAGTTTTCCTTGTAGAACTCTTCTGGGATATCAAACATCTTCTTCATCTCTGGATCCTTGATTTCGCCTTTCAACTGTTCCTTTTGGCAATCGTAGCAGATTGCGTATCGGGTGCGATTTGTTACAACCACATAATTCTTTTTGCATTTGCTGCACTTTTGTTTGAATTTTGTTGCCATTTTTATTTAATTAATATTTTATATTTTGGACTCTCGAATAATAAAGTATGAACCCTTTTGAATGCCTTTATCTTATCATGGTATGATTTTTCATCTGAAGTTATGACCTGAAGTTGCTTGTAGAACTTTGGGTCCTGATTTTTTATGTATTCAAATGCCTGTTTTGGACGGAGAGGCCATTCCTGGCGCAGACCGAACCACCAATCTATTATATTTTCAGTGAAGTGCCAGGCAATCCTTAAGAAAAGTCTGTTGTTATCATGCATCTCAAGAAGGTCTTCCATCTTTTTCATGTAACGCGATGCTTTTTCTTTTCTATAGAATGCGTATTCTTTTGTCCATTTGGCTGGACCTTTATCATATACTTTAAAGGCTTGCTTCTTTATCTTCCTTGCAATTCCTATTGGATCATAGATTATCTCTGAATAGCGCAGTTTAAGGCCAAAATCTTTCCAAGTATATTTTTGTGTTGTAGGAAAAAAGCAGATGTCCAAGTCCATTCCAGGAAGTTCTGGATGTCCAATCTTATCAAACCAGTTTTTATGCTTGGATGTGAAGACAAACATATCCCAATCTGAGTTTTCACTGTAATCGCTAACTACTCTTGAACCGCAGAGTATGATTGCTTTTGCTGAATACTTATCTTTCAAGTATTTGATAATTTCCTCAAGATGTGATTTAGTCTGTTTATCCATAAGAATATTCATGCATATCAATATTATATAATGTTTTCTAAAAAATATAACAAACTATATAAATGAAAACTGCAGTAATTTTTTCTTATGGCAATAATAGAAGTGAAGAACCTGAAGAAGGAATTTAAGATAAAACATAAAGAACCAGGGCTTAAGGGTAGTCTTAAGTCTATCTTTTCTCCGAAGAAAAAAATAATAACTGCTGTCAATAATGTAAGCTTTGATGTTGAGAAAGGTGAACTGCTTGCGTTCATTGGACCTAATGGAGCAGGGAAGTCGACAACTCTTAAGATTCTGACCGGGATACTGTATCCTGATAAAGGGGATGTAAAGATAATGGGGCTTACTCCATGGAAGGACAGGAAAAAACTTTCATTCAAGGTTGGTACAATCTTTGGCCAAAAGCCGCAACTGTGGTATCATCTTCCAGCTATTGACACATATAATTTATTTTCAAAGATATATGAAATGGACAAAGCTGAGTATCAGAAACGGTTGAAAAGGCTTGTAAAGATGTTGCAGGTTGAAGAGTTTCTGCATACACCTGTAAGGAAGTTAAGCCTTGGACAGAGGATGAGGGCTGAGCTTGTTGCTTCTCTTTTGCATAAGCCAGAGATATTGTTTTTAGATGAGCCAACAATTGGTTTGGATATTGTCGCAAAGAAGAACCTAAGGAACATAATCAAGAAGCTTAATGAAGAGGAGGGTCTTACAATAATCCTAACTTCACATGACATGGAGGATATTGAGAAGATATGTAAGAAGCTTGTTGTAATAAACCGTGGCAGGTTGATCTATAAAGGTAAGCTTTCTGAAGTTAAAAGGAGATTTATGGGAGAGAAACTGCTGCGTATAAGGTTTGAGGAGAAGTTAGTAAAAAAGTTCAAGCATCGCGGTCTGCAGGTGTTGAAGCAGGGTGAGTTTGGTGTTAAGGCTAAGGTTGACACAACAAAGTATCCGATAAAGAAGGTTCTTCGCGAGCTTATGGAGAAGTATAATATTGAGGATATCCTTGTAGCAGACCCACCTATTGAAGAGATTATTGAGAATATCTTTAAAGCTAAGAAAAGGATTGAACTATGAGATTCAGAAAATATCTTAGCATTGCAAAGATTAATCTATTGAATGCGATTGCGTATTTTTCAAATGCTGTCTCTACTGCAATTTTTGTTGGTATCATATTATTTGTGTTTGTAAACCTGTGGAGTGCTATCTATCAAAGCAAGCCAACAATTGAAGGGTTTACACTTGCAATGATGATATGGTACCTGCTGTTTGCAGAGTCAGTTGTTACATCTGAGAGAAGGGTTTCAAAGAAGATTGGACAGGAGATCCAGACAGGGACTGTTGCTTATCATCTTAACAAGCCGTTCAGTTATGTGATGTTCAAGTATTTCAGTTTTTTAGGTGAAGGGTTGTTAAGCTTCTTTACTACTTTAGTAATTGGTGCTGTGCTTGCTTATATAATGATTGGCGGGTTTGAGATGACTGTATTTGGTGTAGTGTTAGCTGTGATTAGTGGGATGTTTGCCCTTACACTGAACTGGTTGATGAACTTCTCTTTAGGTTTATTTGCGTTCTGGTTAGAGGATGTTGAAGCTCTTTCATTTGTATTGCATAAGGTAATATTTATCATTGGAGGGATGTTAGTGCCTCTTGATGTTTTTCCCAGCTGGGTACAAGTAACAAAGTATCTTCCTTTTGCGTATGTTGCTTATCATCCTGCTAAGTTGTTTGTGCAGTTCAGTTATGCAGGGTTTGTTAAGGTTGTAATAGGCCAGCTTGCTTACATCATTCCGTTGTTTGTGATTGCTTATGTGATTTATGCATTAGGTGCAAGGAGGGTGAGTATACATGGCGGGTAATTTCAAATTTTTTATGGAATATATGAAGATGAACCTGCAGACAATAATGGAGTATCGCTTTAACTTCTTTGTACAGGGCTTAGCCATGTTTGTGAATGATATATTTTGGTTAGGGTTTTGGTTCTTATTTTATGCTAAATTAGAAGTGATTAATGGGTGGGATTTTTTTGATTTGTTGTTGCTTTACGCTTTTATAACTACAATCTATGGGATTGTACAGTTGATGTTCGGAAACTGGGACAATATTGCGCATAAGGTTGCAGAGGGTGAGCTTGATTTTTATTTGGCATTGCCAAAGCCTGAGTTGTTGCATTTACTTATTTCGAAGAGTGACTTTACTGGTATAGGAGATTTTATGTTTGGGGTATGCTTGGCTGTGTTTATGTTATGGAACGCTCCTTGGAGTTCAGTGTTGTTGTTCCTGTACTTTATACTGACAGGTGTATTAATTATGCTAAGTCTTTCTGTTGTGCTTGGTTCGCTGAGTTTCTTTTTCGGGAATGCTGAGGAGTTTGTTGCAAAGTTTATGCATGGGATGATATTGTTCACAACGTATCCGTTTTCAGTTTTCGGAGGTATTGTCAGGTTTATCATGCTGTTCATACTTCCAGCTGGTCTGCTCTCTGGTTTGCCAGTTGAGATATTGAAGAACTTTAGTTATTCTGGTCTGATACACATAACAGTTGCTGCTATCGTGTTTCCTATTATTGCTTATATTGTGTGGAAGATTGGGATGAGAAGATATGGTTCTGGGAATCTTATTTCTGTAAGGGCATAGATTTTTATAGGATTAATTTTTTTTAGTGTTTATGGGGATTGATGATATTGTTTTAAATGCAAGAGCTGGATTGTGTGACGGTTTTTTTGTAGGTGCTGACAATACTGGGCTGTTGTTTGGGTATATTGGGGAGAGGCTTGGTGTTGATGTAAAGTGTATGGGCTATAGGATTGACAAAGGAGATGTAGTTGATGTTGCAAATATAACTGATAAAGGTGAACTTGCCTCGCGTTTTGGGTTTGGCGAAGCTGACAGATATTCCAAGACTTACCAGGTTTTTAAAGGGCTGGGTTATGCAGCTGGTACTACTATGATACTGGTAAAACCTGACATGATACCTGCTATGGTTATGCTTGATGTTCTGGGACATTATATGACAAAGAAGCCAGAGAAGGCTTCAGAGGCTTGAATTCTAAGGTTTCAGATAGGCGAATTCTTGGGTTCTAGGGCTTGTGTAGTCACTTTATAGTGACAAATAATAGAAAGATTTATATAGTAGTTGCACTATAAGTTTATTAAATTATAATTATTGGAGGTAATCAAATGAATGATAAAAAAAATGATGATAAATACATCAAAAGGATGGATTATAAGACACTATCAACAGGCGGACCTGTTGAATTCAGTGGATTTGCAAAGGAAACATTCAAAGTCCGTGATGTAAAAGATTTGAGCAGTGTTTCAATAGATGTTCAAGGCGATCAACCATTTACACTAAAGCCTCTTGATGAATCTGGTTCAATGAAACTACCAGTGACACAAGAACAGAGAGATGAAATGCTGAAAGCTTTGATTGCAGTACATTCTTATGCTTGGTCAAGGACCAAAGGCTACTATAGTGAAGTACTAGCACCAATGCAGGAAGCATTAGTGGAGTCTGGCATGGAGCCAAAAGATGCTGTTGAGGGTGCAGTTAAGCTGGTCAATATCTATGAAGATATGAGGCAGAAAGAAAAGGTTAAGGGCCATCCGGTGTTTGGCGGTCTGGAGACTAAGTTGGATGCAGAGACTGCAAGAAAGTTTGGTGTTAAGGTAAGTGATGAGCTTTTTGAGAAGCTAAAGACGCTTTACAATAAATTGGCAGATGGAAAGAAAGATGCCAATAAAAATGATTAAATAATATTATTTTTTTACTATCTTTTGTGAAACAAAATGCTAACACGTCTATTTTACGAGGTAGAGGTTGGAGATAAGCCTTACACAGCAGAGACTGTTCTGGATTTTATTAGGAATTATGATCTTTCTGGGAAGGTTTTCAGGCAGGTGCGTGAACTAGTTAACCCGTACCTGCTACATTTTAAGCAAAGTGCACTGTCAAGAGTTAAAGAGTTTATTGATGTAGAGGCGATATCTGTAGATGCTGACCTAGAGCAGAAAGAACCTTGGTATACACTTAATGGTATTGCAGATAATTTTATAAGGACATTAGAAAGTAAAGTGATCAGTGTTGAAGATTCACTTGAGTTGGCGAGATAATGTTAAAATCAATTCTTAAACAAAAACATGTACACCTAGTGAACAGAGGTAATACAGCTATTCTACTTAGTTTTCTTATTGCTAGGAAGTTCAATGATAAGAGGTATGTTCTTGTACAGGATCAAGGTGGTTGGCTTTCGTATGAGAAGCTGGCTAAGAAAGCTGGGCTAGAGGTCAAGAGTATAAAGACTGAGAATGGTGTGATAAACGAGATTACAGATGAAGACCTTAAGGATGTTGCGTGTTTGATTTATACACAGCCAGCTGGCTACTGTTTAAAGCAGGATTCTGAGATTATATTTAATCGTGTTAAGAGCTTGGAAAGTGATGTGATTATTATAACTGATTGCAGTGGAAGTATTGGGAGTAAGATATGTAAAAGTGAGCACTCTGATATATTAGTTGGAAGTTTCAGTAAATGGAAACCTGTAAACCTTGGTGAAGGAGGGTTTATATCGTTTAATGACAGCAGGTTTGAGGAAGTTGTTAATAGGGAAATTGATGAGAACAATGATTATCTGTTTAAAGGAAGCCTGCATACATTAATAGCGAAGTTAGACAGAATTGATGAACGTTATGACCTCTTTCACAAGCACTGTGAAAAGATTAAAAGCGATTTAAAAGGGTATGAATTACTCTGGAATAGTGGCATAGTTGTTATCGCAAAATTTAAAAACAAGGAAGAAAAAGAGTTTCTTATTGACTATTGTAACAAGAACGGTTATGAATACACTGAGTGTCCTCGCGAGATAAGGGTTAAGGAGGACGCGATAAGCATTGAGGTCAAGAGGTTATAGGGTGGTTAGATGAGATTTAAGATAGGGGTTTTATTGATAATAGCGAACTTTTTCATGACAATAAGTGCTGCTTTTGTTTTGGCGTACGGAAGTTATGGTGCTTTTCAGTTATCTTCATTGATTTATGGAGCAAGCTGGGTTGTGCTTGGCATAGGTGTGTTCTTGGCTGGGAAGAAAGGTTATAGATATTCAAAAAAGATAATGCAGAGGTGGTATTCATGGTAACAATGCCAAGTTCTATGGAAGACTTGATTTATTTCACTAACAGAAAGTTAGGAGATGGTAATATCAAGGTATGGGTTTACAAGCAGAAATGTCCAAAGTGTGGAAAAGGTCTTATGGGAAAACCAGTTGATGAGAAGACTGGAAAAGTAAAGATAAGAGCTAAAGATTATGTATGTTCTAAGTGCGGGCATACTGTTGAGAAAAAGGAGTATGAAGAAACTTTGTCAGCTGAGGCAGTGTACTTATGTCCTAACTGTAAAAAGAAAGGCGAAAGCGTAGTATCTTACAAGAGAAAGAGTATCGGTGGAGTGCAGACATTAAGGGTGCCGTGCCAGCACTGCGGTTATAACATAGATGTCACAAAGAAGATGAAGGAGAAAAAGAAGTAACTTTTTTTCTTATTTCTATTAACCAGATTCTGGGTTGATGCATAAGCTTTATAAGAAGCTGTAGTTTGGTGTTGTTATGAAATCAATAGATATTTTGTTAAAAACTTTCAGCAACTTAAAGCCTGAAATAGATTGTTCTGGGAGCAGGTGTAATGATTTAAGTTGCCCTAGCTGCAAAGATTATAGATTAAGGATTGTCATAGAAACATTAAAAGAATCTGGGATGAGGAGAAATGCAATAATAGATGTTTTCTCTTATGTACATGGAGAAAAAGGCACAGAGCTTGCTGAATTTTATCTAAAATGAGCAGACTTCAACAAATAATCAAAAGGGAGCATGAAAGGTATTTGTTTCTTGCAAAAAGATCTCCTAGTTCGCTTCTACCAATGTGTGCAACTGATGTATGTGATACGCCGTACTGCAACAATAGCTGTAAAAGATTAGGTGTCAAGAAGGCTTATGAATATATGAAAGAAGCAGGGTTGGATGATAATAGTATTAGAAAAGCATTTAAAACTGCGTATGGTGTTCAGGGAGTTAAGTTGGCTGAATTATATTTAAATAATGTTTGAAAAGGATTCTAGTTTCTGTTTATAAAACACATAAACATTTATATATAAATACACTTTCTATTTTTGTTATGGCTAAGAAGATATTAATAACTTCAGCATTACCATATGTGAACAATGTACCGCATCTTGGTACAATGGTGTGCATATTAAGTGCAGATGTGTATGCGCGTTTTCTTAGGTTAAGGAATGATCCATGCCTTTTCATATGCGGTACTGATGAACATGGTACAACTGCTGAAGTGAAAGCTGCTGAGGAAGGGTTGACTCCTCGAAAGCTTGTTGACAAGTATTTCAAGATACATAAGAAAATCTATGAATGGTTTGAGTGCAGCTTTGACGCATTCGGAAGGACAAGCTCTGATGAGAATAAAGAGATAACACTTGACATTTTCGAGAGGCTTAACAAGAACGGTTACATAAAAAAGGATACACTTGAACAGCTTTACTGTGAGAGGGATAAGAAGTTTCTTGCTGACAGGTATGTTGAGGGTGAATGCCCACACTGTAAGTATGAGCATGCAAGAGGTGATCAGTGTGAGAATTGCGGTAAGCTGTTGAATGCTGTTGAGCTTGTAAGGCCTAAGTGTAAGGTCTGTGGAAGCGAGCCAGTTGTAAGAAAAACAAATCACCTTTTCATTGATTTGCCAAAGCTTGAACCTGAATTAAGCAAGTGGATTGAGAAAGCGTCAGATAACTGGGCAGAGAATGCAAAGACTTTGACCAAGGCATGGTTAAGAGAGGGTCTTAAGCCGAGGTGTATAACGCGTGATCTTAAATGGGGAATTAAGGTTCCACTGAAGGGTTATGAAGATAAAGTGTTCTATAGCTGGTTTGATGCTCCTATTGGTTATATCTCAATTGCTAAAGAGACTGGTGTAAAGGACTGGAAGCTGTGGTGGCATAACAATGATAATGTTAAGCTTGTGCAGTTCATGGGAAAGGATAATATTCCGTTCCATACAATACTCTTCCCAGCTTTCCTTATAGGTGCAAAGGACGCTTATACGCTGCTTGATACAATGTCGTCAAATGAATATCTTAATTATGAGAAAGCGCAGTTCTCAAAGTCAAGAGGTACAGGAGTGTTCGGTGATGATGCTGTTGATAGCGGGATACCTGCTGATGTATGGAGATATTACATAATGATAAACAGGCCTGAGAAGACTGATACTGAGTTCAGCTGGGACGATTTCCAGGCAAAGATAAATAATGAAGTAGTTGCGAATATAGGTAATCTTGTGAACAGGACAATAACTTTCCTTAACAGGTTCTATGAGAATAAAGTTCCAAAGTTTAAGTTAGATGATAAGGCTGAGAAGGTTGTTGAGGAGATTAGAGTTTTAGAGGTTGAGATTACTTCGCTTCTTGAAAAGGTTGAGTTAAAGGAAGCGCTTAGGAAGATACTGCTTGTGGGTAAACTGGGGAATGGTTTTTTCCAGGAGATGGAGCCTTGGAAAGCTGTTAAAGAAGATAAGAAGAAAGCTGACCTTGCATTAGGAGTACTTACTTTTATTGTGAAAGATCTTGCGATATTGCTTAATCCGTTTATGCCTAACACTTCTAAGCGAATAAGGGCTATGCTAAACGTGCAGGAGCTTGAATGGAATGATCTTGGGAAGCTGAATATTAAGCCAAAGCATAAAGTTGGAAAAGCAAGGTTGTTGTTTGAGAAGCTTGAGGACGAAGACAGAGAGAAGTACAGGGAGAAGTATGGCGAGAAGAAGAAAGAGAAGATGTTTCCTTTAGATTTAAGGGTTGCCGTGATTAAGGAAGCTAAGGAGCATCCTGAAGCTGATAAGTTATTTGTATTGAAGATTGATGTGGGTGAAGAGAGGCAGCTTGTTGCAGGTTTAAGAGACTATTACACTGCCAAGGAACTGGAAGGTAAGAAGATTGTTATAGTGTATAACTTAAAACCTGCAAAGCTTAAAGGAGTTGAGAGCCAGGGCATGTTATTAGCTGGTGAAGATAAGAAAGATGTGGGTTTGCTGGTTGCTGCACATGGAAGACCAGGTGATAAGGTAATGGTCGAGGGTTATAAACCGGAGACTAAACAGATAGATATCACCGAATTTTCAAAACTTAAGCTAAAGGTCAAGGATGGAAAAGCATACTTTGATGATAAAGTATTGAAGACTGACAAGGAAGAGATTAAGGTTGAGAAGATCAGGAAAGGTTTGATAAGGTAAAAAGGTAATTTGTTGTTATTTTTTTATTTATGATAAAAAAAAGAGGTTAATTCAAGATGAAACTGCTTAAGAAACTTATGGAAGCTCATGGCGTAAGCGGAAATGAGCAAGAGGTTCGAGCTATAATTCTTCAAGAAATCAAGAAGTATATAAAAGATGTTAAGATTGATAAGTTTGGTAATGTTGTTGCACATCAGAAGGGTAAAGGGCCTAAAGTAATGCTTGTTGCGCACATGGATGAAATTGGATTGATAGCGAGAAGTGTTAGTGAGAAAGGGGATATATATTGTTCTGAGGTTGGTACAACCACTCCAGCACTGCTGATTGGGCATAAAGTTAGGATAAAGGCGAAGAAGGGTTATATACATGGAGTTGTCACAATGGCAGAAGTGAGTGATGATGAAGAGATCGAAGAACTTCCAAAGATTGAAGATCTTATTGTTGATACTGGGCTTAACAAGAAGGAACTTGCAAGACTTGGCATAGGCGTAGGCTCATTTCTTGAGCTTAAAAAAGTATCTGAAGTTCTTGGTTCTAATGATATAATCTCTGGTAAGGCATTGGATGACAGGATTGGATGCTATATACTGATCGAGCTTGCAAAGAATTTAATTAAGAGTGATGCTGAGATCTATTATGTTTTCACAGTACAGGAAGAGGTTGGGTTATTTGGTTCAAAGACATCAATCTACAGCATTGATCCTGACTGGGCTATTGTTGTGGATGTGACAGAAGCGAATGATTCAAAAGAGCATCCGCATGAGATTACAAAGGAGCTAGGTAAAGGACCTTGCATAACTGTGAAAGATGCTGACATGATTGCTAATGTTTGTATAGATGACTGGCTTAGGAAGATCGCAAAAAAGAAGAAGATAGCAGTTCAGCTTGATGTGAGCGACTCTGGAACAACTGATGCGCTTAGTATATCTGTAGCAAAAGGAGGCATTCCTACAACAGTTGTAGGTGTTGCTGTAAGGAACCTGCATACAACTTTTGGAATTGCACATGCAAAGGATGTTGAGAATGCTATAAGATTGTTATATGAATTCCTGAAAAATCCTCCTAAAGCGTGCGCCAGTTAATCTAACATTATATTATTTTTGGTTTCACTATTGAAATTCTGTTAAGTATATCTATCATATGGATAATGTATATATATTTTGCTTGCTTTATAAATAATCGGGGTGGTAGTATCGGATTTTCCCCACACCAATGAGAGGGGGTCTAAAATCACTCTTATCGAAAGATTAAGAAAGAATGATATAAAGGGCGAAGCTCAACGTTGTTTTCTCAGAAATCTTTATTCAAATTTCATCGAAATTCTGCCGGATTATGTTGAAAAGAATCCTAATGATTTGGATGTGAGGTTCTATCTTGGCGCTTCTTACTTCTACAGGAATAATTATTATGAGGCAGAGAGGCATCTTTCTGAAGTTGTAAGAAACCTAAACGAGATACATGAGAACAGGATTGAGGACCTCTGCCAGCAATTTCAAAGGAATCCTAATGAAAAGTTTATACCGTGCGGTAAAGTAAAAGGTGACCAGTACTATCAGGTCTTTATTTCAATTGAGGATGTTATTAAAGCTTCAGATGCTGATACTCTTTTTAACATTGCAAAGGTTGACACTGTAAGCAGTGCAAGCGAGCTTCTTGATGGTCTGTATATTGATTATTCTCCTAACACTCCTGGAGGTGTTGTTAAGGAATATCTTTCAGCTGAACTTGAGATAGAAAGAAAGCTTGACAATGATATGGTCTCAAGGGCGTATAATATGCTTGGACTCTGCAAGATGGAGATACTTGACAAGATAGGATGGGACACTCATAAACTTAATTTTAAGAGAGCTGCGGAAGAGTTCAAGAGAGCGTTGATATTCAATAAATCAAACAATGAAGCGCTGGTAAATCTTGCTTATATTAAGTTGTACGAGGCCAGAGAAAAATGGAGGCAGTTCAAGAGCACTTACAAGAACATTGATGGAGATAAGATGGCTAGTATGATTACTGATGAGTTTAACCTAGAGGCGCATCAGATGATTGAGCAGGTTGAGAATGATAAACTTAAATGGAAGGATTCTGTGAACAGATTGTTACTCCTTAAAGAAGTTTTTAATTCGTTATACAAAAACCAGATATGCAAGACTAGTGAACTTAGCAAGGTTGTGGTTGAGAAGATTAAAGAGAGGCTCAAAGCTTATAACCTACCACAAGAACAGGTCTCAAAGGTTTCGTTTCGCATGTTTCAGGATTTTAATGTGTTGTTTGGGAAGCCTGAAGTGAGTTATAGAGATGTGAAAAAGGCAATATTTAATGAGTATGCACATGTGCATGATTGCAGGAGGTATAATGCGTATAGCAGGCTTGAGAGAGAGGTAAGAAGGAAGTTCTTTCAAGAGATGAAGAATCAGTTATATGAGATTCCAAAAAACACTTTTGAAGAGATATTGGAGAAAAGGATAGACGCGGAGCTTGAAAAAAAACTTGGAAGAAACGATGTGTACATAGTTGAGCCGAGCAATAAAAAGAGCAGGATTGTGCTTAAGGTTTTCTCGCTGAAGAACAGTTCAAGAGCTATCCGTGAGATAAAGATACTTGAAAAGTTAAGGATGCTTAGTAGCGACCTAGAGATCCCTTATGGTGAAATAAAGGTTCCAGATGCTTGGCTGATTCTCTATACACCAAACAGGAAGAGGAAAGAAGGGTGCGCGCTATTAGCAGTGCAGAGAATAGCTGTTGATTCAATGTATGAGAAGTTTGCAAAACTTAATACTGTTCCTGGAGAGGTTGATGATAAGCTCGAGAGTTTAGAGCTTGCAGTTGATGGCTCTTCCATAGTCCAATGCATTTTGTCTGATGAGTTTCCTCAGAGAGGGAAGCTTGCAAAGGACCATTATATAAGAAGATTCTATGAAAAGGTTGTGAATCAGCATATAAAATACAGGCACTTAAATATAAGCGAGGAGCTTGGCGGCAAGATTGATGAAATTGTTGATAGAGAGCTGAACAAGCCTTTACAGGGATTCTTTACATTAAGATATATCGATGGAAATTCTAAGAATATACTTCCGCAGAGGTTAAAGGATGCGCACAGGTTATGGTTAGTTGACTGGGAAATCAACAGGTGGCAGGTTGCTGCAAGAGATCCTGTCTCGTTTGTTGAATTTGATGAGACTGAGGTGAATGATTACGAGAAGAGATATCTGTACAAGAGATGGTTCCTTAACATATGTCATTATTTTGTGTACAAAAGAGATGTAAGGATTGAGAGGAATAAACAGGGTTATGAAATGACAAAGAGTGGTTTGAAAAAGGTTGAGAGGAATTTTAATGATAAGATACTTGGCAAGGATCCTATAAGTTTGTTTCTTAAGAAACTTAAATATAAATTGAAGGTTGACGAGAGGTTAGAAGAGTTCAACAGGGATGTGAATGAGATTTTAGAAGCAGGGTATGGGCTTGATGGTAGGAAGAAAAGGTTTTACTTGAGGGAGTTTGACAAAGTGCTTGAGAAGTATGGATTTGAAGAGATTGAGGAGGAATTCTGGAGAGAGATAAATCATGTATCTGCCAAGTTTCATCTTTTTGTGAGCGGAGATAAGTTAAGAGATATGAAAGACCTTGAAAGCCAAATAGATGAACTTGAGGAAGACCCAGAAGTCAAGGCGTATAAAGAGTTCTGCGCTGAGTTGAATTCATGGCATTATGCACTTGAGTTGGGTGCGTGCAAGAAAAAGGTTAAAGAGATATGGGCAAGGGTTGGCCTTGATGAAGAGGCGCAGAAGCTAGTTGATGCGTTTGGAAACCTTGATGATATGGATAAGATCTGTGCAGCTATGCTTGAGGATTATGATATAGGGCTTGAGTCGATGATCAAGGAATGTTACAAGGAATGTTGTACAGTTATAACCGATTTCTTAAGCAAGTGCGAGGATTTTAAGGATAAAAGTATTGAGTTTGAGGGCTCTAAATTAGTGCGAAGATATATTGGGAAGATTGAGGAACATGAAAGGGTCAAGAAAAATTATCACAGGCATGTTGAGCAGGCTGTTGTAAAGATGAGAACTGTTGGGATGGATGATACATTAGAATTGCTGCAGAGAGTATTCAAGTTTGGGGTGGAAGATGAATCCTAGGAAGTACTTTGGATGGGCGTATCTTCTTTTCTTTAACCTTTTTTATAAAGACACTTATGTTGACCTGCACTGGCATGGTGCTACATGTGATGAGAGGGTAAAAGGTCTTGAGGAGGGTATATATGAAGCTCGGTGTAATAACTGTAAAGCTCTTGGGGTTAGTGACCATGACACTGTAAGAAGTCTGCGGAGTTTTGTGAGAAGGAATAAACTTTCAGAGATCGACCCAGTTTATAATTCAATAATTGTTCCTAAAGGCACTTCACTTAAGTTTAAGCTTGACAGGTATTCAGGTGTTGAAAATATTGAGTTTACTTTGGATACTGACTTTGAGGTTGTGGCTGGAGTTGAGCTTAGTTCAAAGTTCTATGAGCCTGGGACAAAGCCTGTGAGCACGCATGTGTTAGGGTATTTCATTGACTGGAGAAGTGATGCGTTTCTTGACGAGCTTGAGGATCGTTTCTATAGTCCGAGAAGGGAGAGGATGTGGAAGATGCTGCAGAAGCTTAAGCAGGTTGATGAACGTTTTAGGGAGTATGTGCTTGGTCGCGAGCTAAACTCAAGAGCTGACATTGCTAAGATCATATCTGAGATTATCCAAGGGCCTATATCGCAGCCAGTGTTTGCTCCTGAGTTTGGAATACTATGGGAGAACCTTGACGGGATTGAGGAAAGGATTGAGAAAGTGATAACTGAGAGTTATAGGCCTAAGTTGGTAAGAGAGTTGAAAGAGGGTGATGGTGTGAAGACCTTCAGGAAATATTTCTGGGATATATGTAAAAGGTTTACAGGGATTGATGAGAAGGCTGTGTACATGAAACTTCTTAACTGTGTATGGGACCTTATTCCCAGTAATATTGTGAAAGGACATCTTAAGTACCTTGAAGACATATCTCCAAGATCTGCTTTTGTTGGGTATGAGGATCATGCAAGTGTGAAAGATGCAATTGGTTTTGTTCATGAGTATGGGGGTGTTGCAGGGATTGCACATCCTAATAACCTTTATTATAACAAGGAAGGGATTGATTCATTGATTGAGGAATGGAAAGATGAGGGTTTAGGTGCTATTGAGGTTTATAGCCAGAGGCATGATACTGCAAAAATTGGTTATTATAAAGAGCTGGCTGAAAAGCATGATTTAGTTAAGACTGGCGGGAGTGATGATGAGAAGTATAAAGTAAAAGTTGGTTATAGTGCTCTTGAAAGGTTGAAACAGAAGTTACTTGAGATTCATTGCTATTAATGCACCGTTCAGGTCATAGATAAGGCATTTGATGAAGTCTAGCCTATAGATGAGTTTTTTTGTATGCTCATCAGAAGAGTCAAGGAGTTCTTTTGATTTTGAGTTAAGATCTTCGTGGACTCTTCCGAAATCACCAAGTTTCTTGAAGTCAAACTTATAGAAAAGGTTATAGAATGATTCAAGGAAGCTGTTTATATCTTTGAAGAATTCCAAAAGTTTTTTGTTTGGTTTTGTTGTAGATTCTGAAAGGTCTCTGCAGATATGCTTATAGATGTCACCTACTTTTTCAAGTTCTTCTACAATATGATAGACCATCGGTGTTTTCTTATAGTCAGTGAAGCCTTTTCTGTTCAAAGCTCTTCGACAGAAGTCTGTAAACTTGTTGATTGTATCATCCCTGAGAGTTACAGTCTTTAGAAGGTCTTTGTTGTTTGTCTTTACACCTTCATATGAGTCTGTTGCCATTGATAGTAATGAAAGAAAAACTCTCCTCAATACATTATCAAATTCATCGTACATTACATTTGAGATCTTCTTTGCCTCAAGAAAGTTTTTTTCCTGTTTTAGGATTTCAAAGCCAATGCATGTACGTGCAACAGTATCCTGGATAGATGAAAGTTCGTCAGGGGTCTCGAAGTGTATAGTTAAGGAATCATATCCTGCTTTATAAGCTGAAGCAATCACTCTTCTGACCATCTTGCCAAGGCCTGAAACATTGATATGAAGCTCTCCGCCAGGGATTGCCTTGTCACAGTTAAGTATAAGGGATTTACCGTGCTCGTCAATGTCAATCTCGTCACCTGCCTTGAAGTTGAACTTCTTTATCCATTTAGCGGGCAAAGTAATAGTATGAGTAGAATGTCCTTGCCTGATTATGCGTCTTTTCATATGACCATCCCCTAGTATATATATAGTCAGGAAACTATATAAAACTTTCTGAGTCAATAGTGAAAAAATTACGGATATATCCTAATGGAATTATTTTCAGAATTTGTAAAAAATATCTGTTAAAACCAAAAATCCTTCTCACTATTGATTATATCCCTCCTTATACACATTATAATAGATATTGGATAAAATTATATCTTTACAATACTAATATAATATCAGGGGCTACATGGTTGGTGTGCAGTAATGACAGCGAATTCTTGACACAAAAGAGTGGTATGAATGATACAAATAAACATGCTGGAAAATATGGTGTGGAGGTATTACAGAACCTTTAGTCGATTAACAGGTCTATGCTTTGACACCATGATAATAGGGTTGTACGGAAGCAAGCAGTACAATGATTACCTTGATTATTACATCACCAGCGAGAATAAGCCAGGGATTAAAGAGCTTTCAAGGATGGTGATAGAAGACACAATTGATAGGAGGTTGATATAGATGAAGTATACAAATGTTCCATTGCCAACACCGGTGATTGCAAGGATCGACGAGATTATCTCGAACCACAAGCACGGGTACAGGAGCAGACCAGACTTTATACTTCACCACATAAGGATTGCATTAGACAAACTAAAAGGTGAGGAAAGTGCAAAACAAGATCCAGTGTCCGAAGTGTGGGAACGCTAGTGAGTTTCCTGCAACATTCGGCAAAAAAAGAGAATTAGTTGCAAGGATTGAATTTTTAGAGCAAAAAGTGTTTGAGTTAAGGGAGGAGAACAAGGATTTGAGGTTGTTGATTAATAGGCTGTGAGGGAAAAAATGAGAATAAACATACTTCAGCTGTTCAAGTCAAGATACTTGGACCAGAACTATAACATCTTAAGGCCAAAGTTCAATAACAAGAACGGCCTGATGAAAAAGATGATGGTAGAGAGGAGCACATATGCCAGCTAAAATTAAAACAGGGCTTGTGAAGCAGGGGGATTATATTGTCTACGGCAGGGCAGATGGTTATCTTGTTTTAGAGAATGTTGTGTTTGGAGTAGGAAGAGTGCTTAATGCTGAGGATGGGTGTATAAGAGCAGAGGTATATGAGTACAAAGCAAGAAAGCAGCTAGGAGAAAAGCTGGATCTTGAAGAGGTGTTGTTAAGCAGGTGGGCAGAAGGCAGTTGGGAGAAGAAAGAATGTGTCATAGATTCAAGCAAGTATGATGTAAACATCAGCAACAATAAGTACCCATATTACACTGTTGAGGGCTGGCTTAGGTATAAGTGGAACAATGTAAAGCTGATGAATGACGAAAGGCTTGATATAGAGATGGAGAAACGCAAGAAGATGTTGCAGGAGTTTATGAAAAAGAAAGGCAATAAAGCCAAGGACATGGATGAAAAGGAGCTGGCATTCTATCTGCCTTACTGCCTGATTGCTGAGGTAGGGAAGAAGTAAATTTTTTTTGATAAAGAAGAAAAAGCAACTTCGTTGCTTTTTAACACTGGGTATGCAACTAGTACATAACAGGAGAAAAAGGAGGTGGCGCATGATAGGTATCTTCCTAGTTTGGAGGAAAATTAGGTACTATCTGGTGATGCGAAGGTTAAGGAGGTTTTTGAGGAGGTACAAATGAGAAAAAAGAACTCAAAACATGACAGCTTGGTTGACTTGATATTAAAGGATCCAGAGCTTGTTGGTCTGTCGGATGTGGTAACAGCAAGGACAGAAGTAGCATGTTATGACAACGGAGCAACAATATGCATCCCTGATATAGTGTTCTATGGAGATGGTTTAAAAGCAATAGTTGAGGTAAAGAGCAGCGCTCATGAACGCTGTATTAAGAAGCTGAAAGAGCAGCTGAAGCGCGGGTTTCATTATTTTCTTAAAAAGTATGGCGAACGTTACAGGACAATAGGTGCATATCTCTCAAATGGCAAGTTGAAGACAATAGAATATTTCTTTAAAGGTGATAAGAATGGCAAGAGTTAAAGACGTATATAACAAACTGATAGAGCTTGAGGATAAGTTAAAGTCAGATCTAAGAAAGGCATTTTTCTTGTCACAGAATTTTCAGGCATATGGAGATTACTCTAGAGAATATCTTAAAACGATCGGTAAAGAAGTTGATTATACTCTTGTTGAGAAGGCTGTCAGAAAGAGCAGGATGATGGAGAAAATCTGGAGGCAGCTTGACAAGACCAAGCACAGTTATAATGATCTGGTAAGAGAGATAAGTTTAGTTAGAAGGGATTCAATCGCAAAGCATGAAGTAACAACAGAGGGTCCTGATGATGTGCATTCTATTACTGATATTCTCAACAAATATGAAATAGACCCTAATGAGGATACTTTCAGCAAGGCTTGCCATCTGATAAGCCAGACTAGGAAGGATGTTATTGAGAAAAGGTATGGCAAAAAGCTGATTCGGAGAACTGAGTGGATTATTCCGAATAATATGACAATTTCTGATTTTATTTTTTTAATTAAGAACGGCAAAGCAGCAGAGCTGCTTTGTAACTCTGGGTATGCAACTAGTACATATAAGAATGAGCAAGGGGAGGCAAAAAAATGACTGATAAGAAAGAGGATAAAAAAAAGGAATTGTTTGAGTTGTTGAAGAAGAATTTTGTTTCTTTAGATGATATAGTCACTGAGTTAGAGATAAACCAAAAAAAAGCAAAGAAGCTACTTGGAGAGCTTAAGGAAGAAGGTGTGAGTGTTGTTGACAGGCACGGAACATTCTATATCCAGAAGTTTGCCCAGGTTTCATCCAATACGTATAAAGCAGCGACATTGGATGATGTTGTAAAAATCGCTATAGTGTCTGACACGCATGGAAGCAGTGAGGCAACAAGGTATGATCTTCTTGACAAGTTCTATAAAAAGTGTAAGGAGGAAGGTGTTACTGAGGTGTATCATTGCGGTGATATAACTGACGGTATAGGTGTCTATAAAGGACAGGAGAACCAACTTGAAGAATGGGGTGTTGACAAGCAGGCTGCTGCTGTGATAAAAAATTATCCTAAGGTAAAGGGCATCACAACATATTTCATAACAGGCAACCATGACCTCAAAGCACTTAACCAGACTGGTGTTGATGTAGGGAACCTTATAGTGAATGGAACAAGAGTACATGGAAGGCATGTCAAGGGCAGGGATGACATGGTTTACCTTGGGCAGTATTATGCAAGAGTCAAGTTCAAGAAAGATGTTTCTCTTGATTTAGTGCATCCGGATGGTGGAATAGCGTATGCGCGTTCTTACAAGATTCAGAAGTATATTGACGCTCTAGAGGGAGGAAGCAAGCCGAGCATACTTGCACTTGGACATCTGCACATAAATGGTTACTTCTGCTACCGTAACATTCATGCATTGATGGCTGGAGCTTTCCAAGACCAGAACGAGTTCTTGCGTAGAAAAGGAATCCAGCCAAACAAAGGCGGATGGATTGTTGAATTCAAGATTGGAAAGAATGGGAGTATCGAGTACTTCAAACCGCAGTGGGTAGCTTTCTATGACAACAAGGGTGAGAAGGATGAGTGACAAGATCGAAGAGAGAATAAAGAGATGGACAAGCTATGAAAGTAAAGGAAAGAAGCTGAGTGAACTGGATTATAAGTATGGTCTGCATGACCGTGGCTTGACAGCAAGAGTGCTTGAGAAAGAGGGATTGCTCGATAGGGTTAAGAAGTATGGGAAGAAAGTGGTTGCAGCAGGAGCGCTTGCATTTTCCCTGCTGTTTTCTCCTTATCAGGCATACGCTGGAACTTATTTTGATTTCATGAGGACAGCAGTTGATAAAAAATATGATAATCATAACATGTTCCATAAGGATTCTCTTGATGAACTAGTTGAGAGTTGTCATAAGATATACAAACATGTGACAGTTGAGATCACTGATTATTCGTATGATAAAGGCAAAACCAAGGAGACAAAGTCTGAAAGGATTTTCACAGGCGTGGGAAGCGCAGCAGTGATTGAGAATAATGGGGGCAATGTAAAACTGTTGAGCTGCCATCATCTTATTGGGGGACCGCAGTTACGGGACAGGTATGACAGTGAAAACAGGCCATTAAGAAAGCACAAAGTAAAGAAGATAAGGTATATACTTGAAGAGAAGGAGACAATATTCCCTGAGGAGTATAAAGCATTGACTGGTGTAGAAAGGTTTAGCCAGGGCCCTGAGCTTAGAGTGGTTGCAAGTGATAAGAAACATGACATCGCTATATTCCAGACAAAAGGTAAAGTAGAAAGTATCCATAGATATAAACAAGTAAAACTGTGGGGAAATTCCTCTGAACTAAGCTTAGGTGATTTTCTATATGTTGTGGGTTTTCCAAGGGATAGAGGAAAGCATGTCATACATGGTTATGTCTCCTCAAATGGTGTCAAGTGTACAAATGAAGATAATCATTACATATACATGGACATGCCAATAAATGCTGGGAATTCTGGGGGGCCAGTTTTTGCATTAAGAGACGGCAAGCCAGAGCTTGTAGGAGTTGCACGGTGTTCTATACCAAATGCACAAGGAATGGGTGGTGCAGTTGGGATTGATTATGTGAAAAAACTTCTGAGAAGAAGCAAACTAAGAAGGATTCTGGGTGAGAAAAAATGAGTCTTGTTGATAAGATAAAGAAAGCAGTAAAAGTAGGTGCATTAGTTGGCTTGATGGGGGTCTTAGGTGCTGAAGGTGCTTATTATTATAATACCACAGCAGAGCAAAGGGCTCAACATGCTGAAGTAGTAAGAACTGTAGCAAGAAAAGGTTATGAAAAAAGTTTGAATGTCGTGAAAGGAGGTTATAATCTCACAAGGAATTACTTAGGGTCTGCTGTTGATGGTAAGTATGATAATCATAACCTGTTCTGTGATGATTCCTTAGAAAGTCTGCTTGAGCCTACTCATAAGATCAATTCAACTGTGCAGTTTGAGTTAGTGAGTTACAGTTATGATACGGAAGGGAAGAGGCATGAGAAGGTAAGAAGGATAAGCAGGTCTGGGCATGGATCAGGGATTGTTGTGGATAATAATGGTGAAAGGTTAAAGATTCTTACTTGTGATCATGTTGTTCCAACTCCAAGGAAGACGAGGTGGTATGACGGAAAGAAGAGGCTTGTAAGGGAGATAAGGAATTTGAAGCAGAGGTATGTGCTAGAGCAGTTCTCGTTAAATCTTCCTATTGCATTACCCCCTGTGTTCGGTTCTGCAAACTTTAGCTTTGGACTTGAACTTGATGTGGCTGCACGTGATCAAAGAAGTGACCTTGCGCTTCTTGAAACAAGGTTAAAGGACATAAAAAGAATTAAAGGGTATAAAGCTTTCAAAAGATGGGGTAACAGTGATGAGCTTAAACCAGGTGATTTCCTGTATGCTGTTGGATATCCTTTTGGATTGTCAAAACAGGTGACTGATGGAAGAGTAGCTTCAGAAGTTGATAAAAGAAGGTTGATTTATTTTTCATCTGCATGCATTAACCCTGGAAATTCTGGTGGTCCGGTTTATGCTTTAAGGGATGGGAGGCCTGAATTTGTAGGGATTAGCCAGAAGACTTGGTATAATGGAATTTCTGGGATGATACGTGGTGATGTGATTAAAGCGTTCTTGGAGAAGATTGGGTTAGGTTTTGTTTACAGAGGTGGTAAGAGATGACAGTTGATGAGATGGTAAAGGACAAGGACATTGTAGAGGAAGAAGAAACGTATCAGTCCAAGGCAAGGTATTGGAGAAACAAGTTCAAGAGATGTCCTGCGCAACGTGAAGAAAGTGGAGAGTTCTATTGTTCAAGAAGCATCCCATGCGAGTATGCTTCTGGAGAGATGTTTGTGAAAGAGCCAGGTGAGGAAGGTAAACATTATGCTAAATGTAAATTCATTGAGAGGTGGGAATATGTCAGACGAGGTTGATAAGGTTTTAGAGGAGTTAGGAGAGAAGTATGGTTGCGATAGGAAGTTCCTAGACTGCATGTATATTCTTGTTGAAAAGGTATTCATGTGTCCAGAGGATAAAAGAGAAGGGTTGCTGAAGTTAGTGGATGAAACTTATCAGAGGCATATAAGGAATAAAGAGAATTGTAAGAGAGCGGTTGATGCATGTCATAAGTTCTCAGACCTTTGCCAGAAGCTTAGTCTTTACCTTATACAGACAAAGAAATCCTATAATTATGGGTATGCAACTAGTACATAAATTAAACGGGGTAGAAAATGAACACTGTTAAATATGAACTAAAGCCTGAGCAGTTGAGGAAGAAAGCAGATGTATCTTTTCTTGATTTTACTGCTGCAAATTATTCATTAGAGTCAATCATAGGCCAGGAGAAAGCTGAGAGTGCTCTTGATTTTGGATTAAATATTGAAAGTCCAGGGTATAATGTTTTTGCGACAGGCGAACACGGGCTTGGAAAAAAGACGACGATTGAAAAGCTTGCGAATAAATATGCAAAAGGGAAAGAGGTGCCTTGTGACCAGGTTGTTGTTAAGAATTATAATGATGCAGATACACCTCTTGTCCTAGAGCTGAAGCCAGGGACTGCAAAGGAATTTAAAAAAGATGTTGAGGATGTTGAAGGTTTTATAGTAAAGGTTTATGATGAAGTCAAAAAAACGCACAGAGAGTTATTAAAGGACAAGATTGAGAAACCAGAGAAGGCTGCAAGGAAGAAGTTTGAGGGAATTCTTAAGAAGTATGAAATTGAGCCAGTTTACAGGAGGGATGATAATGGGTTTATACTTGATGTGCATGCTAAACTGCTAAACGCGGATGGACTTGACCAGAACCAGCAGAAGCTGATTCTTAGCCAGAGGATGGAAGAGCAGGAGGTACAGGATGCTATGCAAGGTTTTGCTTTTGAGATGGGGAGTCTATTGCATAAATTAAGTCCTGAGATTAAGAGATTAGAAGAAAGTGAGAAAAAACTAAAGCCAATTGTCATTGAACAGTATGTCAAGGATTTATGTTGCAAGTATGGAAATGAAGAGTTCTTTAAAGAGGTTGAGAAAGCTCTTAAGTCGGATATTGATAACCTTGGGAAGAAGAAGGTGCACATGGGCCAGGAGCTTCCTAATTTACCCTTTGGTTTAAGTGTTCCTGTTGTTGTACATGAAGAAGATAAGAGATATGAGGTAAACATTGCTGTTGATAACTCTGGTCTAGAGGGAGCTCCTGTCATTTTTGAGGATGATCCTAGCATTGACAATCTTGTAGGAAGGATTGACAGGTGGAATTTCAATCAAAAAAAGCCAAGGCATATGGGTGTGAAAGCTGGTTCTCTGATGAAAGCTAATGGAGGGTACCTTATAATTGATGCATGGGACCTGATAAAGAACATCAAATCATGGGATAAGCTTTGCCAGGCACTGAAGAATAATGAGATTGCGGTTGATGATGGATCAGGGATATTCTCACCAGGTGTAAAGACAACTCCGTTCAAGACTGACGTAAAAGTAATATTGACAGGTGAGTATTGGTTAAGGTGGTTGATGCAGGAGCATCTTCCAGAGTTCAATGACCTGTTCAAAGTGCATGCTGAGTTTGTTGATGAGATGAGGTATAAAACAGATTCTGTGAAGCAGTATGCTGAGTTTGTAAACAATCTTAGTTATAATGAAAAACTGCTTAAGGTAAGTCCTGCTGGAATAGCTGCAATTGTTGAGGACTCGTTGAGGAAGTGTGCGAGCAAGAAAAAGCTTTCAACTAATTTTGGGTATGTGGCTGATTTAGTGAGGGAGGCTAATTACTGGGCAAAAAAGAGAAAGGTTGATGAGATTGATAGCCTTGATATAGATAAAGCAGTTGAAGCTAGAAAAGAGAGGAGCAACAATTTTGAGGATAGGGTTAGGGAGTTTGTTGAAGAAGGGATTTATAACATACCAATACAAGGAAGAGAGGTTGGACAGGTAAATGGGTTGGCAGTGTATGAAATTGATTATATGTTTGGAAACCCTACAAGGATAACAGCTGTTACATCTGTAGGAGATGGTGGGGTTGTAAATGTTGAGGAAGAGGCGAAGCTTGGTGGTAAGATTTACAATAAAAGCGTACAGATTCTGAAAGGAAGGCTGAAGAAGAAGTTTGCACAGGAGAAAAGTTTGAGTTTAGATGCTTCGCTTTGCTTTGAACAGAGTTATGGGGGTGTTGACGGTGACTCTGCAACACTTGCTTCACTATGTGCACTATATTCCTCATTGAGTGACATTGGTATTAATCAAAGTATTGCAATAACAGGTTCAGCTGACCAGTTCGGTAAAGCTCAGGCAATAGGCGGAGTTAATGCGAAAATAGAAGGATGGTATGAAACTTGTAAGAGAAGAGGTTTGACAGGGTGGCAGGGGGTAATTATACCTAAAAGTAATTTAGATGACCTTATGCTATCGAATGAGGTTGTTGATGCAGTGAAGCAAGGAAAGTTCCATGTTTATGCTGTGAGTTCTGATGAAGAGGCTGCTGAAATCTTGATGGGTACTTCAATTGAGAAGATTGATGAGAAGATTAAGGAGAAGCTAGAGAAGTTCAGTGATAATGACAATGTTGTTGAGTTTGATCTTGAGGAAGAAGATAGTGAAGAAGATGAAGTAGAAGTCTTGGATTAGTTTGGTTTTTCTTTTCTTGATTTCTTAACATACCTCATATATTTTAAAGCCTTGTCCATCCTGTCAATATATTCACCCAGGTCAAGTCCTTGTTCAAGGTCGTTTTCAGTTATTCCAAGTTGCCTTAGGAACATCTTTCTTTGAGCATCCATGTCTTCTGCGCGATGATAGACCTTGAAATCAAGTTCAAATCTATCGTACAGCTGGTTCATTGTCAAACGATGTGCATGTCTTTCTATATATTCGCGTGCGTGCATGCAGCATCGTTCAACCTCTTCATGCGGCTTGAACTCAAGCCAGTCAATCTCCTTTGTGCTTGGAGAGACCATCACTTTTGTATAGCCAGTGATATCATCATTGACCTGGATTTCATAGATTATACTTAATAGGTTCTCTTTTCCTTTAATAGGTTCTTCTGAGATTGGTCTGCAACTGAAAGTGCCTATGCCACTTGTTGGAATCATAATACTGAAGATTAAGCTTTGTTATAAATACTTTTTCCCTAAAATTTATAAACCAATTCTTAATCTCATTACCTGAGGTGAGTATTATGGCTAAAGAGGTCAAGAAAAAGGAACTAAAGAAAGAAGCTAAAAAAGAGGTCAAAAATAATATTTATGATGTTATAATAATAGGTGCAGGTGCTGCTGGTTATTGTGCTGCTATATATGCTGCAAGGTATAAGATGAAGGCGCTTGTGATAGGTAAGCAGTACGGTGGAGTGGCTGCTGAGGCTTATATTGTTGAGAACTATCCGGGTTATAATTCTATCAAAGGGTTTGAGTTGATGGAGAAATGGAGAGAGCATGTCAAGTATCTGGGTGTCAAGGTAATGCCTGGAGAGGTTGACGCTATTAACAAGGTGAAGGAAGGTTTTGAGGTCTTTATGGGTGAGAAGAACAGGTTTGTAGGCAAATCACTTATAATGGCAATCGGATTAGAGAGAAGGAAGCTTAATCTTGAAGGAGAGGATAAATTAACAGGAAAAGGTATACATTATTGCGCTACATGCGATTCACCATTCTATAAGGGTAAGATTACGGCTGTAGTTGGAGGGAATGATTCAGCTGCTTCAGCTGCTCTTTTATTAGCTGAATATTGTCCTAAGGTCTATATAATCTATAGGAAAGAGAAGATCAGGGCTGAGCCTTACTGGGTTGATTTAGTTGAGAAGAATGATAAGATTGAGGTCCTAAATACCACTAATGTTGTGAAGGCTTTTGGAAAAGAAAAGTTAGAAGAGGTTGAGCTTGACAATGAGTATAAAGGTAGTAAGAAGTTGAAACTAGAGGGGTTGTTTATTGAGATTGGTTCAGTGCCTAACATAGCATTGATTGAAGAGCTTAAGCTTGAGCATGATGGCGGTTATATTAAAGTGAACACAAAGCAGGAGACTTCTGTTGCAGGTGTGTGGGCTGCTGGTGATGTGACTTCTGGTTCATTGCCATTGAAACAGATAATTATAGCGGCTGCACAGGGAGCACAGGCAGCAAATGGTGCTTTTGTGTATGTTAAAAGCCTAGAAGCTAAAAAGAAGTAATTATTTTTTATAGAAAGGGTGTTGAGTAAAGAGCATCTTTTCTATTGTCTTGTCATCTCCAGGTTTTACAAGTGAGAAATATTTATTTACTTTTCTTAAGATTAATAGTTCTGTGAAGATGTTCTTTATTCTTCCTAGTAAAGATTGTGCTGAACTTGCTTTTATGAACTTTAGTTTAAAGTTATTTCCGAAGATTATATTGAATGTTTTTTTAACCCTGTAACAGCCTTCAGGTGAGCAGATTATTATTGGTGATTTTAGGTTGTGCTTTTTCAGGAGTTTTTTTGAAAAGAATGCGTTTCCGATTGTGTCCTTGCTTTGTTCTTCTTTTAGTATCTTGTTTTTTGGTATTTTTAGTTTAATTGCATAGCGTTTGAAGATCTCTGCTTCTGTCAATTTAGGTTTTTCTGTAAGTCCAGAATGAGAGCCTGACATTATGATGTATTTCGGGTGATATTTTTTGAAGGTTTCAACTGCCTTTTCTACTCTTCTTTTGCCTGTTTCTGTTATTTTTTCATCTGGAGCGCTGTGGCCAAGCACAATTATTGTATCGTACATAGTTAAATTAATATACTAGAATTATTTAAACCTTGTTATGCAAACTTTATATGATAGATGGAAAAAGGATATGATGAAGAAGCTTGACAAGCTAGAACGCTTTAAGCCAAAGAAGGTTGAAGTACGCTGTCCAAAGTGCCAGGCTGATACTTTAGAGTTTAACCCTGACACTGGAAAAGTGCATTGCAAGAAGTGCGGGTATGAGGATTATGTTGCTAAGGTTATGAAAGAGTGATTTTTGTTTATATCCTTTGTTTTAATTTAGAACAAATTTTAGTTATTAATCTACTTTTCAAAAATTCCATCAACAATAGACTGAGTTTGTTTTTCTATCTTTGAGAATTCTAAGAATGCGTTCTTAGCGAAGTTATGGATTTTCATCTCTTCAAGTTTTAATTGCCTCATCTCCTCAGGTGTAAGTGCTTGCTCGCTTCTCTGCTTCTTCATTAAACGATAATATTCACTTGAATCAGTCTTTACTTCATATACAGTTGTCTGTTTTTCTTCAGGTTTTGCTTCATTGTGCCACCAGTCAAGGAATTTTACTTTGTCTTCATCTGAAACAGACTTGTCAGAGATATCAAAAACAAAAGGTAAGTTGTTCCTTACGAATCTTATCCTTCCATCGTTAAAGAAGAATATTTGATATTTGCCAATTGGACTATACTCCAATTGACTAAAAGATACGCCATCTACATGATGCTCTCCTGAATAAACACGGCTGTTAGGGACTGTAAGGGCCATTTGTATTAGGTTATATTTTAATTGGGCTGAAATCTGATCATCACCTGACAGACCTTCTACTCCTCCTTTATAATCACTATGGACGCTAAAGCTTGGATATGTAGGATCCCTAAATTCAGGATTATACTTTTGGTCTTCAAGCATTGTTTGCAGATTCTCTATAGCATTGAACTCTTTCTTTTGTTTCTCAAATTCCTCATTTAATTTGATATGGTCCTGTAATCTTTCATAACTTTCAGTATCTCTAAAGAAAGGTCTTGAAGAGAGGATATCTTTCAATTCAGCTGTATAACTGTAATCACTCTTGCCACCGAAATATTGAAGTAAGTAATTGGCTGAGTTAAGTTCGTCAAAACCTTTCATAGCAGCATCTGCTTCCTCTGCTGTAGTTGCCTGTCTAAGCCTGTTGAATAAATCCTGTTTTGTGAGTTCAAATCTCTTTTGAGAGATTGTTTGTAATGTATTGCTTAGATGCTGCTGTGCATCTTCAAAACTAGTACTAAAATGTCTAAACAGTCTGCCTGCGCCAATAATATCATCCATGTCAATCCCCTTTAAGTCATCCAGAGTCTTTGCTTTGTTCGCTAGATTTAGATAGTAATTTGACCTTTTATAAAAGTTCATATTTGCAATATCAGAGAAATCACCGGATACTGCTTCTGTTTCTCCGATAAAATATTTAAGTCTTCTAGCTTCAATCAAGTTATTCAAATCAGCGATTGCAGCGTCTAGTTCTGCAGGAGTTTTTGCATGTGAGAGTTTTTCATTCATAATGTCTCTCCTAGCTTCATAGTTTTTTGTAGCAAAATCCCTTAAACCAACATTATATTCATCCCTCTTCTCTGGCATGACTAAAGCAATAAAATCGCCTGCATCAATAAGGTCACCAAACTGTTTTGAGACCGCTGTCACTTGCTCAGGTGTTTTTGCCTTGCCAAGCTGTTCAAGCATAGACTTCAGTCTTGCATCATATTTATTTGAGAAAAGATTAGTAAGTTCTGTTGGGTATGTTCCAGATTCAGCCTTGATCACTCCTTGATAACCTTCAATCAATTTTGAACTCTGAACAAGTTCGGTTATCTCTTTTAATTGAGAGCCTAGAATCTTAGTAAATTCCTTAAAGGTCTTTTCTTCTGCAGTTGATTTTAAGTAATCCATCCTTAACTTATATATTTCATCCATACTGCTTGATATACCAGGAAGCAACTTTGCTTTTTCTTCAGGTGTTGCTTCTTGATAGGATTTCCAGAGGTCTTGAAGCTTTTTCTTTTTTTCTGCTATGCTCTGTTCAAAGGCTGAGATTGATGAAGATATTGAATTACCACATACTTTGCATGGATCGCTGCATTGTGTTACCTTGCCATCCTGAAGGTATTGGAAATGTAGATTTCCATCTGAGTCTGTAAAACTTGATTCAATCATTGTGTTCAAATTTTGTATATCGCCTTGAATTACCAAAGGATTTTTACTAAATGTCAGTTTCACATTGCTTTCCTTTACATTTAGTGTACTATCATCATCAATCTTATCAACAAACAAATGCCGCCTTGTAATGTCCTTAATATCAAGTTCAATGTTATTGTTATCCTTTGCAGTAATCTTTAGATATGTGCCTAGGTCAGTGATACAGCTTGTTCCTGAGCATAAGCCAGGCAAGGTATTAAGCTCAGTCAAGCCTGAAACTGAGTATGTTCTTGAGGGTTTATTGTATTTATAAATAGTATATGATGTTCCTGGGAAGAGCTCTCTTGAATTAGGTGAATTTATCTTGATCTTTCCGTTTATGCTGTTTAAGATAGTATTACCTAGAGATTCAATAACATCTCCAGTGATTGTAACAGAACCAGCATCACGTTCAACTGTAAAATCCTGTTGTGACTCAAAGTTTGAATTACCAATTTTAACACTACTTGAAGATATCTGGAACTTACCTTTACCTGCTTTTGATAGGTCAATATTTGAATTAGATACATGGTAAGTGCCATCAACAAGCTTGATCTCACCTTGTGATATCTCAGCACCATTAGCAAGAACCAGTTTTCCAGATGCAAGAATTCTTGCACCAGGATGTTCATTAATATTAAATGTTGTTGAATCTGGGCCGTCTGTTATCAGGATTGAACCATCATAACTCTTAACCTTTGTTCCTTCATCAGTAATACCTTTGTTCTCAAACCATACTTTTTTGGCTTTAGGGTTGTTGTTAAGGATATCTACATTATCCTTTGCTGCACTGTCAAACTGTGAAAGTATGCTAGAATCTTCCAAAAGTGCGATGTTGTTGTTTATAATAGAAGAGACTTTTGAGGGTTCTTTTGAAAAAGCTGCTTCAAGCAGTGCAGGAACTTTTAATAGGTCTGGTTTTGTGTTCAGGAATTGCCATGCTTTATCTGGTGCATTTTTAAATGCTCCTACAGGGTCTTCCTTAAAGTTGTTTTCAAAATTCTCATCGCTTAAAGCATCTTCAGAGTCCCAGTCAACCTCTGCAGATACAAGGTTCAGGCAAAGTAATGCTATAATCCAGATAATTAACAGTTTCTTCATCTTGCTATATCCACCTTAACTGTTAAGATTGCTAAATCTTCATTCCCATTGTTATCTTTAGCTTTTATCAGGAAGTTATAGTCACCATTTGGAATGTCTGCACTATAGAATTCTATAACTCCTGTTGTTGGATTGATATCAAAGTAATTTGAATAATCAGAGAATGTCAAGTCAGTTCCTAGTGCATTTACCAAGATTGTTATGATTTTAGGTTCAGTGATTGTAAGTTCTTCAATAGGTTCTATTGTTACGTGAGATTTTTGTACAATATCTGGCCAGTCATACTTTGCAAAGAATGTATAAACATAATCTTCCTTGAATATCAAAGCATACAGAACTACATTATGTTCAAGGTTCATGGTCTCAAAAGTAAAATCATTATTATAAGCTAAATCTGTGATAAAGCCTAAAGGGATTGAATCAGGTGTTTTTTTCTGTTCATCTACTATCCTTGTAACAAGATCATATACATTATTAAAGTCAAATGCAAGTGCTGAAGTGAAATGGTTTAGTTTTACTATTGACTCGTCTTTTGTTATCTTAACAGGAAGAGATAACTTTATATCTATAGTAGATGCAAGTATCATAACATCAGACATTGGTTCTTGTAGCTGAAAGCTATAACCTTGTTGTGTGAATGTGTTGAAACCATCTATACATTCAGGAAGTTCATTATCAATATACTTTTCCAGTTCTCTTTCAATGGTCTCTTTTGTGGGGACATGAGCTGTTCCATCCCAATAATATGGGATTTTGATATAAGAATAAGCTCTATTTGGTTCAGGTGTATCATAATATCCTCCCTGGAGAGATATGAAGTATAGGCCATCTTTGGAAACCTTATTCAGGCAGGTCTCTGTGAAACTTTTAATCTGTGCTGTATCAAACTCTGGTGTAATTTCTTTATCTCTTACTATGAAAAAGAGTGCAAGAAGAACAACTATAAGTATACCTATTATCAAAAATATTGTGATTTGTCCTCTTTTATTCATATATAGAGATGATTACCTATTAAATATAAATCTTTCTTATTTTAGGATTACAAATCACCACTTCTCTAATCCAGTTTCAACACGTTCAACCCATCTTTTCATTATTCTTAGAAGTATATTCTTCAGAACTTTTTTCTCTTTTGCCTTGTAGATGAACAAGTAGCCGCCATTGTCAAGGTTTTGCTGTGACCTAAGAAGTACCTCTTTCTCATAAAGGCGTTTGACACCTCTCTGGACTGTTGAAAGATTTAGGTTTAGCTTTTTTGCTGCTTCATGGGTTGTGAGCCATTCATTGTTGTCAATAAAAAAAAGAAGCAGTTTGTAGTCAGCTCTAGTCAAACCAAGTCCGCACTTTATTATTTCATCAATCCTGAACTGTTTACAAGCGAAGTCTATCATTGTAATACTTTATTCAGGCTTTCCCTAAGCTGGTTCTTTGAGGCAAAGCCTATAAAGCGGTGAAACTCTTGGCCGTCCTTAAATAGTATCATGCATGGAATGCTCTGTATCCTGTACTTTGAAGAAAGCATTGGTTCTTCTTCAGTTGAGACCTTTGCAAACTTAACCTTACCAGTAAATTCTTCGCTTAATTCCTCAAATATTGGAGCGAGCATCCTGCAAGGGCCGCACCACGAAGCAAAAAAATCCACTAGGACATAGCCTTTCTCTATTTCTTGCTTGAAATTAGTTTGTGTTAAATATTTAGTTGCCATAGTACTGCTATAATATGGAAGTACTATTTAAATGTAGTGGAGGACTTCAAAAAATATAGAAAAAAATGAAGTTTTACAGAATCTTGTTAATCTCGTGAATTAGTGTGTCAAGAGGCATAAATCCTGTGAATCTGTGGAGTTCTCTGCCGTCCTTGAAAAGGATTAAGCAAGGTATGCTTCCAATCTGGTATTTTTCTGCAATATCCTGCTCTTCATCTATATTGATCTTTGCAACAACAAGGTGACCTTCAAAATCATCACTTAACTCATCCAGAACAGGTTCCATCATCCTGCAAGGGCCGCACCATGTTGCAAAGAAATCTACTAATACATGAGACTTTGATTCTAGAACTTCGTGATTAAAGTTATCCTTGTGTAGGTTTATTAATGGCATTTTAGTATAAAAAATAAGAAGTGGTATATAAATATTGATATGATTTAGAAAAATAAAAAAAAATTAACGGAAATTTCCCTTTCCGTCATTCAAGAACAGTTCCAGGCTCATTGTTGGTTTCTTAGGGTCAAAGCCGTCCTCTTTTGTTTTGACTCTTGCATATGCTAAGTCCATGTCGCCATCACCGTCAAAGTCTGCAGCTGCAAGGCCAGCGCCATGCTCGTATATCCCACCAGGAAGTTCAGCTATCTTCCTTGGAGGTTTAAACCCTTTGCCTTCACGCTCGTACAGCATGACATCAAGAGTAGCTTTCATTGGCTTGCCTTTTAATTCTTCTTTTGTAGGATGTCGTGCATAGACAATGTCTACATCTCCGTCACCGTCAAAGTCTGCTGCTGCTACACCAAAACCTGTCTTGTACCTTGGATTAGGAAGTTCAAGGTGAACAACTCGTTCTATCCTTGGCTTAGGTTTAGGTGGCACATAGGTGATAGCGTCATAAAAAGCAAAGCCTATTGGCAGTGCAAATGCAAAAACTACAAGTCCTTTTGTGATTTTTTCGAATAGATTCATTTCGTGTCACCTCTAATGATACTGAACTGGCCTCTCGGCCAATACAGTTTTGTAGTCAGTTGGAGCATCTCCAATCTTGACCCTGCTCATTACTGAGTCAACTCTCTTGCTAACAATTGAATCAAGTTGTTCTGGTTTGATCTTCCCAGATTCAACCTTAGACTTCATCTGTTCTGCGTACTTCTGTGTAAGTTTGTCCTTTAGCAAGTGTTCAAACCCAGAAGCAACATAAACAGTCCTGCTCTCTACATTCTTCTCAACGTCTTCAACTGAACTAATCACTGGAATTCTCATACTGTCAGAGATTAAGTCGTTTAGAAACTCGATCTCGTTATTGTATGTTTTTCCGTTCAAAGTAAGTTGTTTTGGCTTGTAGTCAGGTCTTTTTGTACATCCCATAAGGTCTGCTCTAGTATGAACTAAGACATTTATGTAGAGTTCACTAAGCTTTGAGACAGTCTTGTTGAATGTCTTTTCTGGATTTTTTGCATCTGCAAGACTATCGTAAAGGTTGAAGAGTCTCATGTGATCCTTGATAACATCTCTAACATAGCTAGCTTCTTTCTCGCTAAAGCCTTCTCTTAGAAGAACCTTGTAAGCTGCTTCTGAACCTATATCTGCGTGTTTTGGGCAGGTTGTGTCACCGTTCTCTTTTACCTGTAGAACTGGTTTTTCAACACCTTCATCATCATAGGTCATTGCTTTACCTATATCGTGAAGAACTGCAGCGCATCTCATAAGCTGTGCTCTTGTGTGGTCACCAACTCTTTCATTGAAAAGATCCTCTAATCTTTTCTTGCTGTCACCTTTAACATAATCAAATGTCAATGAATTTTGTACTGCATCTTCTACAGCTCTTGTGTGAACCAAAACGTTTGGTTCAGTGTGGAAGTCGTTTTTATCAGAAATCTTTTCGAGGTCTGACACCTCTTTTGTATTGTAGAGCCTATCTACAATTTGGTTCATTTTGCATTCCTCCGTGTAAAGGATTGGACAGTGTCCGAATCCGATTTTTTGTTTTTCACTCTGTTCGTATTCTTGGTACGAACGTCTCCATATGTCTGCAAAATTGTCTTTCATCTTGATTCACCTATATGTTGTAATAATCCCAAAAGTGGATTGAGTCTTTGTATGATTTCAAGAAGTCCAGGATTGCGTCTTTGTCTCCCTTTAATTCTGATGATAAGTCTATTTCTACTTCTTTCCTGTCTTTAACTGCCTCTACCTCTTCAATCCAAGTGCAATAATCATTATGGGTTTCTGCACTAAGTATTGCCCAACCGTTTTCATCATCCAAGCCTTGAGAAGAAGGATGAGCCCTATCGTTGTCAAATGTGTAAGCTGGTGAGCAGAAATGCATTCCACCATCTGAATCTTCTGCGTTTACAAATTTCCAGGCATTTGGGTCCTTGGAGTCCTGTTCATAGGTGATAGTGATAAATCGCTTGTGAACCTGGATTTTATCACCTAAGTCTCTTAACCAGAAATCGCTTGTATAAGGATCGTGTCTTGCATCGTCTCCGATTCTTGTGTTGCCTGCTTCATACTGCATTCTAAGTCTTTCCATTACAGTTGTGCAATCGTCATTTCCAAAAAGAATTCGGGGTCTGATTTCTACTGGATTTTCTGGGTTATACTCTGGATTCATAGGTCTATGAAGATCATTGTTCCAGATGATAGCGTTGTTTCCATCCCAATCAGTATGTTCTAAGAACATATCGAGTGAGCATTTCTGTTCTGACATTCTTGATTCACCTTTTACTACATAATAGTAATGAAAGGATATATTTAAAATCTCTTAGAACTTTTTTGCATTTTTTAGGAAAAGTTTATATATAATTGCGAATTATTGTCAAATATGGATAAATTAGATGTTAAAGATAGGAAAATCATTTACTATCTTTCAAAGGATGCACGTATGAGTAGGACGCAGCTTGCAAAAAAGCTAAGGTTGAGCAAGAATACAGTAAAGTATAGAATAGAGAGACTGCTGAAAGAGGGTATTATCAAGAATTTTACAACCACACTTGAACTTGAGGCTCTTGGATTGTCTACTGTTGACATGTTCTTAAGGTTTAATGAAGACATATATGAGAAGAAACAGATCCTTGACTATTTTAATAAACATGAATATGTTGACTGGGTGTGCACATTATCAGGAGAGTGGGATCTTTTTATTGAGATTGTAATAAAAGATTTTAGTCATCTTATTGAAGTTGTTGATGGGATTACTCAGAAGTTTGGCAATATACTTGATTCCTACAAAGTACTTTACTCATTGCCGATACGTGTTGAGCATCTGATAAAGGATTTTTATGCTGATTTGAAACTAGGAGACGTGCGTGTTCCTTTAGAAAAGGTTGAGAGAGTGAAGATTGACGCAGTTGACAAGAAGATCCTTGCAATATTATCTAAGGATTCTTCTCTTCCATATCTTAAGATTGCACAAAAGCTTGGCTTGAAGATTGATAAAGTAAGGTATAGGATGAAAAACTTGATTGATAAAGGGGTTATTATGAAGTGTTTTCCTGAGATTGACCTGCAGAAGTTAGGCTATACCGAGTATTTGTATAAGATTGAGTTTAGTAACTTAACTAAAGAGAAGTATGATAAGATAAAGAGTAGAATTAGGAACAACAATAATATTACATATGCGTTTGCAGATGTTAACAGCTTTACCATAATATTTGTTTGCGCTTTTAAGATTGCTGAGGATATCGATAAACTGTCAAGAGGGCTTAGAAAGGAGTTCTCAGATGTGATTGACAAGCAGGACTATTATATTATTAAGGAACAGCCAAGGTTTAATCTGTTTCCTAGAGGGTTATTGGAGTAATAGAGTAAAATAATATTTATAAATTCTAACAGCATTACAGGAATTATGGGGGATTTAGTTACACCAGTGGAATTACCAGTATACCTGCCAGATAGTGTGAGAGGCAGGATAACAGAGGAAGCTCTGAATAGTCATAAGCCTATAGTTGATTATAAGGGATTGTACTTTGAGGCTGGTGTTCTGGATACCCGAGTACCGATATCCTATGCAATATATAGGGCGCGTGATAAAGCAGGAGTATTTTATTATTATACTGCAAACACACTTCTTGAGAGAGATAAAGAGCATTATGCACAATTTTCACGGATACTTGATTTCTATTCAAATAGATGTATTGATTTTATGGATTACTGTGAGATGTGTCTTGCCGAGAAAAGAGTAGGTATTGATGGATTCCTGAAATATAACCCCAAAGACAAATATGATGAAAACTTATCTGAAGGTCTTAACTGTCTTGAGAGGAAGGTTGTGGGTACAGCTGGTGCTACAGGAGGAACATACTTGACTGTAGGAAGTGCTGCATATCTGATGGGCCTTGTTGAACCATTTACATGCATAACAACAATAGCAGCAGCAGTTTCATCTTTATTTGCTTCTGCAGGTCTTTCATATAAACGTGAGATGGAACTTAGAGGTAAGATGCTTATGACAGAACCTATGCAGATATTACAGATATACAATCTATTGTTTGATCTTGAATCAAAGGCATTCCATGACAAAGAAGATGATGCTTATTGCAAGGATTTGATATATTCCTGCCGTGTATTCAGGAAAATTCTGCCAAAATGTGATGTTATCCTGGAAAATAGACGAGGTCTTGTAATATCTGGGAAAGATAGTGAATTAGATAGGTTACATAACCACCTTTCTGAACTGGAACAGAAGTTAGAAGACCTAAAACCAAACTTTTAAATACCCTTTATTCTACTTTTTAACATCGAGGTGAACATGATGAAATCATTACAACATAAAGACCAGAAAGTTGCAGTGTTAATAGATGTACAAAACTTATATTATTCTGCTAAACATATGTATAATTCAAAAGTTAATTTTAAGGAGATTCTTAAGACTGCTGTAGCTGGTAGAAGGTTTATAAGAGCAATCGCTTATGTGATTGAGGCTGATATTAAGGGAGAGGAGACTTTCCATAAAGCATTAGAGAGCATTGGTATTGAGGTTAAGAGCAAAGGATTGCAGAAGTTCATAGGAGGAGCAAAGAAAGGTGACTGGGATATTGGATTAGCTATGGATGCGGTAAGATTAGCAAGCAAGGTTGATACTATTGTTATTGTATCAGGTGATGGAGATTTTAAAGAGCTATTGCTCTATCTTAAAGCGCAAGGCTGCAGGACTGAAGTGATTGCATTCTCAAAGACAGCGTCAAAGCTGATCAAGGATGAAGCTGACATGTTCTTTGACATGGAAGTGGATAAGAAGAAGTATCTTCTGAAGGATAAACAGACATCTTTGAAAAAGAGTTATAAGAAACCTGCTGAGAAACAAGAACCTCCTAAACTAGAAGCGAAAAAATCGGGCAGTGTTTCAGTTCCGAAATAGTAATTAGAAAATAAAAAAAATAAAAGAAAGCTTATCTTTTCTTTTTACGCTTTACTTTTCTCTTCTTAGCTTTCTTTTTTGACTTCTTCTTTGCTGCTTTTTTCTTAGGTTTTTTCTTAAGAGTAGCTTTTCGCTTCTCAATTCTTTTAATTGCCTTCTTTAATCTTGCAATTTCTTTATTAGCAGCCTTAACTGTTTTTATTGCTTTAACCATTTTTGCACCTCTTTTTATTGATAATTTAAAGAAATAGTATCTTTCATATAAAAACGTTTATTGAAAAAAAAGAAAAAAAAGCCTCGGTGAGACTTTTTATCTCTTCTTTTTCTTCTTAACTGCTTTTTTCTTGGTAGCTTTCTTCTTAACTACTTTTTTCTTCACTGCTTTCTTTTTCACTGCTTTTTTCTTTGCTTTTTTCTTCACTACCTTTTTCTTTTTAGCAGCTTTCTTTTTTGCTTTTGCCATTTTCCACCTCGAAATGGTTTTATTTTTTAATAAATATACTTTACACTTTATAAAGCTTATTGAAAATTATTCTTGAATGCTAAGAAATCTTAAAGTGTCTGTTCCGACGCGTGAACTCTTGTCATTAACAAAAAATATTATGTGATCATCAAAAGCAATGATATTCACGTCGACATCCAGCTCAGAAACAGCAGTCATGTCAATCCAATCACCTTGTTCTCTTAAAGATTTTACAATATCATAAACATAACCAAGTCTTGCTGGAACTGTGTAACTGAATTCATTTACGTTTTTTGTTTTTGATCCTTTAACAAGAGTTACTGGGAAGTTGAGTTTGATTGAAACATGATTCTTCTCGATTGTCGACGAGGATTTTGGTTCCAGGTAAGTGATGTTGAATCCTTTTTCAGTGAACTGTTCAAGGTCAAGGCAATTAGTGAAAGTCTTTTCAATGAAAAGATTAATTTGTGATTCAATTTCTTCAAGTTCAGGGAGTGTGTAAGCAATGTCTTGGTATGGAGTAATAAGGTAACCTCCATCTAGGATTGTGTAACCTCCTTGGAGTGCTGCAAGATTGATTGCATTGTTTGATGAAGTTTCAAGGCATGCCTGCATGTAATCTTCAATTGTTGTGAATGATGTTAGAGAGAAGCCGTTCTCTCTATTTGAGATTACAATAAAGAGAGCCATAGTTAGTACAAGTACAACTATCAAACCGATTGCCATGAATATTGTAAGTTGTGCTTTCTTCATTTTAAATGGTTTTTGTAACGTGATGTTGATAATGATTTTAGTAAAAGGGTGATTCCAGGATTGTCGACAGCAAAGATATTAGAATTTCTCTGTTTAAGTGTCTGGTCAAGTATTACGATTTCAGGTGCTGTTAATGAGATATATCTCTGGAAGTAGTTGTGTCTTGGAGTAAGCAGGTCTCTTAAGTAAAGATATCTATGTGATTCTTCCTTTACAGTGAAAGGACCTAAGTAGGATGTTAGCGGAGGTTCGAAGTCGGTTGATACTATTCTGAACTCTTTTATGTTTATGTTTTCTGGGTCTAGAAGTATTTCAACTATTGAGTTTGTGTTGTCTGTAGTGAAGACTTTCTGGAATATGTCGTTGACCAGTCTCATGTAAGTGATTTTTCCGTTTAAGACGATTTTGTTATTAACAAGGTCAATAAGGTTTTCTTCAAAGTCTTCTTCTATCACAGTCTTTCTTAGCTTTACCTTTGCTTCTTCTAAGAATTGTATGAGAAAGTCTCTCTTGTTGTTTCTTTTGTCCTGGTAAACGTATTCAGACTCGTCTGAAAGTTCTAAAATTTCGAAACCGTATTCATCTGTGTAAGTTGTATATGATGTTCCTCTGGTGTAAAGTTTTTCAATGAAATTAGGGTTAAGAAGCTTAAGGTTTGATTTTGATACTTCAACATTGTAATGCCTTCCTATCTTCCATGAGTTCATTACAGCTCCGTCAACTAATGTGTTGAAGTAAAGATTTTGATTAA
>JAHWHG010000001.1 GCA_019323515.1 Candidatus Woesearchaeota archaeon
ACAGTATGCAGTTATGGAGGCTTTACAATTCATAGGGATAGCTGCTGTTTGGGTGATAGGGTTGTACGTAGTAATAAGATTGATGTGGAAGAAAGCAATGGATAAGTTTACAGGTGCAGGGGTATGATAACTAAGACAGATGTGCAAAGGATACTTGAAAGGTATGATTTAGGTAAGCTTGTGTCTGGTGTAGAAGTCTTTGAAAAGGGTCAGATGAATCAAGTTGGAGGTTTTCATACAGATACTGGCCATTATGTTGTAAGAGTCTACAAAGGTCATCACGGAAGTGTCATGTACGAGGTTAATCTTTTGAAAAGGCTGGCTAGGCACGGATTTCCGTGTCATATGCCAATACCTAACCAGGACAATAAACCCCTTATAAGATACAAAGGTAAAAATGCTGTTGTCTTTGATTTCATTGAAGGTGAGCATATTAGGCGGCCAACTCTGTCACAGATAATGCAGATAGGTCATTATTTAGGTGAGATGCATAAAATCGTGAAAGGCTATAGACCGAGAGGTGAGAGATTCCATCCTGACATGCGATACCTCAGAGCAAAGATTGAAAGGTTAAAGAATCAATCTGAGCGGCAGAGTATTCCAAACAAGAAATTGTTTTTTAATCTTGCAGCAGAGACATTAAGCGACCTGCATATTGCCAGAGGTTTGCCAAAAGGAGCGATTCATGCTGATCTTGGTGTTTACAATATGTTATTCAGGGATGATAATCTGGTGGCGTTCCTTGACTTTGATGGCAGTTACTATGGAGATCTGGTTGAGGATGTAGGCTGGGGTATTGCAATGTTTTGCTTTACAGCTGCTGGGTTGGATTTTCGTAAGATGCGAGCATTTTTGAATGGTTATGCTAATAATAGGAAGATGACTGGGCTTGAGAAAGATAATCTTTACGATGCAATGAGGCAGGAGACATTGAAGCATGCGACCTATAGAGTTAGAGGTGCGCTGTTAGGTACAAGGAAATACGATTGCAAGAACAAGGCTACAATCAAGTTAATGCATATGAATTCAATACCAAGAGAGAAGTTTAGGGCTAAGATAAAATGAACAGATATCTAAAAGTATGGTTACGGGCTATCGGATTAGAGCTCAGCAAGCACATGGCTTACAAGGCTAACTTTTTCCTGAAAGTGTTGGCTGTGATGGTTATGGATGTTGTAGGGCCTTTAGTAGTGTTGCTTATCTACCAGTCAACTCCTGGTATTCCTGGCTGGACATTTCCGCAGTTTATACTTTTCCAAGGAACACTTACATTGATATTCGGTATAGGGCATATGTTCATGGTTATGATACCAGTTTATTGTATTGAAGAGGTAAGAGACGGTACATTTGACAAGGTACTTACCAAGCCGTTCAAGCCATTAACATACCTTACTTTAACATCTGCAGATATTGACGGAGTCGGAGAGGTTATCGTAGGTTTGGGTTTAATAATATGGGCTTTCGGCGCTCTGCAGCCAGGGTTTGGGATCAACTTCCTGTTTTATCTGTTATTGCTAGCTGTAGCTTTACTGTTCGAGTATGCTGCGCATGTCCTGATAGCGTCAATGGCATTCCTGGCAGTAAAGTCATGGGCATTGTTCGATGTACTTTTCAGATTAAAGATGTTCGGAAGGTATCCAACAAGTATTTACAATCCAGGACTGCAGTTATTTTTAACATTTATATTTCCTATAGCAATAGCTGCGTTTTATCCTGCCGAGGTTTTGCTTAGAGGGTTTAACATAAGCATGTTATGGGTTGTAGGAGCAGTGGTAGTGTTTTTCATAGTCACTAAACTGTTATGGGCTTTAGCAATGAGAAGGTATACTAGTGCTGGTGGATAAAGAATGGAGAAATACAAGAAAAAGATTGTTGCTGTTATGAATGGAAAGATTGAAATTGGTGCGGTGATGAATGCTCTTGCCCATATGTCTATAGGTTTAGGAGCGAGTATAGAGAACAAAGAAGACTTGAGATTAGTTGATTATAAAGATGGTGATGAAGTGAGCCACCCTAATCTTTCAGAGCTGCCTTTTATAATCTGCAAAGCAAAAGGGTCTAGCATAAAGGACCTAAGACAGAAACTTATTGAAAGAAAAGTAAATTTTGTTGATTTTCCTGATTTTGTTAATCTAATTGGAACTTTTGATGATTCAAACAAGAGCCAAGAATTTAAAGAAAAAGATATCAATTATTATGGTCTTGTAATTTTTGACGATTGGGATGTTGTCAATGAATTAACTAAGAAATATACTTTGTGGAAATAAAGGATTAAAGAAATAAAAAAATTATTTTCTACGTTTCTTTGTTTTTCTTTTTGCAGGAGCTCTTTTAATCACTCTAACATTCTTAGCAACCCTTTTAGGTCCCATCTTGCTGAATACAAAGATGTAGAGTATGGGCAGGATTCCTGCTGTGCTTAGTACAAGCATTACAATGAACCATATTTTTGCAGATTTCCTTGCAGCTACCCATAACGCCCAACCTTTCCAGACAAGAGTCCATGCCAGCAATGCAATAAGAGCTGCTGAAAGCGTGTAAGAAGCAGTAAATGGAATAATCATGTTCTCATACATTAAGTATCACCTCTTGTAGTAATTTTTGTTGTTTTCTTTTTTAAACCTTTCTATAATATTACATAAGATTTAAATATGTAAAATATTTATTAATAATTAGATGCGAATTACATCTGGACACCGTGATGAAGAGCCTGAGGAAGAGGAACAACTCGAAAGGCCTGATGATAGGGTAAGAAAGAAGTATGAGGATATAGTTGGTGATCATATTTGAATGATGACGAATTCTTTGAGCAAGCTGTTAAAAAAGGAGACCTCCCAAAGTCAGATGTTGAGAAGCAGGTTATCCTTAAACGGATAATGCGGGATTTTCATAACGATACTTATTATGAAGTTGATGTTAATGCTTTAATCAAGAAGTATTTTGAGGATTTTGCTTTGATACGGAGAGAGCTGGTTAATTTTGGGTACATGAAAAAGGATTCTTACACTGGTAAATATACAGTTGTTAAAAGAAAACTAAGTGAAGAGGATATTGAAAAGATAGAAAAGTTGCAAGGAAAATTAAAAGAAATAAAATAGAGAAAGGGCATTTAAAGGTTAGTCCAAAGAAATGTGATTATAGATGTCCTAAATGCTACCGTAGATTAGTGCATTATAGAAGATAAGATAAGATTATAGACATAACTCATTATTTTCCTTGTAATCCAGAACCTTAAGATTTCCGTCATATTCTATGACTGCTAGACCGCAGTTGCTGAACTTGGTTCCGTCTACAATCCCTTCCATGAATCCTAGATGTTTAAGCAGGCAGACATTGATATTGCCGTGCATGATTGCAACGACATCTTTAGATGTTTGGGATACAATCTCTG
>JAHWHG010000009.1 GCA_019323515.1 Candidatus Woesearchaeota archaeon
CTCGTCCTTTGGACATATACACTCGCCTTTGGCTCGAATTTATCAGTAATCCAAAAACTCTAAAATTTTGCCTTCGGCATCGTTGCACTAAATTTTAGGTCTTTCCGTTGGTCAGACGAATATAACAGCGATTATGAGATTCCGAAGTCTTGCAGACTTCTACATCCAAATTCGGTTTTGTGGGTTGCCTCAAAACCGAACTTCTCTTAATCGCGATGTTATCCACAATAGGGCTTGGCGACTTCTACTTCATCGTTAGTTATATTAGCAAATTATATAAGTGGAGTAATAAACTGATTTATAATGGCAGAAAAATATTATTTAGATACTTGTATATGGAGAGATCACTATGAAAACAGAGAAGGTCCTGGAGGGAGACCTTTAGGAAGTTATGCTACTAAATTATTCACTCAGATTATGAAAAAAAGAGACATAATTGTCTTCTCCAGTCACATTATTTATGAGATGAAGAAAGCATTTGCACCAGAAGAAGTTGAAGATATGTTTAAAATTCTTGATTTGATGAAAATTCTTCAGAGAGTTGAAGTCTCTAAATCAGATTGGGAAGAAGCTAGAAAGTTAGCTACTGAAAGAGATGTTTCTAGATCAGATGCCTTACATGCTGTTTTAGCTAGAAATAATAATGCAATCCTTATTACTCAGAATATGAAAGATTTTGAGAAGTTTAATGATTTTATTACAATCAAAAGACCTGAGGATATTATTTAATCCCATCCTTTTTCTTTTGCTATTTGGTCAAATACATCTTCTCTAATCTTTTTCAATTCAGCATCAGAAACTTTCTTTTTTGCTTTTCCTTTAAATTTAAGGAATTCTTTCATTAAATCATCCCTAGTTAAATCTTCAAGCTTCTCTCTAATGGCATCTCTAATGAATTCTGTTCTGGTGCTAAAATTATGCTTCTTTAGGTTTTCATCTACATTGTGTAGCATACCTTCATCCAGTTTTAGACTAATAGTTTCCATAGTATTACTTAGTATATACAAAGTATTATTTAAACTTTTCTATTTTTCTGTCATTTTTTAAGATCAAATATAATTTATCTATAAATCAAACGTTAAGTAGTCGCCAAGCCCTACTTCTTCGGTTTAATCTCCTTCGGAGTTAAACCTCGACCACATTGCATTCTCGTTTCATTTTTATGCTCCTTATAGTCGCTAAAAATTTCACTCGGAGCGTATAACAGCGATTAGCAGGCTCACTCCTTGCAGTCGTTCGACCCATATGCTCGGATTGTGGGTTGCCTCAATCCTCGCACATCTGCTAATCGCGATGTTATAACCACATTTAACTTTTTTCCATTTGGATTTATCCATAATCAAGGTAATATAAAGCAACTATTTAAATATTGTTGAAGGGGCAAGCTAAAAGGAACCAATGATAGAATATCAAAAAAACCTGGAACTTAGTCCAGGTCTGTCCACCACCATCTGTCTCTAGAAGACTTTGCGTAATCCTCTGCAAGGTCCCATAATGTCTCTATTGAGACAGAGTCTGGGTTGATTCTTCCGTCTCTTACTTCAGCTTTCATCTCTTTTGCAAGAGCGTACTCTGCCTTCAGTGCTTGCATTGTGCTATAGTGAGGTGTGTTCTTTCTCACATAGTCAACAAGCTGTCTCTTGATCACTGGCGTGTCTCCGATGATCTGGTTGTATACTGTCCTTGTGAAATCAATCGGTCCAAGGGACAATGTTGCCACAAGTCCAGCAATTCCGACTGCTGTACTAAGGAAGCATCCAAGACCGTCGTTGCTTCCGCTGCCACTAGATTTATTTTTTTCACTCATTCTTTGCCTCCGACATGAACCTCTATTAGATAGGTTCTTGCCGTGGAGGCTTTACTGATTAGTAAGTGAGATTAAAGTAAAAAACTTCTTAACCAAAAATTAAGGTTCACCTAAAGAAATAAAGAAAAATTACTTTAACAAAACAGTTGGAAAAACGCTATACTTGTGTTCGGTAAATGCGACCCATGAATCATAATTCTTTATGATATCAGAGAACTCTCTCTTGATTTGCTTGATAGTCTCATGGTATTTCTTGTTTGAGTCTGCAGTTATGTAAAGCAGGAAGTCCCATTCACCTAAAGTCTTGACAGCCCTTACAATCCTTGGATGCGTCTTTACAAACTGTCTTAGCTTTGAGTCTAGTTTATTGTCAAACTTTTTTACACCAATACCAAAAGTAAACCATTGATACCCAAGTTTTGCAAGATCAATGATTGTAGTAAAGCCCTGGATAACTCCAGCTTTCTGCATCTTCTTTATCCTGTAAGCTATAGTGTCTGCGTTGATGCCGACATCCTCTGCAATAGCATATGTTGATTTAAGTGCGTCTTTTGAGAGATGGTTCAGGATTTTCAGGTCTTTTTCGTCAAGTTTTATATCTTCGGTCTTGTTTGGGCAGTATTCCTGTTTCTCCTGATGAAACTCACTAGGGAGATGAAGGCTTGAGTAGTGTTTGATGACTTCAAGCTTAGCTTTCTCTAAGATAAGTTCAGGATACTTTGTGGTTATGTCCATAAGTACTTCGTCAAACTCCTGGACAGATCTTGCAATGACTGCTATCTCTAGGTCCCATCTGTCACTATACTCAATCACTGATGTGACATGCGGGATGTTCTTTAATTCTGTAATTAGTGATTTCTGTTTTTCTTCACTTAGTTCATCTATCAATAGAAAGATGTGATATGTTGAATAACCAAAATGATCTAAGTTAATGATTGGTACAAACCCTTGGATTACTCCTTCTTTCTGTAGCCTCTTGATTCTATATGAGATAGCGTCTCTTGATAATGCAACTTTCTTAGCTATCTGAGAAAGCGGGGTTCTAGAGTTGTGCGCCAGAAGAGAGATGATCTTCCTATCTTTAACATCAATCTTTAGCTTCTTTTGTTCAGTGTCCTTAAATCTTCCGAAATCGCTCATAATACTAGATAATGCTTAGATATTTATAAAGATTATGTGGCTTTTTTTATGGTTTGCCGAAATATAAAACTTTTTATATCATTAAATAATACAAATAGCAGTATGATAATTTCAACTTCAGAATTAAGAAAGATTGAAGAAGCGCTTCATTCCAGATTAAAGGAAGTAGAGGTTAGTCTGGATTTGGGTTTGAGTGAGAGAAAGATTAAGTTAGGAAAGGATAGGTTCTATATTGGTGAAGAGTTAGTGAAGATTCCCAAGCTTAGAAGGGATGATAAGAATTGTTATGTTCTTGTTGATGGAAAATTGAGAAAGGTGCAGTGGATTGGTGAAGATACAAGGTTTTTGTATAAGTTAGTACCTACGTCTAACAAGCCGATACTTCAGGTTTCAGGAACTTCAATGCATAAGAAGGATTTTGTTATAAGGGTTGAGAATGAAAAGTTGAAGGGTCATGTATTAGATGCAGGAACTGGACTGGGTTATACTGCTATTGCTGCTTCAGAGACAGCTGATAAAGTGATTACTGTTGAACTTGATCAAAATGTTATAGAGATGCAGAAACTTAATCCATGGAGCAAAGAACTTTTTGAGAGCAATAAGATTGATGCAAGAGTAGGAGATATTGTAGTATGGTTAAAGAAGTTTAAGGATGATGAGTTTGATTATCTTATATTAGACGGAGGGACTCCAAAGAGTTCAGGGGATTTTTTTTCTTTGAAAAATTATAAAGAGGCTTACAGGGTTCTGAAGAAAGGTGGAAAGCTATTTCATTATCTCCCTAAGCCGCAGATTAAAGCTGGAAGGGATTTTGCAGCTGAGTGTGTCAAGAGGATGGAGAAGGTTGGGTTTAAGTTGGTTGAGAATAATATTGAAGGAAGTTATGCTATATTAGAAAAGGTTTAAATATAATCAATTCTTAGTTTTTACTTATGGCTACATTAAATCAGTTAGAAAAAGAGATTATCCTTATCAAAAAGAGGAATAAGAGGGTTGAGGCAGATAAAGCTTGGGAGACCTCAATGTTCAGGAGAGTAATAATAGCTGTGATGACTTATATTGTTGTTGTGCTGTTCATGTGGATAATAGATGTGCAGGATTTCTGGTTAAATGCCCTAGTGCCTACTGCAGGTTTTATGCTTTCTACTTTAAGTTTGCCATTTATAAAAAAGTGGTGGATTAACAGATAAACATTTAAAGTTTTTTAGGGTTCTAAGTAGAATGGAAATAACAGAACTAACTAATGAATTAGAAGAAAGATTGAGAAGTATACTGTTTAAGTTTTCAGGGATTAGAGATAGCTGGAAACAGTATAACGATCAGATAATTCCTGAAGATCAAGAGTTTGTTAAAGAGATTGTTCAGTTTTATATTGATCTGATTGATTATATGATTACTAATATTGATGAGATTGATAAAGAGGAGTACAGAGAGTTTTTGAAGGATTTACATTTTAGGTTCTATTATGGTCCAAATGGCGATGACAGGAATTATCTTGATATAGATGAAGGTGAACTTACTTATCTTTGTTCTGAGTTGATTGATAAAGAGTTAACAGTAGAATTATTGGAAAAAATAAAGAAAAAGTATGTTGAAATTCTTGATAAGCTGTGATTATTTACAGCATTTCTTTACAACTGGGCACCAGATTATAGAAATATTAATCAGGAGCCATAGAATCAATGCATGCACCCAAGGATTTCCTTGGACATTCAGCACATAAAGAGCATAATATAAAAAGCCATAGAATGCTATCTCTGGGATTATCCATTCAGAAATGTTCAGTTTATTATTTTTTGCCATGAGTATCACCTCTTGCTATGATGGAAGTAGATTTGATATTTAAGATTATTCTTTTTACAGAACTGCTTTATGTCTTTTTCTTCTTTGTCCCAGTATTCTTTTGTTGGGATTTGTTTGAGGAACTTTTTCATATTATCCAGGATTGAAGGGTAAGGATTAAGGTTCTCAAACCAGTATTCATCTACAAAATCTTTAGTTAGGTTGATGATCTCTCTCCAGTCTGTGATTTCTGGAATTATAGGTGAGATGAATAATGAAGTGTAGAGGCCTGCTTTTTTTAGTTTCTTTAGTGCAGTTATTCTTTTGATTACACTTGAAGCCAAAGGTTCTAACTGTCTCCTTAGGTTTTCGTCTAAAGTTGAGAATGAGATTGTAACAATAAGGTTATTGAATTGCTTTAGCAGGTCAATATCTCTTACTATTAAGTCAGATTTTGTCAATATGTTAAGCTCTGGTTGAAACTCAATTAGTTTTTCCAGTATCTTCCTTGTGAGTTTATATGAACGTTCAATAGGTTGATATGGGTCAGTTACAGAAGAGAGAAGGATTGAACCTTTAACTGGTTTGATAAGTTCAGGTGCGTTTATCTTCACATCCACAAACTTACCCCAAGGTTCTTTATGGTTTGTGAAACGTTTCATAAAGCGCGCATAACAATATAAACAGCCATGCATGCAACCTATGTAAGGATTTATAACATAATCTGCTCCAGGAAGGTTTGATTTGGTTATTATTGATTTTGCTTGGATTTCTTTTATTTTCATAGACTGTGAAAAGTAATGAAGATATATAAATTTTATGCTACAACACAGCCAAGTTCCTTTAACTTGCTAAGAGTCTTCTTTAGATCTTTCTTTTTGACAAGAATGTGGTCAGTTGAATAGGCTGAGACTGCAAAGATACTTACTTTGGCTTCTGCTAAAACTTTAGAGACTGCTGCAAGAAAACCGACTAACTCAAAAGGAAGAACCATCTCAAAAGTAAGAAGTTTCCAATCCTTTTCAATCTCAATTACATCATCTTCATTGTATTCAGTCTGGTCGATTATAACTGTTGTCTCATTCTTGTCTATTATGTTGGCAAATGCATGTTTATGTTGTTTTTTTGATTTGATGACTGCAAAAGTCTCTTTCCAAACAATCACTTTTCCGTTCTTTAAAAAATCTTCAGGTTTCATTTTAAGAATTAAAAAAAATTAAAAAATAAAAATCTTTCTATTTTGCGTAATCGCTTATCTCTTTAGGGTCTTTGCCTTCCAGTATCTGTCGTGCAATTCTTCCCATTGTATCCTGTCCACCACAGTCACAGAGGATCATATTAACCGTGTAACTATCGTGGGCAGCCTGTCTCTTTCTGTTAAGGTTGCAATCGCAACAGACCATTGTCACCTTTTTGCTGTTCTCAAGGTGTTTCCAGTCATGGCCAATCATCCTTGCAGCTCTCAGGGCTTCCTCTAGTGCGTTTGTCCCGACATATACAAAGATATGTTCAAACATGTCTGCGTCCTGTCTAAGGTTAAAGTCTCTGTAAAACTGGTCTGTTATCGCTTTTGCTCTCTCAGGCTTGCTCTTGTCATGATGTCCGTTATAGTAATATATTAACAGACGTCCATTGTCATACATGCCTGGCCTGAAACCGTCAACACTCCTATAAGTCATCAAAACAACAGCTTTCTCACCATTTTTTGCACGCTGTTCAAGCGTTTCCTTATTTATCGGTTCTGGTTGCATCTTGTTCTACCTCCAAATATTTTATTAATAGTTCCACCAATTTTTTAGGGATGTCAGGAGTCCGACAAAATTCAAAGTCTCCAGATAAGTCAGGTTCTTCCATTGATGTGTAGACTATTGGGATATCAGGGGCTTTCTCCCTTAGTGCATAATAAGTGTCAGGTCCTTTTGCCTCACCCCTGTATGAATCGTTGTCAAGTATTACCATGCCGTAAGTGTCAGTCTCGAACTTGGTAAGAGCGTCATCCTGTGTACTATAGTCAAAGATGACCCCTCTTGGTATTGGAAGAACCTCAAGTGTCTTTTTCAGTGCTCTTCCAAAAGTACCCTCGACCATGTCATCGTCTATCCATAAGACTTTCATAGAGATTTCTACCTTAAGCTCCTTATCTTTCTTGTACTTGTTCTTGAATTTCTTGTAAAAGCTCATTGTGCACCTTGAAATGTTAAGTCCTCATGCGTGAAAGGGGCAAGTGGAAGGTCTTTCTTGTAGGTGTAAAGCGGGACTCCTTTTGCGTATAGTTTTAGGTAATCTGAAAGTGATACATGCGCACAGCTGCCAGGACTGAATGCAAATGCTTCCTCAAATGTTTTAATCTCAGCTATCACCATGTCGTACTTGTGTTCTCTTAGAGACTTGAAGGCGTATGCTGAATCTGTGTAATCGATATTTACATTTGGGCTGCTTAACTTCTTTGCATACTCTGGTTCCATAGTTAGATGGTTGTCAATCCATAATATCCGCTGATTTGATGGCAGTTTTGTGAATCGTTTGTAGTAGCTCATAGGTAACACCTAATCACTTCAGGGAGGAGTTCTATTCTGTAAATAATCTCATCATAGTCCTCTATGACACTCTTGAGATGTTTCTTAAAAGCAACAGGGGGGTCGTTGATAAGGAGTTTACGTAATTCTGGGTCCTTGTTTTTTATTAGATTGTGAACACCCCAGCTCCATTGAACTCCTTCTTCATCTGCGCGATAATGCCACATACTTTCATCCTGTGAATCAACCACAACAAGTGCATGGTATGGCTGCAGAGTTTTATCTAACAGATTTGCTATACTATGCTCTACTATGATTCCACCAAGCTGTTCCTTTATTCTGTTGTACTGCTCCTCAAACCGTTTCTTATTGTTGGCAACCCAAATTATTCTTGTCTTTGTCTCAAGAGCAGGTACTTCTTTGAATTCACGTTTGAAGCATTTGTAGTAGCTCATTTGCAGATATCCTCTCCCCACCATTCATTGAATTGTTTCTTACAGTATTCATTGGCAGCCTTTCTCTTCTCAGGATCAAATTCAAGTATTGTGGACATAAACTCTGGGATCATACGACTTACTTCGTCCTGAAACTGCTTGTCTCCTGATTTTGCTGCAAGTTCTTGTGGTTTCCTGTACCTATGTTCACCTGGAGTTACAAAGCAAATCACTGCTAACTTCTTATAGCAGCGCAGTGCTTCTTCCTTTCTTCCAAGTTCCATCAACAGGTCTCCTGCTTTCTCAAACTGCTTTTTTTCAATCAAATCTTCGATTGATTCCTGTTCATCTAATTTCTTGTCTATCTTATCTGACAGATTATCATGCTCTTTTTGTTCTGCTTCCTTAAACCGTTTATAGTAGCTCATTTTCTTACCTCTCCAATAACAATGTCTGGAATCTGTTCAGGTGATGTTATTGAGTATATGGTGAAATTTGGACTGTTGAAACGTTCCTGTAAATCAGAGATTCCGCCATTTTTTCCAGTATAGACTATGGTAACCCTGTTTCTGTCAGTCCTGTTGTACAGGAATTCAAATAGTTCTTCTCTTCCGTCAATATCTAGGTCAGTGACCAAGACAATGTCAACTGGAGTTTTAGATTTCTTTATGATGAAATCTAAGTATCTGAGTGCTCTTTTGTCTATTACAGTTCCACCTGAGTTGCTTTTTGTAAGTGCTCTGTGAATAGCATCGCGATCTTCCTGATAACCTTTCTTCAATTCATCCCTGTCAACATAGTTGTTGAAAAGATATACAGCAACATTAGCTCTGTCTTCTAAGTATGCGTCTGCAGTTGCAATACATGCAATCTCTGCATATGGTTCGCACTCCTGCATACTTCCTGAGATGTCTTTCATTATCAGAAGGTTTGGAAGATGTTCCTCTTCTGCGTGGTATGTGCCTTCAGCCTTAACCCATGTCTTGCCTAGTCCAGGGAGGAATGGTTTGCCGAGTGAAGCATAAACATCTATGTCGCGAGGTGAATCCTCTACCTCAAACTCTTTATGGGTATGAGGGAACATAGAACCATTCTTCTCGAGTTTCCTCTTCTTAATCTCTGGCCTAAAGTTCTCTGCAAGGACCTGGAAGTAAAGTACATCCCTTAATTCTGTTTCTCCGTCTTCAGTTCCTGCTGTAATATCCTGAAGTTTGCTACCTTGAGGTTTTCCTTGCAATTTTTCCTTGATGTTGTGTTTTTTTACAAGCTTGTCAAATTCTTCTTTACTGCATTTAGCTGCCACATCTCTTAAAGCACGTTCTAGTTCGTTCTTGTCATATGCATTAGGATTAAAGTTGCCCATGCCACCAGCTTGAGTCGGTTGAAGCTGATACTTCAGCATTATGTCTCTTATGATCTTGGTAAACCTGCTTAGGTTACGTTCATCCTTTGTTGCGTCAAGGAAGTCAATAGTCTGAAGTCTTTTGACCTGCTGCTTCATGTAATCATCAAGTTTTACACCCATGTCAATTCCTGTAGCTTCCTGGTAGTAGCCTTTGACTATTTTCTGGATAGGATTTTCTTTCTCTTCTGCTCTTAGGAGTTTAGGAATCTCTTTGAGGTCCTTTCTCATAATGAGGTTCAGGTTTACAACTAAATCTGAGTATATCGAATTAGCGGTCTCACCATATTTATTATCAATCCTCTCTGCAACTATGCCTAACCAGAGTGCTTTTGCTAAGTCATAAGGATGAATTAAGTAATGACCTACTTCATGTGATAGAAGGCCGTCTAATGCTTCCTCAACAGGCACACCTTTATCTACAAACTTATTTACAAATTCAGGAGATATCTCTATCTGATGGTTGAACATGTTAATTGAAGCTGTCCTGGTTTCGCTTAGCTTTGGATCTGGCAGGTTAGGATAGAAAAATCTCTCTCTAACTCTCTTCCATGCTTCCTTTAATTTTTTTTCGAGGGTCATATTATTAGTTTTGGCCTTTTTGATTCAATCCTGTAAGCCCTGTCGATGATTGCAGCTGCAGGGATGTCGTGACATTCTAATCCGGATCTTAGCATAGGCTCTGCCCATTTTCTTGGAATCTTGAAATCTTCGGGAAGTTCTCTAAGCACATAGTAATGTATCAAAGCTCTTCTCTTACCTCCGTACCATCTTCCATAACCATTGGCTGCCTGAATCACTAATTCATATCCATCTCTATCGATTGAGGATTTTCCTCTCATAATGTCATTGACAAGGAAATCAAGCAGGATGTCTGCTCGTCTTTTAGCATCATTGTCAATATCTGCATAATTAACGTCAAAATCGTTGCCCCCATAATCAGGGTTATAGCGCGGTACAGCACAGAGATGTTTTTCTGCAAACTCTTCTATCTCACTTATAAGGCCTTTTGGCAGGTTCAATTCTCTATTTGATACAGCTCTAGCAACCTTTTCCAAGTAAAGCACTTGGTCATTGTCTGCGCCTGGCTTTTGTTTAACCAAAGCCATGAACATGTGAACATCACAAGCCTGTATTTTTTTTGTCTCTAGGATATCTTCCATTATCTTGTGATAGTTATCTTCTGCAAGTTTTACCACAATGCTTTCAGAGATAAAGTCAGCTATGCGGTAGTTGGACACACTGAAATCACCCATTGATGATCCTCCAGTGCATTGATATCCGAGTCTTTCCATGAGTTTGCCGAATTCTTTATCCCAACTCCCAAGTTTGCTAATCTTACTTATCTTCTCACCATCCAGTATCCTGCGAATTACTTCACCTAATTTGGGATCATTCTCTTTCAATACAATTTCCTCTACTGGATTCTCTTGTTCTTCTGCTTCTGCTTCACATTCCTTGAATCGTTTGTAGTAGCTCATTTTATCCTCGCAAGTATGTCGCCAACCTTTGGCCCAGGCATTATCTCAATCGACGCCACATCTCTTGGGAGTCCTTGGGATTGCATGAATGCCTCTAGATGCCGTCTTTCCTTGTGCAGAACCTCAACCCGGTCACTGACACGACCTTCTGCATATCCTGTTGAATATACCTGGACAACCCCTTTTGGAAGGGATAGTTGGCCTGCGATGTATGATGCTGCATTATAAGGATGTTCGCGTGCGTGAAGTCCTGAAAACAGTATAATCTTCTTGATGTTTTCACCTCTTAATTCATCAATCAACTTATCGCTAAGGAATCCTATTACACTGCCTGTCCTACTCTCATCCCAGGTATGAAAACCAGGACTTCGAGTATAGTCAAGCACACCATATACTTTCAAAGTATCAAGGGGTGACTCTGCTGTGATTGACAGAGAAATATCTGAAATCTTGCCTTGAAGTGCTTCTTGGTAATTAACAAGCTTCCTATATTTAGCATGAATTTTTGGAAACTTTGTTTCCTTTACTTTTTCTTCTAACTTGCCCAGTCTTTCATGTTCTTGGCGGTATTCATCTAGGAATTCTTTAGTTATTTCTATTCTAGAGTTCCATCTGATTCTTGACAGCTCCCTGCACTTTTTCTCTAACTCTGCAACTTCGTCAACAGAACGCACCTTTCTTTCAAGGTATTTTCCCAGGGTTCTCCATTGATAGTATAAACTCTTTATTTTTCTCTGGAGACTTCTATATACATCAATATCCTCAGGGTTCTTGATCCTGTGAAAGAGAGGCTGCTCAAATGTCAAGACTGCTGTTATTGGCGGAGTTTCAACTACATCAAGCTTTGCTTCTTTAAATTTCGCTTTCCTGAATTTTTTGTAAAAGCTCATTTTATCAGTTCGTTTTAGTTCATTTTCTTAGTGCAAATGAGAGGTTTTCCTCAACATCAAGTTTGTAATTGCCAAGTCTTGTGAAACCAATGTCCTCAAGGTGCTCAAGTGAGATGTTGAATATGTTTCTTCTGAGGATGTACTCTTTACCTTCGTCTGTGAGACCTGAAAACCCTTTCTTCAGTTTCTCAAGGTCTTCTGGGGTCTTGCAGTATTGGCCAATGTTTTTTAGGTACAATTCCTCTGGAGTTCTCCTGTAATCTATTGAATGGAATGTGAATGCGCCAGGTTTCATTATCTTGAAAACACCTTCCATGATATCTCCAGCATCGTGCTTAGTGACTGCAAGAGTGATAAAGTCTTTACTGAACACAATGTCAAATTCATCATTGACAATCTCTGGAAGTTTTCTTGCGTCTCCTTCAATGATCCTTAAACCTGGAACCTTTTTCACATCCTTGTTAAGTTCTACACCAGTGACATCTGCTCCTAACTGTTTTAGAGTGTAAAGGAAAAAGCCTGGACCACAGCCGAGTTCTAACACTTTCTTGTCCTTGAAAGTTGCATAAGCAATCCTTGCAGTCTCATAACTTGATTCCTCACCTGTGATGTTATGAAGGTGCCTTAGCATGTGGAATAGTACTGAGCGATAACCAAGTGCAGGGCTGTAGGTGTAATCTTCAATGCATGCTGCGTTAAGTCCAAAGAGTTCTACAGATGATAACTGCCTGTAATGCGCTTCAAACTCCTTATCTTTGCCGATCTCTAAAAGCTGTTTTACCTTATCATAAAACGGCAACTGGATGAAGTGAAACTGATAGTTCCTTAAGCCCAGAGCAAACATGGATTCACCAAGTTCCTTATCCTGGCTGCAGATCTCATCAAAGACCCTTTGATCCTGCACTTCAACACCAAGCTTCTCAGCTGTCTCAAGAGCTTTAGCATTGAGTTTCTCTTCCTCTTCCCTATCAAACAACGGGAGATGAGAGAGAAGTTCCTCTTCTATTGATGAAGGGCTTCTTCCTGGTAGTCTCTCTGCTAAAAAACCTGAGATGTCCTTAGACTTTAAGCTAGGTTTAGCTGCTTGAAACAAGTCTCCTATCCTTGCTATCTGTCTTCTTAGGCGCGGGTTCATATCTTATCAGTCCTCTCTTGCTCTTTGAAGACCATATGGTCCTTGTCAGATGCGTACTTTGAAGCTTCCTCTAGCTTTGCCTTAGCTTCAGCTGACTTGCCAGCTTCTTCAAGCTCTTCAGCGTCTCTTCGCAAAGCTACATAGTTCTTCAGGAATGGTGCTTGCTCACTAAAGCGCTGCTGTATTTCATTTATCAACCTAGTAGCTGCGTAAAGTGGAAGGATCAGTCCTTGCTTGTCCTTCTCAAGGCTTGACATGAACTTTGAGTCATACACAGTCTTGTGCCATGTGACATAAGGAAATACTTTTGCCATGTGCTCGACTGTGACTTCATCTGAACCTGTGAACCATGCCAATGCTCTAGCGTACTTTTTCCAGTTCTTGACAGTCCTCATTGATAGTGCGTTGGCTGTCTTTGAACATGCATGGTCTTTATAGTGGCACTGTGATGCAAAGCATTTGTCGTTCTTTCTTTTCTCGCCGTTTCTCCACTGACATGTAGAGAGCTCTGAAGTTGCGAATAAAAAGAAGAGTTCAGCTTCCTCTGATAGTTCCATGTCCTTGATCTTGCTGTAGATTGATTTCTTTTCATCTGGTGTTATCAGCGGGATGCTTAGCCTTGACTCTAGCTCGCTCTTGAATTGTGAAGTTATCTCATCGACTCTCTTAAGTTTCTCGAGATAGCTCATGTCCTTTGCATTGTAGATCTCAAAGATCTTATTTGAAACAACAAGGTCTTCAAGCTCTGCACTTGCTCCATTGTCCATGTCAGAGATCTCAGCAATCTGTGTAAGGTGTGGTTGCCTTGATTCAGATGCAATGCCAAATCTCTCTAGTATTACCTCTGATATTGCACCGTTTGATAGGTCTGCCCAGTTGCATGTAGCGAAAAGCGCGAAGTCCTTTGTCTTTACCATGTCTGACATGTACTGCCAGTTGCCCCTGTCAATACCATCTACAAACATGTTGAGCTTTGAAGGAGGGAACCTGTTAAGCTCGTCTATAATCTTTGGAGTGTTGAGTACAAAGTAACTCCACAAGACTTTCTCACGACCTAGGTTAAGTTCTCCAAGGTCTGGTCTTGCAAGTATCTTCTCTTCAGTCTGTTCAGCATGACCGCGAATCTCTGAAGCCAATACAACCTCTTTAGGGAGGGAGTGCATGAGGCTTATGATTGACTCTGCTGAAGTTGTCTTACCTAGACCATATTCACCTTTGATAAGGTGCTTTCCATTGACAAGGGATGTCAACATCTCAAACAGTAAAGTTGAGTTGTACTTTTTTCCATCCACTTCTATGTCTGGAAGGCATAGGTACAGGTTCTCTTTCGTGAAATCGTATATTTGATTGATTTTGTCTCTCATTTCATCGCACCTACATATGTTTCTCTGAACCTGACAGCTTCATCTAGTGTAATCTCTTCCTTGTTCTCCAGTTTCTTGATCAGGTCGCGAGCTCTTTGACCCATCACAAGGCTGTATACCCTTGACTCCTGTGAGCCCATCGGTGAACCTTTCAGCGATTCAATCAAGCTTTTGTCAGTTTCAGCTAGTTCTGGGAATTTTCCACCTTCAAAGATATCGTCAAGACTTAGTAGCTCTCGGATCTTCTCTGGCTCAAAGCTTTCCTTCCCAATAGTTTGTTTCAACTCTACAATGTTAATTTCCTGACAGCCATCCCAAATCTTGTCGCGACCTTGATTGATTGCAGTTGTGATTATGAAACCCTGCATAAGGAGGTCAACTGCTTGGTAAGGTTCCATGATGCTTAACAAACCCTCTTCTAACTTTGGCCTGTACTTGTCACTAGTCAGCTTATGGAATTCACTTACAGCTTTAGCTGGTTCTTTATTCTCAAGCATTGCCTGTATAAGTGACCTGTAGTCAGAATCTGAGATTGACTTAGGAAGCTTGAAATCCAGTTGTTTGAAATCTGAAGGAAGCCCGCCTGTTATTCCAGCAATCATTGGTCTGTATACTTCCATAACTTTTTCAGCCAGCTCGTTGCCAGAACCGTCTGGCATGTCCTTGTCAGTTATGATAATCTCTGGCCTATATTGCAGAGCTTTCCCAATACCTTCTGCAACATTAGAAGCAGTTATTACATTTACATCAAACTCTCTTGCAAGAGCTGCATATTGTTCCCTGTATTGTTTTAGATCATCGACTACTAAGATAGTTGGCAGTTTTTCTGCACTCTTGAATCTTTTATAATAGTTCATTTGTTTTCACCTGTTATAGTTATTAGTATTATTACAGAAGAGTAGTACTTATAGAGAGATTTATATATAATTGATATTGAGAATATTTAGAATATGTTTTTTATCAAAAAATAGTAAGCTTTAAATAGAACTATTGATTATATCATTTTAATATGAGAAGGAAGATAATCAAACAAGGAAATAACTCTTTTACCCTGACTCTTCCAGTCAAGTGGATAAGGAGGAACAGGCTTGAAGGTGGTGACGAGGTTTTTCTTAGTGACAATGATGGAGAGTTAGTTGTACTTGCTGAAGAGAAGCATGAGAAAAAGGAGACAAGAATAAAGATAAGAGAGGCTTTCAGGGCTAATATCAAGTATCTTCTTGGACAGGTATACAGGCAGGGCTATGATGAGATTACTGTTGTATACGATGATGAAAATGTATACAAGGAGATTGTCAAGGTGATTGATTATTATTTCCTGGGGCTTGAGATTATTGACAGGAAAGAGGGGCAGTGCAAGATTGGTGTCATTGTAGAGACTACTGAGGAGAAGTTTAAGATTTTTTTGAGGAAGATGTTCCAGCTAGTGCACGAGAGTATCTCACTATTAAAGGATAAAGGTGACATGGAAGAGATTGAGAGTTATTATTCAAAGTTAAGCCAGTATCAGAACTATGGGAAGCGTTTTATCTACAGTGCTAAAACTGAACTTAGCAATTATGATTATTACTCCCTGCTTTCGTACTTTATAAATATCCATGCTGATATACATAGAGTTAGCCAGATATTGAGCAAGAGCAAGGTTGTATATAATGCCAAGATAAAGAGTAATTATGAAAATCTTCTGTCTATCTGGGAAGCTATGGAATCAGCTTTCTATAAGAAGGATAAGAAGGAACTTGTTGATATAAACAAGAAGTTAAGAAACCTTATTCAAGAAAGTCTAATGAGCAAGGGAGATCTTAGGATATTGCATTATCAGATGGAGTTGTTCAGATTGTTCTATGGAGCAGTGTCTCCTATGCTAGGCATCCTATTTGCGGAGTGAGTACCAGTATGAAACTTACAAAAGCGGATTTTATTACAATCACAAGGGTGCTTCTCCTTCCAGTAGTTGTTGCTTTAATCTTATTAGATTATAGAGATATTGCAACAATAGCTTATTTTTTAGCAGCGTTGACTGATGGAATTGATGGTAGAGTTGCAAGGAGATATAAAGAATTTTCAGAGCATGGAGGATTACTAGATGCATTGAATGATAGAATCTTTTTGATCACTATCTTTGTGGTTTTAGCATTACTGGGATCATTTAAAGTCTGGATTATAACTGCGTGTATCCTAGGAGGTATTGCAGAGCTTGCTTTGGGGGTTTATATCTCCAGAAAAACCAAAAAGTTATACCTGCACTATGTCCACAGGGATTCAATCAAGGCGTTCGCTGTTTTAATGTACCTTTATTTTGGTCTGCACATTGCAGGATTTGTCTATGCAGATTATGTGTTTATCGCAGCATTGATCTTAGGAGTCTATTCTTTTATTGATTATTTGACCTATGCTGTTAAAGAATTAAAGTAATCTTATTTTAATGCACAAGGTCGGTAGATTCTGTGGTGTTGTCTTGTTTGGCGAGTAGCTTGATGTATGTCGTTGCTACACCAAGGAGTTCCTGCATTGTATCATAACTACCAGTTGAAGCTTTGTATCTAGCTAATCTTAGTGACTCTAGGAAGATGACTTCTTTTACATTGTCCTTGAAGTCAGGTTCTGGTTTAAACTCAGGATCAAGTTTAGTTCTTTTATCTAGATAAAGTTCTACTTTTTTCTCTACCCATCCTGGATTTCTTACTAACCTAAAAGCATTTTCTTCATCAAGCAGTGCTCTTGCCAGGTCTTTGTAGACAGGAGCTGCACAGCAGTCACCATAATCACCAAGAGCAGAACCAAACCAGTTGTCCCATTTTGGGTCATTGTGGATTATTGTGGTAGCAGGAAGAGATTCATGCTTTTGTCTTAGTCTTTCATAAAGAGGTTCTGATTCTGCAAACCATTCAATGCTTGAATGGTTTCTTAGAGCTAGTAGTATCTTAGTGAAAGGCCTGAAAAGGTTGACTGAGTGTTCTGCAAGGATTTCATTATCTAAATGGTCTTTCATTATATCGTGGAACTCTGCAAGAACTCTCATCTTATGTTCATATGAAGGTGCTTCTCCGTTTATGATCTTTGAGCATACAACATGCAGACCATTCTGTGAGTCGTATATGTGAACATCTGGGGCAATATCCTTTAGGCTTGAGGTTTTCAGTATCCTGCTTATCTCTGCTTCTTTCTTTGCTTTAAGAGCGCCTTGTGATACTTTTGGAAAGATATCCTTTGAAGCAAGGACTGCTCCAAGATCATTTAACTTTTGTTTTTCCTCTTCTGAAAACATTTCAGACTTGTGTCCTGACTGATAAATTATTGGAATGTTAAGGTTTTCCTTGTCAAGAATTTTTCTAATTCTCTCTAGTTCTTTTAGACCTCCTCCTAATGCGCCAGAGTGCAGGGAATGGTGCCAGGAGTTGTCTATGAAGATAGCTGCACAGTCGCTAAGGTCTTCTTTTTCCAATGCTTTGTTGAATTTCTGTAGTTTTACTTTTTCAGCTGCACGGATAGCCTCTTTTCCTAAACGTCTTACCTCTGCATTGCTTAGGACAAGGAAGCTGTAGTGCATCTTTGACTGTGAGTTGCCAGCTCTTAAAGAGCGGTCTATAAAAGGGAGATAATTATCTTTCCAAGCTATTTGCATGTATTCGTGTGCACTTACATCTAATTCATCTTTTCCTATAAATGCCTCTGCAAGCAGGTGCATCAGTGAAGGATGTTGTTTAATGTGAAGCTTTTGACGTCTTTCATAAAACTGAGGAGTATACATCAAGAATATTGGTAGAGTCTGTTCCATTGCACCATCAAGAGGTTCTTCATCATACTTTGGTACGTAAAACAAAAGTGGAACATCTGGGAACTTCTTTTCAAGTAATGCTGCTGAGACTCCTGATTCTGCAAAACCTTTTGCTGTGCCCATGAGCCTCATATCTGAGTTTGCCATTACGAGGAACAAGGCTGGATCGTTTGAAACTTTTAAGTAACGTGATATTGAGTCAACTAATGGATTTAATCTTAGAATATCGTTTTGTGTAAGGTAGTGCAGTTTCAAGTCAATTCCATGCAGCTCTGCAAAATCTTCAATCTGTTCTTGCTTCTTATGAATCTCTTCAGCCTTTAATAGTCCTGGGTCATATGGAAGATGTATGCCAGTATCAACTACCAATATAACTCCTTTTTTCTTTTCAAAGATTTTCTTTATATGTTCATCCAGGGTCATTTTTCTATAGGTTGATTTTAGGGGTAATAAGCTGATTCGCTATAGAGAATATGTATTTTCGGAGTTTATAAAGGTTTCGGTTTTGTTGTTACTTTTGAGTGGTTAATTTATTTCTTCCTAAGCCAAAAACCCAATCAAAGCACCCAGATAACACAGAAGTCCAAACACAAGTGTGAACTTGAAGAAGTTGATCTTTTGTGAGAGTTTCATAAGTAGATGAAGGGTTAGAAAGCCTACAATGAAGCTTGAGATAAGTGCTGGCCAGGCTTGTAAAAGTATAGGGCTTGTGTAGAGTAAGTAGAGAGAGGAAGCAAGCACTACAGGTGCTGACATCATATATGAGATCCTAAGAATCTGCTCTGGTTTTAGGTCTCCTAATGAAAGACCGAAGATTGTTGAGCCTGATCTTGATAATCCTGGAATGACAGCAAAGCCCTGGAGAAAGCCAGAGACAACTGCAAGCTTCTCAAAGTTAAGGTTAAAGCGTTTCTTTGATTTATGAAAATATGATGTGATAAGAAGGCCAGTTCCTACAATTATAAGCAAGGAGTTACCGATTGCAATGTTTCTTATTATCCTATACATAGGATAGCCAATAGTAAGTGAGATTATAGTTGTTATGATTAGGAATTTCAAGAGTTTTTTATCTTTAATTGTAACCACTTGTTTCCAATCTTTTGAGAAGTAAATGATAACAGCTAACAGAGTTCCGAGATGAAGGAACAGAGCAATGTCAACTGCGTTCACATCTGTAAGGAACTGGCTGAATAAAGCAAGCACTCCTTCACTTGAGACTGGGATCCATTCAAAGATGCCTTGTAATATCCCTAAAATGATGTAGTTGAGCATTTATAAACTAAAGAAAAGCTGATATTTAAATGTATCCTTAGAAGATTAAGATAAAAAGATAAGAAAGAAAAAAAAGAGAAAAAAGCTTACTTGGTAAGCCAATAGATTAGATATAGAGCACTTAAGCCTACTAATCCATAAACCAGTTTCTCTAGCCATGCAGCCCAGCCGAACAATAGGTTCACTAGGTTAAAATTGAACAAAGCTAGTCCCCAGTTAATACCGCCCACTATTACTAGTACTAGAGCGATCCAGTCTAAAGTTGTTTTTTCTGCCATATATAGCACCTCGTTTTAGGTTAATACATCAAGTTTAATGTATATGCATATATAAACTTTTTGATAAAATTTTAGATTTTGAGAAAATAAGTATTGAAAATAAATATATAAATAAAAAAAATTAAAATCCTGCAAATCTTCCTACAAAGAATAATCCTAGACCAAATACTAACACAACTAAGACTATCATTATTGGAAGTATGAGCACTGCCATAAGAGCTCTTCCTTTTGACATTCTCTGGAACTTTGCAATTCCAATCACTTCTGCGTAGAGTGTATGTATGAATGCAATTATTCCAATCACAATTGCAATACCTATTGTAACAAAAGGAATCTCTGCAAAGGTTTCAACCTGGAGCGGCATAGGATAAAACATGTTCACAAAGAACAGGATGACAGCAGCGATTGCGTTATAGATCATTCCTATCATCATTGCGTATGTGCTTGGCTTGAAAGTGTTAAAAAAACCCTGCTTTCCTCCAAAAATCATGACACCCAGATGATTGATTCCAGCGCTTATCCAAGGAGTGGCAAATGCAAGAGCTACCCCAAATAGCGCAGCAAATAATGTGATGAAAAATGAAAAGATTCCCATAAGAGGTTGACCATAAGAAGTCTGTACTATTACAGGGATTGATGAAATTACCTCAATAAGCTGAGAGATTGCATACACTACAACAAAGAAAAGAAGTATTGGCATATACTCGCGTTCTCCAGTGACTGTATTGAAGAATGTTTTCGTGTTAAAGAAAAGATGTTTTAGTTTTTCTACATATTTATTCATTATAGTGACCTCCATAAAGTTCTAAGTTTTTCTTTACTCAATAAAGCGTAATCCTTATCTTGTGAAAAGATCTCTAAAGTGATTGTTCCATCATAGTATCTTTTTAGAGTCTCTAGTATGCTGTTCCAGTTGTTTGCTCCAGTTCCCATAGGAAGATGCAGGTCTTCCCTTAGGTTATTATCATGGAGATGTACATGTTTTAGTTTCTTGTGAAACTTTCTAATGAAGTCTTCAGGTTTTCTTCCATGGACACTTGTATGTCCTATATCAAGATGGAAGTAAAGACCAGGCACCTTCTTCAAGACTTTTGCAACTGTGTCACTTGTATCTCTCCAGCTGTCCAGAGATTCGTACATTAGGTTAAGGTTATACTTTTTTGCTTCTTTGACAAGCTTTCTTAATGATTCAACCTGAAAGTCTATTGTTTCATCAACTGAAAATAAAGAAGCAGTCCAGTTTGCATGAACTGTGACATACTCAACAGGAAGTTTTGAGAATACTTCTAAGTAGCGGATGGCTTCATTGACAGCTGCTTCCCTTATTGACCTTACGCAGGAACCAAATGGAAGATAATATCCAGTATGGCCAGTTGCGTCTAGGTTGTATTTTTTTAGAGTTGTTATTATCTTTTCAATGTCCAGGTTCTCTGGTATGTTTATGTCTTCTTCAAGAAATATATCAACAAAGTCAAACTTGTTCCTGCCTATCCATTCAATCTCTTTAACAATATCTTTTCTTGGGTGCGTGGGAAATCCGATTTTCATGGTTCTTTAAAAAGGAGCGTGCTATTTAAATGTTTTCTTTATAAATTAAGCAAAAGAATAGGTTTATTCTGGTGTCTTTAGTTTATTGTTTTTCTTAGCAAAACATGCTTTTGTCATGCAGACAATCCATTTCCAGTGAAGGATTAGATGTACTAAGGCAAGTACAATCATAATAATGCCTGCCCATTCATGCCAGCTGCTCCATGTTTGTTTTATAATTCCCAGGAACTCTTGATATCCAGACCTCTGTACTCCGCTTGGAAGAAAGAAGAATATAATCAATCCAGTGATTGTAGTTATAATAAAAGAGATTCCTAGAAATATGTCGATAATGTAGTTTGTCTTTGCTTTCATGATTGGGATTTTTGTGTTTTTGGTATTTAAGTGTTGTGGAGTACTGATTCTATATAAGAAATCCTGAATATTCGTTAGTTTTTTATACCACTTGATTTAGGTTTTTACTATGCAACTTGAAGAATATTTGAAGGAAGAGAAGGTATGGTACAGGTTTGTTGAAAAGCCTGAGACAATACATACTGCAGATGCTGCTGAGAAAGCAGGGATTGAGCTAGAGAGAGTTACAAAGAGTTTAGTCCTGCTTGACCAGGATAAGAATGCGATACTTGCGATTATACCCGGTGATTGTAAGTTAAGTTTCAGTAAAGTAAAAGAAGCGCTTAAGTTGAAAAAGGTTAGGTTAGTGCCATTCTCAGAAGCTGAGCAGTACTCTGGGTACCTGCCTGGTGCAACTCCGATGGTGCATCATAAAGTTAAGATGAAGGTTATTATTGATAAAAAATTGCTTGAGTTTGAGAGTATCTACGGCGGCGGTGGAAGTCGTGAAAGGTTGCTTGAGATGAAGGTAGAGGATGTAATTAAGTTGAACGATGCTGTGGTTGCGGATATTTCTGAGTAAGATTTAAATAATATAGAATTGTTTCTGGAATTGATGAAAAAGGTTATAATGATACATGGCTGGGATGGATATCCTGAAAACTGCTGGTTTCCTTGGTTAAAGAGAGGGTTAGAGTCCAGAGGTTTTGAGGTGATTGTTCCTGCAATGCCTGATCCGAGCATACCAATGCCAGAGCCATGGGTTGAGAAGATTAAAGAAGCAGTCGGAGAGCCAGATGAGGATACTTTTTTGGTTGGTCATTCGATAGGCTGCATGGCAATAATGAAGTACCTTGAATCTATTGATGTGAAGATAGGAGGAGCTATATTAGTGGCAGGATGGCTTACGCTTACAAATTATGAAGAGAGGGATGAAGAGGAGAAGCATGTTGTTGAGGACTGGACTAAAAAAGAGTTGGGATATGATAAGATTAAGATGAACGCTCGTGAGTTTATTGCGATCTTCTCAGACGATGACCCAGAAGTTCCACTTGATAATTCCAAAGTCTTCAAAGATAAACTTGGAGCAAAGATTATTATCGAGAAAGGGAAGGGACATTTCTCTGATGATGCTGGTGTTAAGGAACTTCCTGTTGTATTGAATGAACTTTTGGATATTTCTGAGTAAGATTAATATAGTATTATAATGTCTAGATGACTATGAAGATTGGTTATCCCTGTATCAACAGAAGCATTGGATGTACTGCTAACACAACTTTCAGGCTTAAGAATTATTCTAAAGAGAACCTGATTGAGAAAGTTAGTAATAATCTTGATTGTTTGATGAGGATTCTAAGGTGGAATGTTGATAACGGAGTGTACTTTTTCAGGATTAGCTCAGACCTAATTCCATTTGCAAGCCATCCAGTGTGCAGGTTTGATTGGGGGAAGCATTTTAAGAAGCGGTTTGAAGAGGTTGGAAGGTTTATACATGATAATAGCATAAGGATAAGCATGCACCCTGACCAGTTTGTGCTGATAAATGCACTTGATAAGGATATTGTTAGGAGAAGTGTGAAAGAACTGGAGTATCATTGTAGAGTTCTTGACTTGATGAAGCTGGGAAGAGATGCAAAGGTGCAGATACATGTAGGTGGGGTGTATGGAGATAAAGGTGCCTCTATCAGAAGGTTTGTTGAGAATTATAAGAAGCTCCCACTGGCTGTTAAGAAGAGGTTAGTTATTGAAAATGATCATAGGTCTTATAGTTTGAAGGATTGCACTGCTATTAGTGACAAGATAAAAATTCCAACCATATTTGATACTTATCATCATGAATGTTTGAATAATGGTGAGAGATTAAGAGAAGCTATCTTGAAGGCCAGAAAGACTTGGAGTAAAAATGATGGCAAGCTTATGATTGATTACAGTAATGAGGGTAATAAGAAAGGAAGTCATTCTGAGCACATTGATATAAAACATTTCATGGGTTTTTTGAAAAAGGTAAAAGGTATTGATTTTGATATAATGCTTGAGATTAAGGATAAAGAGCGAAGTGCTTTGGAGGCTGTAAAATGTATAAGATAGATTATAAAAGATTAATAATTTCAGTAGTAGTACCATTCATTGCAAGTGCTATTGGTTCAGTTTTCACTGCTTCATCAGTGAACACTTGGTATATCGATTTAGTTAAACCTTCTTTCAATCCTCCTTCCTGGGTTTTTGGTCCTGTCTGGACAGTACTTTACCTAATGATTGGGATTGCTTTGTATCTTGTATGGATGAAAGGGTTTCAGAAGCATAGAACAGAGATTGCCTGGTTTGGGGGACAACTTTGTTTGAATGCATTATGGTCGATTTTGTTCTTTGGGTTAAGGAATCCTAGGCTTGCCTTTGTTGAGATTATCTTCCTCTGGTTTGCAATACTCGTCACAGGGATTAAGTTTTACAAGGTATCTAAACCTGCAGGTTATTTATTTTTGCCCTACCTGCTCTGGGTCAGTTTTGCTGGAGTACTTAATTATTTTATTTTTATATTAAACCTCTAGATTTTTTTCCTAAAAATTTAAATATAAGAATGATTTTTATTTTTCTATGAAAGCATTATATTTTAGAGTTGTAAACAAAGGTCCTGTATCGATATGCTCACGGATAAATAAGTATTGCTTCTATTTTCCTGAAGAGGGCAGTGTGGTGTGCAGGAGCAATGGGGATTATTCCTTGAATGATAGGGAGCTTGTTGCGTATGCAGAGGATTTGGCTGTGGGAAGAATGCCGCAAGTTGGTTATCTGAAGTTTGTTGAAGTGAGAGAGGTAGAGGCAGGCGACCTCCTGGACGAAGTGAAGAACAAGCAGGCACTTGATGAAAGGCTTGACAAGATGTTTGATAGGCTTGTAAAATAATTGTTATTTTTGAGGTGATAAATAATAGTAGACTTTGTTACTTTATTAGAAGCTATAAGAAAGGTTCCTTTACTTAATCTTCAACAGGATTACATGATTCTTATTTATCTATTAGCTTTCTTTCTGGTATATAGCATAGTATATAATGCTGCGATTGAAAAGCGTGGCCAGATTATACACCTACTGATTATTCCAATAAATCTTGCATTGTGGGTTATATTGACCCCTGTACTTCTTAATTATCTTGGGATACAGAGTCCAGGGTTTATTGAATTTGCTTCAGGGTTATACTCAGGATTCTTTGACTATCTTTGGCTTGTCGTTGGGTTTGCATTAGGTGCAATGGTTGCTGACCAGATACTGCATTGGATACTTTTTGGAAGAGGAGAGTCGCAATATACTATCTTAGCATCAATGAGCGGGTTGCTGCTTGACGAAGTCATAATGAGGTTCTTGTTGTTAGGGATTCTGTTACAACTTGGGTTAAGTGTTCCTGTAGCAATATTCCTTCAAGCTGTCTCTTACATGCTTTATTATATTGATCCATTATCATCAAATAGAAGGGTGAATGCTAACCTTAATCTTATGCATGGCATAATAATAGGAACTGTCACTATCATATATGGCTGGGTTTTTGGTCTAGCGCTTGTGTATGTAAGAAACTTTTATTGGATGATCTCTAATAAATTCACTGGTGGCGCAACTGAAGAGAGTATTGAAGCAGAAAAGCTTTAATAAGTCGTTAAGTTCTTAGGTTTATATGGATATGATTTATTCTGAGAGAGGCGGGATTAGTGTAGGAAAGAATGAATTGATGACTGCCAATACTTCATGGCCTGTTGGAAAGATTGAGGTGTATCCCGATAGGATTGTGTTGAATGCGTTCTTTTTCAAGAGAGTGTTCTATAAAGAAGATATTGAATATGTTGGGCTGGTAAAGTTTCTTTTCAAACCAGGTGTAAGGATATTTCACAGGAATAATAAAAGTAAGTATGCTGTGTTCTGGAGCTGGAAGCCTGAGAACCTTATTGAAAGGATCAGAGAAGCTGGTTACAAAGTTCAGAAAGAGTAAATCTTGTGGATTTTCCAATAATCTTCTAACTTTACAATTGCAATGTTATTGAACCTTTGCTTGAAATCCGGGCTGTAGTGGTGCACAAAGTTCCAGACATCCTTAAAGTTTGATTCATTAAGATCTGTGTGTGCAATGCTTGCATGCAGTATTATATTCTCTCCATCAAACCCATGCCATTGCATCCAGTTAAGTTTCCTTAACTCAGATGCTAGATTAATCTGCGTCTGTTTAAGTTCATCCGCGGGTATGATGTTCATGTAGATACAGTCAGTTGAAAAGCTTTCAAAGCCTTTTACTTGGTATAAAGATGGCTTAAGATTACCGCAGAACCTCTTAAGCAAGGACTCGACTTCTTCAACAGGACCATTAAATGTGTACTTAAGGGTGAAGTGTGAATGAGGAAAGTTCAAAGCTCCCTTTAGAAGAAACCTATTAGCGACAAGATTTACAAGAGTTTCATGAAATTCTTTTGCAGGGTTTTCTATAAGATGTACAAGGCAGTAGTCCATAATAATACAGAGATATTAAGATAACATAAAAAATTATGGTTTGTTTAAAGAAGTATTGAAATTATTTGTTTGACAGGTAATTGTTAGAACTTAGCCATTGATAAAGTTTAAAGCCAAGGCTATGTTTTTCTTTCCAGAGTTTTCTCCAGTCAAGATATTCATCATATGGCATCTCTGCTAAAGTCTTCTTGCATTTTTCCGGGATAAAGATAAGTGCAAGGTCGCTCCAGAGGTGTTCTTGCATCTCGCCACGTGGCTCTGTTATTGAGCCATCGACATATGCCATTATGTATTGAGGTTCTTTCATTCCAGGTGCCATGTATGCAAGGCATTCCTTGAACATAGAGACTCTTGATTTTTCCTCTGTGAGTTTAAGAAGTCCCTCTAGTCCTACAGTTTCAAGTGCGAAGTTAACGTATGCTCTTGGAAATCCTTTAAGTGCGGGGATATAGAATCCAGCATCAATCACAATTGTTGGTTTCTGTATTACAGGGAAGGCTTGAAACATCTTTGAAGCTGCTATCTCACCAACCTCTGATGCCCTTGGTTCGACTAACTCAATTTTCTTATGGATAACGTCTATTCCGTATTTACCCAAGTCCCTCTTTAGTGAGATCACTTTTGCGTTATTTGTTGTTGCAAAGTAGATTTCCATTAAGTGAATTATTTAGTAATTGATATTTAAATTTTTATGAAATGTAAAGTATTGAAAATAAACACAAAAAAAAGTCCTAAAATGTACATATAATGGAAGGCTTTATATACTGAGCCTTATTTTTATGGTATAATCAGTACAATTTAAGCTTGTTCTGAGAATAGATTAAGAATGGTAGATTACAAAATAGTAAAATATTGTAGGCTTTGCAAGAAAAGGTACCTTGTTAACAAAGGAGAAGCTAATAAGGTATATTGTGAGAAATGTCTTGCTAAAGTTAGGAGGTAGAAAATGAAAGGTAAAGTTAAATTCTTTGACGAAACTAAAGGATTTGGGTTTATCACTGCTGAAGATGGTAAGGATGTATTTGTCCATCAGAGCGGTCTTAAAGAAGGCGTTGTTCTTCATGAAAACGATTCTGTTGTTTTTGATGTAGAACAAGGCGAAAGAGGACCCAAAGCTATTAATGTAGAACTAGAATAAAAATATCTCTTAACTTTGAAAAGTGGTAAGATAGTAAGCTTTATATACTACTGTAAAGGTTAATATATCAAGAAGAGCATGAATAGAGAGAGAGCACTTGAGTAACATCATTTCGCTTTTTCTGAATAAAGTGCTTTTAGAGGTAAAATAAAATGTTTGAAAGATTTAAACTAAAAGATGAGCTATTGAAGGCCATCAAAAAACTTAGGTTGACAAAACCTACTGAAATACAGAGTTTATCAATCCCTATGATTCTTGAAGGTAAGGATGTTATAGGAGAATCTGCAACAGGTTCTGGAAAAACACTGGCGTTTGGTGCAGGGATTATTGAGAAGGTTATTCCTGGAAAAGGATTGCAGGGTTTAGTTTTAACACCTACAAGAGAACTTGCTGAGCAGGTTAAAGAATCTCTAAGGTCGTTTTCACCAAAGATTAAGACTATTGCAGTATATGGCGGTGTTTCAATGAACCCGCAGATTCAGGGTTTAACAAGAGCAGAGGTAGTGGTCGCTACACCTGGAAGGTTACTAGACCATTTAAGGAATAATACGGTTAACTTATCAAAGATAAGCATACTTGTATTGGATGAAGCTGACAGGATGCTTGACATGGGATTTATCGATGATGTACAGCAGATAATAAAGCAATGTCCAAGGAACAGGCAGACCTTATTTTTCTCTGCAACAATATCTCCTGATATAAGAGAGCTTGCAGACAGATACATGCGGAATCCAAAAAAGGTTTCTGCAAAAAGGTATGTAGATCCTAGCAAGCTTAAGCAGGTATATTATGATGTTCAAAAGAACCTTAAGATTGCTTTACTCATACACCTTCTTAAGAAGGAGAAAAGCGGGCTAGTTATGGTATTCTGTAATTCAAGGGATAATGTAGATTTTGTTGTGAGAAACCTTAAACCTAATGGAATAAATGCAATAGGCATACATGGTGGATATTCACAAAACAAGAGGACAAATACAATTGAACTCTTTAATAATGCAAAAGTAGGTGTGTTGGTATGCACTGATGTTGCTGCTCGTGGCCTGCACATTGAGAACGTATCTCATGTATACAACTATGATATCCCAAGAGATCCAAAGGATTATGTGCACAGGATCGGACGAACCGCAAGAGCTGGTGAAGAAGGGATGGTGGTTAATCTTCTATGTGACTTTGACCATGATAATTTCTCAAGGATTTTCAGGGATTATTCATTTAACATAGAAAAGAGGAAAAGGCCATACTTAGAGAAGGTTCAGCTTAAGAAGGATTTTAGGAACGATAGAAGGCAGAGAGGGAGAGGGCCTTCAAGAAGAGGGGCTCCTAATCGAAGAAATCCTAGCCATAGAAGAAGGTATTAAATCAAACCTTTATTAACAAGCAGGAACATGACAAGTCCTGCGAGAACAAGTATGCCAAGTAATGCTACAATTAAACTGTAGATGATTCTTTCATTCTTTTTCATGTCTTTCCATTTAACTGGTTTATTCTTTTTCCATTTATCGCGGTTTGCCAGGCCAAGAACCATAAAGACCAGGCCCATGATTGTGAATGCATGGTTATTTAATGCAAAACCTAATGGAAACCAGCATATTCCAAGGATAAAGAATGCATAATAATCAGGTTCATGCTTTTTCAGTTTTGAAAACTTGTAAATAAGTAAAGCTATTACCAGAAATAATATCAAGATTCCAAGTGTTAACCATAACATTAATGCCATGATAGAAAAAATGGAATAGGAATATATAAGAGTTATGTTTTGAAATTACGGAATTCCCTAGATTATATAGAATTTAGCACATCCTGGTCAAGTTTTGTTTTTCTCTTGTGGCAGTCTTTACAGAGAAGTCTTAGGTTTTCCTTGTCGTGAGGATCTCCTCCCATGCGGATAGGGATTATATGGTCAACGTCAAGAAAACGTTTTCTCATTCTTTGTTTGCAGATGCTGCAGGTGTACCTGTCCCTTTTCAGGATTGCTTTTCTTATCCAGTACCAGTCATGATTATGATTGAATTCTTCCATGCATTCCTGGGAACAATAATGCCGCCTGTTAGATGCAACAGGTTTGTCGCAGTTCCTGCAAATCTTTACTCCGTTTATTTCCTTATTCTTAAAATCTGAAACGCGTTTGAATCTCATATCTATACTATCAAAGTTTTTAATCCAAGGTTATTAAACTTTATGGAATAATCCCTATGATATTGAAGAAGTATCCTGAAGAAGTATCAAGAAAATGGGTATTTCCTATGTGAGAGCTTTCTCCTTTGATGGTAATGCTTGATAAACTTTTTTGGTTTTTTATCATGATTGTTCAGTCCAAAAAGTATAAAACATCCTATCAAGGAGATGACACCGACAATTGCAAATGTATAAGTAAACCCTATCAGTTCTGCGATTGCAGCACCGATTATTGCTGCTGCTGCAGTGCCTAATCCTGATATCGCAAAGTAAAGGCTCCATTCATAACTTTCATGTTTCCTGTCAAGGTTAGCGCTGAAAAGGCCAAGCCAGCTTGGGTATGCAAGGCCTGCACCAATTCCATAGAAGATTTGTGCAAAGTAGATACCATTAACGTTCTTAGCGAGGATATAAATAAAAGGGACAATTGCAATAAAGAATGTCCCAAAGAGCAATGACTTTGTTTTTTCCTTATGATTATCGACATACTTTGAAAACGGGATTTGGATAATACACTTGGTCACAAGGAAAAGTGTGCTTGCAACACCTGCTGCAAAGATAGTTCCTCCGATTAGATTTTCCTTTATGAAAATAGCAAGTATAGGTTCAATCAAGCCAAAGCCTGTAACTACAAAGATGTCAGACAATATCAAAAGCTTAATTATCCTGTTCATATTGAAAAAATCAAAGATATTTAGGTATATAAACCTAGTGATTTTCTTTGAATAGCTAATATGTCATATTGAGAAAATTTGATTGAGAAAAAAAGTTTAAAAAAAATAAAAGAATAAGGTTAAATTTATTCCTCAGCTGTTTCCTCAGCAGCTTCAGCATACATAAACCTGTACCATGGAGCTTTTTCGTTTATGTTTCCAGCAGAGTCCATCTGGAAGCGTTTGGTTGCTTTTCCTTTAATAAAACCAAACCACCTTACAGGTTCTTTTGCTCTTATAGTTGCTTCACCTGTCTCTTCGTCAACATCAGTTATCTCAACTCCTTCCATTCTCTGCATTCTTTCTTGGTACTTCTGCATCCACTTGTCAAGATTTTGTTGCAGTCTTTGCCTTGCGTTATCGTTCTTTACTCTTGTCAAAGCATTTTCAAGGCCGGTCTGAAGCATTTCCCTATTTCTTGCTCTAATAGTTTCACCTGACTCTGCTCCCTGCTGTGTTTCTGTTCTAGTCTGCTGCGGTCCTGGAGAAATAACCATGTCTTCGCTATCTCCTGTTGTGTCTTCTGTATCATCAGCTAATCCCTGGCCAGTTCCTTGGCCAGCTTCTTTTAGCGCTGGGTCTTCTAGACCAGTTCCTGGTTCATGAATCCCTTGCTGAGCTGAAGCTATTGAAACAAGGAAAACCAGTGCAATAAATAATGTTATTATTTTTTTCATGTAATCACCTCGTTATGAACAAATAAAGTTATTTGTTAAATATAAATCTTTCGGATATAGAAATATGTAGAAAAGTATTTATACTTTAAATTAGATTTATAATGATCGAGATGAAAAGACTTTATGATAAATACCCTTTATGGATTGTTATTATTGTTAATATTCTTCTGCTTGCAGTTTATCTTGCAGGTGGTTTTATTATGTTTAAACTGAACTGGATAACAGGGGTTATCTTCATTGTATACGTTGGGTTAATTGAGATATTCATGTACAAAGAAGCTTGTCCTAATTGTTTTTATTATGGGAAAAGGTGTGCTTTTGGCAAGGGAGTGATTGCAGGCCTGATATTCAAGAAAGGCAATCCTCAAAAGTTCTGTGAAAAAGAGATAAGTTTTAAGGACTTTATACCCCAGACACTTACAGTTTTGGTTCCTTTAATAGTTGGAATAGCGTTATTAATATCAAGAGGGTTTGATACATGGGTAGTGATTGCAGTAGCTTATCCTGTAATATCATGGTTTGCAGTGAACCCGATTGTCTATGGAAAGCTTGCATGCCCGCATTGCAAGCAGGGAAGTGTATGCTGTCCTGCTCTTAAGTTCTTTAAGAAGTAATTATTTATACTAGCAGTTTATTTTTACTGACTATGGATAAGAGAGCTATAATTGATAAGGTAAAGGAAGAGATTATCAACGCAAAAGAATCTGATGATTATTCTGATATCAATGAGAGTTTATGCAGCAAAAGACTGGAGTGGTTAGAAAAGAATCTCGGTTCTGTAGATGAACCTTCATTAGTGAGGAAAGCCTATACACTTTTATTGATCAAAAAGATGGAGATTGAGCCTTCTGAAGTGCCTATAGTTTATGAGACTGGAACAAGGATTACATGGAGATCTTATAACTGGTGTCCAGTGTTAGAGGCTTGTAAGGAGTTAGGATTAGATACAAGAGAGGTTTGTCGCAGAGGATGGGAAGATTCTGTTTCTAAATTTGTAAGCAAAATTGATTCAAGGTTAAGGTTTATCAGAAACTATCAAAAGATAAGACCCTATGAAGCTTATTGTGAAGAGTCAATAGAATTAAGATAAGCATCTGCCTTTCTTAATAGTTCTTTTGCCTGGTCATGTGATAGTGTTTCAAGAGCAAGTTCAAATGAAAGCCATTTTGTATCTGCAATTCCATCAAGGCACTTTGAATCAGTTGAATCAGATCTTGCTAAGAAGAAAACAACAGTCTTATCCTCATTTTTTATATGGTCAATGTATGAGATTGTTTTCCTGAATCCGACCACAATAAAAGGTTCAAGGCCGGTCTCTTCCTTAATCTCACGTAAAGCTGTCTGCTCTTCAGTTTCTCCTTCTTCAACATGACCTTTTGGAAAGCTCCAGTGGCCTCCACCTTGCTTTTCATGCTTTACAAGTAGGTATTTGATTTTATTGTCATCCCTTTTATAGATGATTGCACTACATGATTTCGCTTTCTTCATAGATGGGCGAATAAATTAAAGAATTATAAAACTTTTGGATTATCTTCTTCTGTCACGCCTTAAGTTTCCTATCTTCTTGTAAGAAATAAATATGACTAGTGCAAGCTCTAAGAAGATTACAATTGGTCTGATTAATCTGTCTAATGATGAAAATGATGTTGCTGTTCCAAAGAATAATGCAAATGCACCGCCTAGCATAAAGCCAGTGCCAATCCATTCATTCAGCACGTTCTTATGAGCTGGAAGGTACATACCGACAAAGATTGCGATCAATGCAAGGAATGCTGAAATATAGAAAAGGTATCTCCTGTATACTTCATTTGCCTGCTCATATGCATAGGTGCAGGTGTTACAGTAATAATCAGTTGCGCAGCCCCTTGAATCATATTCATAATCAATGTATCCGTTCCTGTCCTTGCAGTCTTGTTTATCCTGTTCTGGAACATCCACAACTTCACACTCAGATGTTTCCTTCACAATAGGTACAGCTCTTGCGTATTCCTTGTCATCACAAAAGTCTTCCCATTCAGGTTCTGGGTATGCTGCTTCAATAACTGAGAATACTAAGATTGAAAATAAGATAGCTACAACAAATATGATTATATATTTTCTGATGTCTGCCATTATTTGAACTTAATGTGTTTAAAGTATATAAATGTGTTGGTTAGTTTCAGTATTCTAAGAATCAAATAATTTTTTAATTCTTTTATAATTATAAGAGAGGTCATTATATTCTTCTGTATCATAGACACATACACCTTTTTTTTGCCATAATGTGAACTCTTTAACTCCCGCGTCCAGTGCTTCCTTGCTGCAGATTGTGCAATAAGGTTCATCAGACCTTGAAGGATTTCCTTCACTATCCAGCCTGACAAAGTATAATCTTGAACCAGAAAGTTTATCTGGGTTTGTTGCTAAAGCATTGCTAATAGCTCTTTGCTCTGCATGGATGCAGCAGGTCTTATCAGTGATTTTTTTATGATAGGTATCTTTTGAATTTGAAGATCTTCGTTGGGATTCAAGGTTACCTGGGGGACTGTTAAAACCGCGACCTATGATTTCATTATTGTAGACAATAATTGAACCGCACTTTGAACGTTCGCAAGTTGCCTTTTGCGCTTCCTCAGCAGCTAATAAGATATATTCAAGTGCTTTCTTTTCCTCTTCTCCTTCTAAGCATCTCATCAGTTTTGAACTAAGAAAGGGTTATATAAATTTAAGTGTAATGGTATGCTTACATTGAAGAATAATAAGGATTGGTTTCAGTACAAAGAAAGTTTAATAAGAGAGAAGAGATTAAAGTTGGAAAAAGGTGATGTTATGAAAAAAACTATTATTATAATTGGTTTAATCATTCTTGTATTAAGTATATTAGGTTGCGCAAAACCTGAAACTGAGGTCCAGCCTGTAGTAAAATTAGAGAATCATGTATTAGATTTTCCATATGAAGAGATTTCTGATTCTGAAATCGAGGCATTGAGTTTAGCGATTAATGATGAATACAAAGCAAGAGCTACCTATAGAAAAGTGATTGTGAAGTTTGGTTCAGTAAGACCGTTTGCCAATATCATGAAAGCTGAAGAGATTCATATAAACGAACTTAAAAATATTTATGAAAAGTATGGATTAACAATCCCAGAGGATGAATGGTATGAGGTAGTGCCTGAGTTTGATTCTCTTGGAGAGGCATGTAAAGCTGGGGTTGAGGCTGAGGTTGAAAATGCTGCGCTTTATGATGAATTGTTCTCTAAAGTGGATAACCAGGACATTACTGCTGTTTTCACTGCTCTGAGGGATGCTTCAAAGAATAATCACTTGCCTGCTTTTGCAAGGTGTGGTGGAAGCTGATTAAAAAAAATCATGTGAATTTTAGGGGTGGTTTAATATGCCAATAGTTAAGATTGAAACATGGCCAATTGAGAAGGAGAAGAAACCTTTGATTATAAAGAAGATAACAGATGTATTCACAGAGATGGGGATACCTAGCCAGGCAGTGACTGTGCTAATCCATGAGACAGAGCTAGAGAACTGGGGAAGTGCAGGTGAGCAGCATTCTGTTAAGTTTAAGGATTTGAGGAAGGACAGTTAATTTTTATTTATTTTCATACAATATTTCAATATATTTATATACTATTTAGTTTTGAATTCTGGTATCAAACGAGGTGAATGCTAATGGCGAATGCTTTTCTTAATGCACAGAAGCAGTTGATGGAAGCTGCTAAGATCATGAAACTAGATCAGAATGTTCTTGAGATAGTCAAACAACCGCTTAGAGTGGTTGAGGTTAATTTTCCTGTAGTTATGGATGATGGCAAGGTTAAGGTCTTTAAAGGGTATAGAAGTCAGCACAATAACAGCAGAGGTCCTTTCAAGGGTGGAATTAGGTATCACCCTGATGTTAATATTGATGAAGTAAAAGCACTTTCAATGTGGATGACATGGAAATGCTCTGTAGTTGGGATTCCGTATGGTGGCGGTAAAGGAGGAGTGATAGTTGACCCTAAGAAGCTGAGTGAGAAGGAGAAGGAGAGATTGTCAAGAGCCTATATTGAAGCTATAAAGCCTTTTATTGGACCTTTGAAGGATGTTCCAGCTCCTGATGTATACACAGACCCGCAGATAATGGCGTGGATGGTTGATGAGTTTTCTAGATTAGAGGGAAACTTCACTCCAAGCACTATAACTGGAAAGCCGCTTGAGGTTGGCGGAAGCAAGGGAAGGATGTATTCAACATCAAAAGGTGGCGAGTATGTGACGCATAAGCTTGCTGCTAAGTTGAAACTAAAGAAAGGGGCTACTGTTGCTGTCCAAGGTTTTGGGAATGTAGGAAGTTTTTATGCGAAGTTCCTTCATGATGCAGGTTATAAGATTGTTGCAGTAAGTGACAGTAAAGGTGCTATCTATGATCCTAAGGGTTTTGACCCTTACAAGGTTGAAGAAGTTAAGATGAAGCAAGGTACAGTGTGCAAGTATAAAGCTAAATGTATAAGCAATGAAGAATTGTTGGAATTAGCTGTTGATGTTCTTGTGCCAGCTGCACTTGAGAATGTGATAACAAAGGATAATGTTGATAAGATTAAGGCAAAGGCTATAGTTGAGATGGCAAATGGACCAATCACTCCTGAAGCTGATGTTGTGCTGGAGAAAAAGAAGATACCAGTTGTGCCTGATATTTTAGCAAATGCCGGTGGCGTGACTGTCTCGTACTTTGAATGGGTGCAGAATCTTATGAACTTTTACTGGAGTGAGAAGGAGGTTCTAGAAAAATTAAAGCCTTTGATGGATGATGCATTTGATGATGTATGGAAAGCTTCTAATGAACATAAATGTAGCTTAAGAATGGGAGCATATATTGTAGCTGTCAAGAGAGTTGCAGATTCAATAAAGTTAAGAGGTTTTAAGGGGTACTGAAAAAAAATGGAAGACAGAAAAAAGAATGAAAAATTTGTACAGGATATGCTTGAGAGAGCTGAAAAGAACGAACAGCATGGGAAGATACTTCTTTCTAAGGATGCAGATCCTGCTGAAGTTGAGAGTATAATGAAAGAGCTTCAGAAAAAAGCTTTCAAGGAGAGGAGATAGTATATCTCTCCACTTTTGTTTCTTTGTCATTACCTTTACTATAAATCGCTGAAAAGGAATAGTAGACAAATATTCCAAACAAGAATGCAGCTGCTAAACATCTTGCAGTTCTAGGTTCTCTATATTTATCTTCATTGACAAAAAAGAAGAAGTCCCAAATCTTTTCCTCAAGGTCTGGTTCCTGCACAGGTTTTAGTGGTTTAGGTCTTTTCTTGATACTTTTAGTAACAGGTACTGTAAGATTTGATTCATCAGCAGATAGAACTGATGTGTATATGTTTTCTCTCTTGGTACTAAAATAATCCCTTACTTCATCTGCTCCTTCAAGAGAGATATCATAATCATGATGAGTGTCTAGTTCAACTGACCTAAGTGGTGGTAAGTTATCAGGGTCAGGTTTTACTAAGTTATACTCACCAGATGTAAAAGGTTCATAAGAATCCTGTAATCTCTCAACGCGTTCCCTAGCCTTTTTTCTGGTAAGATCAAGTTTCTCAGCTTTTTTTTGTATTTCAAGCTTCTTCTTTTTACGTTTCTGTCGCTTTTTTGACATAACTATCAGGCAGTACTTGGCAATTTTTAAATATTATGAAATTCCTTTAAAAGCGATGAAAAGGTGTGAAAACAGGCATTGCAGGAATAACAGGGGTGGGTTCTGCGGTCTTAATAGAGCGAATGATGAAAATGTGTATTGCTTGCTAACTGAGGATCAATGGATTAAGATAAGGGAGTATCAAGAAGAGCGTTTCAAAAAAGGACTGATTAAAAAGGATAGAAACTGTGTACATACTGACTGCCTTAATAATATAAAAGGGTACTGCTGCCTAATATCTGAGGTTAATCTTTTGCAGTTTCTTGGTGAAAAGCAGATTGATAAATTGTTCTAGGTATATTCAATCGTAATCTATCTGGAAGATATTCAGAAAAGTTTAAATATGATATGTACTTATTGCATACATATGGCAAAAGACACAAGAAAGAGGCTGGGGAGATATGCTGCAGTGAACCTTCCAAAGCCTTTGTGTGATGAGCTTGATGAGATTGTTAAGAAAGAAGGAATCTATGGTTCTAGGGCTAAGCTGACAGTCAAAATCGTACAGGATTTTATTGAGCGCTGGAGACGTGACCAGATAGTTAAAAAGCAGATTGAGAAAAGGATTAAAAAGAAGTTATATTGAGATTGTTTGTAGTTAATATAGTTCTTGAGTAAAATAAAGTTTATATATGTTGTATATATAACTAAGATTTATGAACCTTGAGCTGAAGATTAAGGATAATCTTGTATTCTTTCCAGTGTGTATGCATACAAGGGGAAACTTATGTATAGAACTAGACCCAGGAAGCAGTGAAAACCCTGAACTTATTTCAGATGATTTAGTGACACATACACTTGCCCGTGAAAGGTCGTTAAAACAAGGTGGTCTGCTTAAGCAGGCATATGATGTTAAGATTGACCTTGACCTGACTGATAGATTTGTAAGAGTGCCTAGGAAGATTAGAAGAATTGCAAGAGAGGTAACCAAAGGCATAAAGGATAAGGAAAAAAAGCTTGATGCATTGTATGAGAGATTAAGTGATGAGTTTAAGAGCAGTTATGTGCCTTTTGATTATGTGCAGACCTTTGCAAGTTATATTGAGAGGATAAATGATAAACCAAACAAGAATCAGACACATAATATAATTAAATCTTATTTTCCTTTTATCAAGAGAAGGTTAAGACAGAATGCTGACAAGCATGATAAGCGCGATATCAATAGGTGGTTTGACAGAAGGATGAGGTTCTTATTAGGAGAATACCTAAGAAAACGTTTCAGGCCAAACTCAAAGCCTTATACAATCGCGTTATCGTTTCTTGAGCTTGCTGCAGAGAAATGGAATCCATTTTTCTGTAGTATATGGGACAGGCAAGGACTTAACAAGTTTGATTATCATCAGAAGAACGGAAGCGGTTGTTTCCAGAAGTCAAAGTTCATGAGAAATGCTTGTATAAGTGTAGGTCTTCCTGCTGCAATTGTTATAGGTTATGAACCTAATGATCTTAAAGGAAGGCATGCTTGGACTTGCGTAAAGACAGACAGGTGGCAGCATGTAGATGTAACGCATTGCGTTAGAGAGTTAGAAGATTATTTAGTGGCTTTTGAGTTTCCAAGTGATGCAAAGGTTCTTGGAGCAAAGTTAGTTGTTCCGCCGTATGAATATGATGATTTTAAAATCTTGGGCGAGTATAAAATATGCAGCCCTTCACTTGCCCTTAGACCCAATTGACAGCGACGTCGTCAGTTCTCCAGTAAGGTATAATAGCTGTTTCTGAAACATCCTGGCGCTTTCCTGCTTTGTACTCAAGGATTCCCTGCCATGCAATCATTGCTGCATTGTCAACATTATACTGGTTAGGAAGTGCATAAGATTTTGCATTTCTCTCGCTGCACATAATTTCTGCCATCTCTTGAAGGCGGGTGTTGCATGCAACTCCTCCTCCTAGAAGAAGTTCGTTCTTGTCGCAGTGTGCCATTGCTCTTTCTGAAACCTCTAGAAGCATTGCAAACACAGTCTCCTGGACAGAGTAGCAGATGTCTTCTTTTGAGTATTTGTTTTGTTGTATAAGCTGTTTTACAAATGTTAAGATTCCACCGAATGAAACATCCATGCCTTTAACAACATATGGAATCTCGAGATAGTTTTTACCCTGTTCTGCAAGTGCCTGGATCTTTGGACCTCCTGGGAAACCTAAGCCGAGTTCTCTTGCAACACAGTCAAGGAAGTTTCCTATTCCGATGTCCAATGATTCGCCGAAGATTCTGAACTTGCCTCCTTCGTATGCAATAATCTGTGTGTTTGCTCCTGATGCATATAATAGAACAGGATCTTTTGCATCTGTTAAAAGTTGTCCGATTGTAAGGTGTGCAATGCAATGGTTAACTCCTATGATTGGGATATTATGTTTTAGTGAAAGGCACCTCGCGAAAAAGGTTCCGATCCTTAAAGCGTGGCCTAGACCAGGGCCTTGACTGAATGAGATTAATGAGATGTCTTTTATTGTTAGGTTTGCCTTTTCTAAAGCTTGTTTAAGGACTTCATCACATACCTGGATATGATGGTCAGCTACCTTTGCAGGAATCATGCCGCCTTCTCCTTCTTCTGTCTTAAAGCCATTGATTATGTTTGATAAGACCTTGCCTTCAAAACTAACTACAGCTATTCCAAAGGTGTGTGCAGTGGTTTCTATTCCTAGGCAGTATTGCATTTTGGTTTTAGAAGTTGAGGGGTTTTATTTAAATTTGATGGTAGCTGGTTCATCTTGTGTTCTAAAGAAACAGTTAATTCGTTAATCTCTGTACCCCTACGAATTGAATCTACAATAGATCCAAATCCACATCCAAACTGTAAAAATAATCCTGAAAGATACATTGCCATGCTTGCAAGTGGAGAGGTTCCTGGGACATTTGAAATCCCTATAAGGGATATTCCTGAAGCACAGCCAATGAAATATATTATTTGAGATATTTCCATCTTGTTTTTGCATGAGATTATCTTCTCACCTTCCAGGATTAAGTCAAGGCTTGTATCACAGCCGTATGTAGCGCATTTTCCGTTGTATTCTAAGCAATCCTTGTGATACCTTGCATCACATCTTGGGCATTCCACGACATTTGGTTCACCGAAGATTTTTTTGTAGAAGTTAAATTCACCGAATACTCTTGAAAGGAATGAAGGTTTTGCTACTTCTTCTCCGCAGATTTCGCAGTAGCTTGAGCTGGTTGGTTGTACTTTGCTTAGTTCTATTTCTAAATCACTTTTTGCAGGGAGCATTTTGAGTTAGTTGTTTTCTATTTGTGATTCTTTCTACAAGCTTGTTTTTCTGTCTGTTGAGAAATTCTCTCTTGTCTCCACAGGAGATATATCCACAAAACATTCCGATAAGAGCTGCTTGAGAACAGGCATATAACCAGAGGTTAGATGCGCCACCGTTTATCCATGAACCTATACCGCAGATGCCAATAAACATAGCTATAGTGTGGGTATAGGATCTTCTGTTTATGTCTTTAAGATTTCTATTAACAGAGCTATATTCAAGCATATCCTCTAAAACAACATTACAACCATAAGTAGAACATCTTCCATTGTATTCAAAACAGTCCTTGTGGTATTTTGTTTTACAAGCAGGACACTCATAAACTTCAGGCAGGGGTTTAAACATACTTTTAAAGATAAAGTGTGTAATCTTATCGTAAAGCGATGGAACCTTAACTTCTTCACCGCAGACTCCACAATTACTTTTATCTCTCTGTTCAACTTTAGAGAGTCTGATGTCCAGGGTTTCATATTTTACAAGTTCATTTGACATAAAAACTAGAACAAGTACTGCTTATTTAAAGATTATTGAGACTTATCGCTTAGGAATTTTAGCTTGGCTTCGTCAGGCAATTTTAGTAGTCTTTGTTCTCCAAGTTCAAGGATGTCGTTCATGTCTGTTCTTGAACACTGTTGAGCAATATGTGATGCGACTGCTGCAAAGCCAAATGCAAGCATACCATACTCAAGAACATTACTGTCAAAAGCTGTCATGCCTTTTAATGATGGAATAAATTCTGTCAATATGCTCTCAAGTGAATAAAGACAAAGGTCAACACCAAATAATACAGAGGAGATATAACGAACTTTAGAGAAGAACCTTTTATGAAGTTCAAGTCTTTGATATGCTAAGGCATCCTTGTCATCATAAACACATTCAGGTTTTCCCTGGTACGCATCGATATCAAGGAGCTGATCTTCGAGTTTCAAATATAAGCAGTTAGGCATGATGCCTAGAACATGATTAGATTATAAAAAACCTTGGTTATGTACTTTTATAAAGGTTTCTTAATAGTTCTCACTTTGAAGTAATAAATATGGCAAGATTTATAAAGATAATTAGTGTTCTACGTATATAAATTATAGTTGAAAATATACATTTATGAGGGGATATAAAATGGCAAATGATTTAGAAGGGAAGGTAAAAGATGCACCAAATGGGGGTGTTGATGAGTTTTATGTTGCATATACACCAAGATTAGGTGCATTAAAACAATTATCAGAGAAACAGTATAGGGATAAATCCAGTGCTTTGATTGAGTATGTAAGAAACACATGGGATGCTGATGCAGACAATTGCTGGATAACATATAAGGCTGATAAAATCATAATCAAAGATGATGGATTAGGAATGACAAGAGATGAGTTAAGAAAGTTCATGCGTATCGGAGAAGGTGGGAGCAAGACAGGATTCACTGATGAGAAGAAAAGGCAGTACATGGGAGAGTATGGTGTTGGTAACCTTGCAGCTTACTCAATTGGTGAAGGGATTAGGATAACTACAGTTAGTAAGAAGAATGGCAAGAAGATTGTAACAGACATAAACTACAAAGACCTTGAAAAAGCTGAGAAAGCTGGACAGAATTTCTATGATGTTAAGAAGGTAGCAAGAGAAGAAGACACTTCTGAACCGCATGGCACTGTAATAGAGATTTATGGAATTAACAAGAAATACAGGACAAGGGTCACAGAGTTATTAGAGAAGCTAAAAAAGGACATAGGAGTAAGGATGAGGACTGCTATGAACCAGAAAGGAAAAAAGAAATGGAATTGTTATCTTAATGGGAAGAAGATTGATTCCTATATTGACCAGTTCCTTAAAGGAGCAAAGGAACATCAGTTTGAGTTTGAGGTAGAGGATCCTGATACCAACCAGGTTCATAGGGTTAGAGGATGGTACAAGGTTGCAAAGGATGCTCTTGATAAAGAATTTTCTGGAATCTATCCTGTCATCAACTCAGAGATGCCTATTAAGGATGGCCATAGGTACAATCCTGACAGTATAGGGAATTTCATGGGACTTAAGCACAGGATCTACGGATGCTTTGAGGCAGATTTCCTTAAACCTTTACTTGACGGTAACAGGGATGGGTTTACTGACGAAGACAGTCCATTGCTAAAGAATATCTATAACCAGATTAATAAACTGATGCGCGGTCTTGTCAAGGAAGAGGAAGAAAGGAAAAGAAACGAGCTTGACCAAGGTCTTGAGAAACTGCTTGAAGAGGCTTCAAAAGAAGTAAGTTTTGCACTTTCAAGAGTACCGATATTTGACCATAACGTGAAAAAGACAGAGATAAGGAAGGTTGAAAAGATTATCCCAATCCAAGGCAAAGGAGATGGCGGTAAAAAGAAATGGAAACCGACAGGAGGAGGTGGAGGAGAACCTCCTGCAGGAGGCGATAAGCCAGATGACAAGGAACCAAATAAGTTCAGGAAGGTAAAGGTTGACAAGGAAGTTAATGTCGGTGGTCATAAGTTCAACATAAGGCATGCAGATGAAGGGTCTGAGAAGGATTATGCAAGACTTAATGCTCCTGGTGAAGAGATAATTGTAAACACTGGACATAGCATGTTCAAGAAAGCAAAGAGCCAGGGAGAAAAGACACTTAAGATGTATATTATCTGTAACGTACTTAAAAAACTTGCAGAATACAAAGCATTAGTTATTGACAAGCCGCACGGAACTCCTGAACACGCTGACGAGATTTACAATAACGCGCTCAAGTCAATAGGTCAGATTGTCTAAATAGAATAATTGCCTGAGAAAATGCCTGATAGTGAAGAAAGAAAAGAACTAGAAGTAGCTTTCGACTATCAGGGGACTATTATTCTTGAATTACAGAATTTTGCAAAGGGTTACCTAGGCAGCCAAATCGAGAGGATGATTACTTCATCAGAGACAATACTTCAACAGAGAAGTGAACTTATTGCAGAGATAAGAAGGGATGATGCTTTCAAACCTATCAGGGGCAAGACAATGCCTAATACGAGTCTTTCTGATTTTCTTAACCTCTTTCTTGAGTATGGAGGATATAGGAAACAGGAGATTGAAGGAGAGCGTGCACAGACAATCAGGTTTTATGCACAACAGCAAAAGGATGAGAAGAGAGCAAAAGAGCAAGAGCTTCGTAGAGAGCTTTCAAAGAATGGCCAGATTAAGGATCTTGAAGAAGAGTGGAGTAAACAAGAGAAAAGAATTGAATCTAATTATAAATCTTTGGTCAATGAATTGATAAGGCCGAAGGATGAAGAGATTGCAACTATTGATTCAAGGATAAGGAGAATTGAGAGAGAGCATCTTCCTAACCTGAAAGAAGAAAAAGAGTTGTATATCTTAGTAGCACCAGTTTCGCGCGAGGATTATAAAGCTATAAGAGTAGTGATGCCAATCAATGCATCAGAGAACATACCTGAGGGAAGCCTGATTGATTATGTATACACAACATTAAACACAGAGCTCTGTATAAATTATAGGCTTAAACTATTTGAGGACTGTTCTCTTGAAGGGGTTGTACATAACAAGACAAGCATATCCGGAACCGAGTATTATGCAATTGACATAAAATTTGATATTGAGGATAATGAGTTCATGCATTATCTTAACCATGTATCTGAATTCATATCAAAGGTATTGAATAACAGGATCAAATATCTCCATGATCAAAATGTTGAGATAAAGGAAGAAGAGATTGCGCAGGCAAACATAAGATTTAAACCAGTGGTCTTCCCAGTGAATTATGAAGAGTTTGTTGATGGATATTATCATAAGCATATCAATGGTGAGCTTGAAAAGACATGTGACCAGTTCAAGGATTTTATAATTGATATAGTTTATTCAAAGCTAAGCGATAAATTGAAGGTTAGTGTAGGTGAGGAAATACTTGAAATTTTGACTAATCCCACTACAACAAGCATGATGTTCATTGATAATGTTGTTTACCAAAATTATCTGTTCAGTCTTGTTGAGAAGTATAAACAGCCATTAACAGAAAGCATGCATCAGGAACTACTTGGGACAAAATACATTCATTCAGATAATCTGGAGACTAAGCTTGCTGAAAGTCCAAGATGGGTATCCAAGGAGCAGGCTATTGAAAGATTCTTTTTTGGATTCCAAAAACCTAAGAAACAATATGATGCTGCAAAGCAGGCAAATGCATTCAGTGTCAAGATAGAAGGTGGAAAGGAGTATGTTAACTATGCTGAGTGCCTTGAGTTGCATAACAAGGTTGTACAGTACGGGAATAATATAGGATGGTTTGGTGCGCCTGCAATACTTGCATCAGAGTTCAACAGAAAGATGGGTTGGGATAAGAGCGATCCGAAGAATACTAGATTAAACAAGATACTGAGAAGCAAGGAGTTTAAAGAAAAGTATAGCCATCTTATTTTAGGTAAGTTAATATCAGTAATAGTTCTTAGTGATTCAAAGGATACAGAAAAAGTCATAAAAAATCTTTACAGGTGTAAGAATTGAATGATGAGATAGAAATTGTAGAGAATCTAGAAGAAAGGTTAGATGACAGTATTGAGTTCGAGAAGAGAAAGTTCTTTGACATACGTACTAATGGGTTCTATGAGAAATTAGGTGGAATAACAGAGTTTCTGCAGATTGTAAGTAAGCTGAAAGACGATGGGGTTAATATCCTTGTGTATGGGACAATGATTGAATCTTGCGACCTAAGGTTAATACTTACTGAGTTCAATTATAGAAATGATGACAGACAACTTGGATACGAAGAAGGAGAAATTGTATGGACCAAAGCACCAGAGAAGATTGTCAAACAGGACTTTCCTAAGACGCACCTTGGCACTGACATCACTGCTTTTGTTGCAGGTTGTGAGCAGGAAGAGCCGATAGAGGATGAAAAAAGTATTCTTGAGCGGTATATAAGTGCAGTAAATGACAGCAGGTATGATATCAACAACATAACGCTAGCGAACAAGCTATTAAGGGATATGATAGAGAAAAGAGTGAATGATTTTACACATGAAAGCTTGAAGAGTTTTGTGATAAATACAAGGAAGTTTGTAGAGACTTATACTCATGAGTTACTGTTTGACACACTTGAGAGTGTTTTTGACTATTTGGCTCAGATAAAAGAGAATAAGTTTGATACAGGTATTATAAGCTATATGAATGATATACTTATGTCTGGGACAGCAAAGCTTTGCAATTATTCGAAGACTACCGATGACAAATCAGCAAAGATCTTAAGGGGAAGGCTTAAAGACATAAACAAGAAAGCGTTTGAGGCTTTTATAAGACTAGGAGACATCAGTGGGAACATCAACTATATCAGAGCATCTGCATACCATATGCTTAAGAGCCTTGACAGGCTTGTGCTAAACCAGGAAGTTAAGGATTATGAAAAGATGAAGCTGATAGATGAGGGCTTAGAGGTTTGCAAAAGATTAGTTGATAAGGACACGCCAAAAGATGCAAGGACTTATGTGAATGCGGATTTTTATGTATCATTGCTTAATTTTTATGCCTTTAAAATCACTGGCGAGGACAAGTATTATCAAATCGCAAACAGGTACTTTATGAAGACACAAAGCAGTCTTAAGAATGTAAGGAGCAGAAGGTTTGCTGAGGGTGTGCATAGACAATTGAGTGAACTTGAGAGGAGAATGCTGAATGGGAACAATAGATGATTTACTGGATTTAAAGATAGAGAAGCATATTGATAGGTTGGATTATCTTGTGCTTGTAGCAAGTAACCCTGACAAGGAGACTATACTCAGAGGGTTGAAGTTATTCAGCACTTTAAGTTCTGCAATCAGATACTATAACAATCTTAGGAATAAGGAGGATACATTTGTCAAAGCAGGCAAGCTGGCACAATATATCAATGATTGTGAGCTTGACGGTTCAGAGAGTGACATGACAAAAATTGCTGATAATCTTCTTCATTATCGTAATTCTGCATCATCCCTAGAGATAACATTACTGTTCAATGCACTTGCAAATAATATGTGGATGAAGAAAGTTGATGTGTTCAAGGAGAATGACTATTATACACCTTATATCAACGAAGATAAGTTACACATGTCAATACAGTTGAAGAATAGACAAAATAAAGGCAAGGTTGTGGCGTTCCAGGATGCAAAGATAATAAAGACCCATGAGGCGATTGCACTTTATGCCAAAAAGAGAAGCAAAGAACTTGGATTTACAGATGCGCAAAAAGAATTCTTGAGGAAGTTTTCAGATAGCCTTATTAGATATGTAAAAGGTGGAGATGAAATAGGCATCGAGAAAAATGAAATAGTGGAACTTTTAGAGCAGCATATAACAGATTATGCAACATGGAGAAAAAAGCGAGGGATTTCACAGAGAGATCTTGCTGAGAGGTTAGGCATTGCGCAAAGCATGTACAGTTATTATGAAACTGCAAAGTATAAACCTTCACCTGAACTTGATATGGCAATAAGATATGCACTTAAGATGCCTATTGATTTTGAGAATATTGGAGATGAGTACAGGTTCTACAGAAATAAACTGAACTTATCGCAGGGAGACGTATCTGATGTTACTGGAATAAAGAGAGGCATTATATCTAATTATGAAGCTGGACACAGAGTGCCTAATGCTGAAGCTGATAAGAGGATAAGAGATGTCTTTAATCTTGACTGGAGTTATTACTTCCCTTCTGAGATATACAGATCAGCAAGAGAAGAAAAAGGGATGACTATTAATGAGGTAGCTGAGATACTAGGGATAACAGCAGCAAAGTATAAAAGTATTGAACAAAAAAGAATACCAAAGATTTACATTGCAAAGAAATTGTTTAAAATCTATGAATTGGAAAGGTTTATATAAATCGTAATTATCATATTTCCTAAGAGGTGATTATATGGATAATAAGAGGCTTGCTAAAGTCCAGGTTTATGTTGGGCTATTTCTACTACTTGCTACATTAATAGCTGGTGTATGGGTCATAAGAGAGGTCTATATAGGTGCATTGACTGAAGGTGTACATTACATAACAGAGACATGGGCTGAGATAGGAGAAGATACAAGTGCAGCAGGGCATGTGATAAATGCGATTGTGTTAGAAGGGACCATTGTTAGAGCATCACTTCCTCTATTTGTAGTAGGAGAATTAATACTGATAGCGCTTGCAATGCTGATGATATTCCAGGGATTAAAGAAATAAAGCATACTGAATCCAATAAAATCAGAAACAGTTATTTTATCCAGATAAAGTTTTTTATGCTCTGTTCCTCGTGAGGATATTCTGCAAATTCTTTTAGGTTTATTTTTTCTTCTGTTGACATAATTTATTCACTCGTTTTATCCAGTTGGCTTAGTAACCTACTGTAACCTCTTATTCTAGAAGGATTGTTTAATTCTGGTTTGTTATCTTTGACTTCTTTTTTATCAGAATTATCATTTCTGTAGCTATCTAATATATTCATTATTGTAACTTCAAGCCCTCTCAGCCCAAACTTTCCAGCAAGAGCAGCTATGATAATAGATTGACCATCGCAGTTATTTATAACACCTTGGCCAAAAGAGTATGCTGCAAGTATGATTAATGCTGAAGAAGCATAAACACCAATCCTGTTATTAATTGCTGCGCTCTGCCATGCATCTTCTAATTCATTTAAAGACCTTCTAATCCTAGAAATCAATCCAACCTGCGATGGTAGATTCTTCTGATCGCATCCAGGAACTGCACATTTATTATCATTATACTTAAAACATTCACTATGATACTTTACACCACAATCGCATTGCTTAGTATCTTGATCTTTTAGGATATCCTCGCCGCAGATTTCGCAATGAGGTGAATCACCAGATTTTAGTTCTGATAGTTCGATACTATCATCGATGGTTTGTTTTGGGGTTAAATCTTTTGACATTGAAATTCACTAAAATATTACTTTAATAGATAAATTAAGGGCTCTGGCCATTTATAAAGCTTATGGTTCTGTTGTCACACATTAGTGACAAATAATCAAAACATTTATATACTAGTTCAGTTATATTATAGAATATAACTAAAAATTCAACGCCAAAGGGGTGCCATGATACAATCCCCTCACAACCGTTATCATATTTCTTACCTCTTTGGTTGTTGATTTCTTAGATCATTATGATTTCTTTCAACATATACAAAAGATTTAAATAGCAGTATTTTGCGCTTTTTATTCTTAAACAATTTAAAAATGTTTAAGATGGTTCTAATAAAAAGTCAATTTAGAGCTATTTAATAACTCATAAGAGGTGCTTATATGAATGCTATAATACACGAACTTCCTAGTGACACAGGTTTAGAAGGTGTTCTGGAGTGTACTGAAGAAAAACCGTTCTTTACAGTTGACGGAATAGACCTGATTGAATACGTACAGAATGAGGGCAGAGATATCAATGGAAGAACTCCATTCTTTGCAGTATTAACAAGAGGAGATACGATTGTTGCGCAGGGTGAACTTTACTTAAGAATGAGTTGCCATCCGTTTTATCCTGGTCCTAGGTTGCATATTGGCGATCCACAGGATTATGATTCTGGTGCTGAGGATTTTAGAGCAGAGTCGTGGAAACGAGAGACAAGTACAAACCTGTATAATCTAGCAAATCCTCCTAAAAAAATCCTGGACATGTTTAAAGATACTACCCTAAAAATCAAGCTTGAGAAGATTGAGAAACAATAAAACAGGATAACATTTAAAAACTACTTCTTTTATATTATTTGATATGACAATAAAGGAACTTATCAAAAGGGTCAAGTCTTACAACCCTAAAGCAAACATTAAGCTGATAACAGCTGCATATGATTTTGCTAGTGAGCAGCATAAAGAGCAGAAGAGAGAGTCAGGAGAACCGTTCTTTCAGCATTGTGAGGAGGTTGCTTACGTATTAGCGGAGCTTAAGCTGAACTCTGTGACAATTGCAGCAGGGCTTCTGCACGATGTTCTTGAGGATACCAAGATAAGAATGAGCAAGCTCGATGAGTTGTTCGGCAGGGAGGTTGCCGGTCTTGTGGAAGGAGTAACAAAGATTGAGAGAATTGACCTTGAACTGAGCGAGGAGACAAAAGCTGCTAACCTGCGTAAGATACTTCTTGCGACTATCAAGGATGTGAGGGTTATCCTGATTAAGCTGGCTGACAGGCTGCATAACATGCGTACACTGAAGTACCTTAAAGCTGAAAAGCAATTGAGGATTGCACAGGAGACAATTGACATATACGCGCCAATTGCTCACAAGCTTGGGATTTATAAGATTAAGTCAGAGCTTGAAGATTTAGCTTTGAGGTTCCTTAACCCTGAGGTGTATCAGGATCTTAAGTTAAGGATTGCAGAGAAAAAGGAGATAAGAGAAGAGAAGATTAAGGAAGTTGTGAGTATTATCAAAAAGAAACTGAAAGAACAAAATATCCAAGCAGATGTGTACGGTAGGGCTAAGACATTTTATTCAATCTATAAAAAGCTCCAGACAAGGAAGAAGGTTTTTGATGATATCTATGACCTATTAGCTTTCAGAATAATAACAAGGTCTGTAGAGGATTGTTATAAAATTCTGGGGATTATCCACTCAAACTGGCGTTACCTCCCTAGTAAGTTTTCAGATTATATTGCAAACCCTAAACCAAACGGTTACCAGTCGATACATACAAAGATACTTTTCAAGGAAAAACCTATTGAGATTCAGATAAGGACTGAAGAGATGCATTTTGAGGCTGAAGAAGGGATTGCTGCGCACTGGAGGTACAAAGGTACTGAAAGAGATAAGAGGTTTGACAGGAAGATTGCATGGCTTAGACAGATACTTGAATGGGAGCGTACAAGCGAGAATGCAAAGGATTTCATTGAAACATTGAAGATTGATATATTCAAGGATGAAATCATAGTTTTTACTCCTAAAGGTGAACCAATTGCTCTGCCAGAGGGCAGTTCGCCGATCGATTTTGCGTATGAGATTCATACTAACATCGGAAATCATTGTGTGCGTGCTAAAGTTAACAATCTTATAGTGCCTCTTGATCACAAGCTTAGCTCTGGAGATGTTGTTGAGATTCAGACAAGTAATAAGGCGGTTCCAAGTAGACAGTGGCTTAACTTTGTAAGGACTAGCCAGGCGAAGTCAAAGATAAGACAAACGTTGAACATTGAAGCTGAAAGGAGGAAAAAGAAGATAGTAGAGGATGTAACTGCTGCTGATGTTATTGTTGAGAATGTCAAGAAACCTGAGGTAAGGCTTTCAAAATGTTGCATGCCTTCAAAGTCTGACACCATATATGGGTTTAAGATGAAGGATGGAAGGATTGCTATACATACAACTTCGTGTCCGAATGTGAATAACATGGATCAAAGCAAGAGAGTTGCTGTTAAATGGAAGAAGAGTGAGAGGACAAAGAAAAAAAAGCTTACAATTGTTGTACAGGACAGGGTAGGGATACTTGCGGATATACTTAACAAGATTGCTGATTACAGGGTCAATATTTCTTCGATTAACAGCAAAGCCAAGAGAGAACATATAGTAATCACAATGGTTGTTGAGGTTGCAAGGAGTGCTAACCTTGAAGAACTTGTACAGAAGATAATGTACACGCCGAATGTGATTGATGTTATAGTAGTATAATGTTATTGTTGTATGATAATATAGTAATGTAATCTTTATAAATAACGCTGGGTTTCTGAATAATATGAAGTATCACTTGATGTTCAAAGACGGATTGCACATAGTACCAGAGAGTCGGTATAAGATTTCTAAGCTTGAACTAGAAGACATGGGTTATAGTTTTGAGTGTGATGATCTGGGGAATAAGGTTCGTGAGGTATGCAAGAAGGAGACATATATCTACCAAGAGCAAGAAGAGATTACAGACAAGATAAATTGTCATGTGATAAAAAATTGCGGGGGGTATAAGATTATATTTCCTTTGATAGATAGGGCTAACCTTGAGAAAGAAGATATAAAGAATTCCTATCTTATTTTTGCGATGGATATCTTAAAGTATGTCGCTGAGGGTAAAGCTTCAGAACAGATTGCAGAGAACCTTGAAAAGCTTAAAAAGAGAGTTGAGGCTGCTGGTAAAAGGATTCAGGAGAGGTTTGAGAAGATTCTTGGGGAAGAGGTAGAGGATCTTGTAGAGAGATTAGGGGGCTTGGCTGATTCTATGGAAGAGGGGCTTAATAGGATTGACCGACAGAAGGTTATATCAGAATATGAAAGAAAGAATATGAAATTTGAAGAGGCTTTCCCAAGAGCTAGCAGGGCGTTTGAGGAGTTGAAGGATGAGATTAATGAGATCAGACACCTGGGGATTAAACAGGAAGAAGATAATATAAACTAATTCTAGTTAAAAAAAGAGTAAAGATATAGTTACCACTATTACTCATGATTTTCATTTAAAGAATTCTAAAAATAAAAAAAAATGATAAACCGCGCATAGGATTGGTGAGATTTAATTTGGATGACGGACGGTTGGAAACTGCATGCTGAATACGTCGCCGAAGCTTCGTACTTACACACCAGTCCCATTAAACCTGTGTTTTACAGGAGTCCTAAGATGTCTATTTTCAAGGAGGGTTTCGAGCTTAGATGCTTTCAGCTCTTATCCCTTAACGCGTAGCTGCCCGGCATACCTTGTCAGATAACCGGTAGACCAGAGGCGTCGAACACCTCGTTCCTCTCGTACTAGAGGATCCTTCCTTTCAGACATCAACATCTCCAGTAGATATCAAACAAACTGCCTCACAGCGTTCTGAACCCAGCTCACGATCCCTTTTGATGGGTGAACACCCCCACCCTTGGATGCTTCTGC
>JAHWHG010000010.1 GCA_019323515.1 Candidatus Woesearchaeota archaeon
ACGCCAGCGCCCGGATTCGAACCGGGATATCCCGAAGGAAACGGGCTAACCTGACTCCAAAGTGATTGAACACTCAAGGCTTACGCTTCTGACTGTAATCAATCAGAATCCGCGCAGTACCAGGTTGTGCCACGCTGGCATAAATGTAAGAAACAAGCAGTTCATTTATAAATCTTATGCTATTACAAACCCATCAATCTCTTTCAACAACTCAAGAGCATGCCTAAGCTTAAACTTATTCTCAGAATAAATAGTAAATAACTTCTCACCTTTCTCCACATTATCCCCTACATGTTTATAGAGATAAATACCTGCACCTTTATCCTTAGGACATCCAGCTGCTTTGCATATCTTGGCAACTGCCTTGTTATCAATCTCTTTAACCTTACCACTCCTCACAGCTTTAACATCATGAACATACTCACCTAAGACAACATCCTCAGGATTAACAGTCTTGACCTTACCCTGCGCTCTTAAGATCTCAACAAACTTCTTATAGGCCTTCTTACTCCGAACAATCTCTTTAGCAACCTCCTGACCTTCACCTTTAGATGCCTTCCCAGCCATCTCAAGTATCAACCCAGCCATATCAGTAGCTTTCTCGTATAAATCAGAAGGAGCATCTTTATCATGCTTCAACAACAATAACACATCACGAGCCTCTAGTGCAGGACCGATTCCATTTCCAATTGGCTGCGAACCGTCAGTTATCTCACACCTGACTTTCATACCTAATTTCCGACCAATCTTCTCAAACAACCTCTGCAACCTTACTGCTTTTCTCAAAGAACTTATTTTAGCACTCTTCCCCACAGGGATATCAATCAACACATCAGTAGCTGACACGCTTCCTTTTTTAGCTAGTATCGAAGCAATCAGGTTACCCTCAGCGTCAATGCTAAGAGGATGCTCAACTGTTATTATCCTGTCATCAGCAGGCGCAAGGTTAATCGCTCCTCCCCATACAATGCACCCATTAGTTTTCTTTACAACTGTTTTTATCTTCTCAAAACTTAAACTAACATCTGCAAGAACCTCAACAGTGTCAGCAGTCCCAGCCGGACTGGTAATCGCCCTTGAAGACGTCTTTGGCATTGTCAACCCAGCTGCAGCAATTATAGGCACAACAACCATAGTCGTCCTATTCCCAGGCACACCACCAATACAATGTTTATCAAACACACGTTTCTTTCCAAACTTCAACACATCACCAGTCTCGATCATTGCCTTTGTAAGATAAACAGTTTCATCTAATGTCAAACCATGCATATAGGTCGCAGCAATAAAATAAGTAGTCTCAATATCAGTCAACTCATTCTCAGAGATCGCTCTGACTATCTCAAAAGTTTCATCATAGCTAAGCTCTTTAGCATCTAACTTCTTCTTAATCAATGAGACAGACTTAGGCTTAGGCTCAATCCAAACATCAACAGTATCATTATTCTTTACACCCAACTTATCAAGAAGCTCCTCAAATATCCCTATCTTTCCAGGAGGTGTAGCTTTCTTAGTCTCAGCAATGTCAACAATTGCAGTTATCCGTTTCTTACCCTTGATAACCTTAACCCTGTCACCATGATGAAGGTCAAGCTCATCTGCATCCTGCCTGTTGAGTAAAGCAACAAGGATTCCACCTGTAGCTATATCCATATCCTTGACTTTAAGTTTCATTTCTATTTACCTGTTTCATAAATCCTTATCAAAGTGATAAACAATGCAAGTATCAAAGGTCCTACTAACAACCCAACAAAACCAAGCAGACTAACTCCGCCTAAGACACCTAAAAGAACAATCACAGGATGAACCCCTGCCCTGTCACCGATTATTTTTGGTTTAACAAGATTATCAACAAGCGCAATCACTAATGTACCATAGACCAAAAGACCTATACCCATCCCAATCATTGTACCATCACCCTGGACATAACCTGTTACTATTTTCACTAATGCAATAGGCACCCAGACAATAGGAGTACCAACCAACGGAAGAAGTGCAGCAAAACCGGTTACAACACCCCAAAGGAACGGACTTGGGACATCAAAGATTGCATAACCTACTATAGCAAACACTCCCTGTATGAGTGCAGTCAACAAAGTACCATAGATAACTGCATAAGAAACCTCCTTAAACCTTGTAACAAGCAACCTTTTCTGAGGTTTGCTGAAAGGCAGGAACTTTGTAATCCATCTCCTGAAAGGCTTTGCATCCCTTAGGATAAAATAAACTACAAAGAAAGTTACAAAAGCATTAAGCAGGAATAATGGAATTGAAACAATAAGATCTGATGCAGACTTGGCTGCAAAATCCTTTACCTTCTCAAGCGCCTGGTCAATGTAATACCTTGTCTCAGGGTTAGCAATAATCTCCTTAAAACCAGTAGCAATGTTACAGAACACATTAGACTCATCAGTGCATGTGGTTGATAGATAACCAGCAGTAAACTTCTGCCTTGTTAACAGATAAGTCACAAAAAGTTCCTGTGTAAGAAGCTTTGCAATAAAAAAAGTCGGCACCAGCACCAACAATATGATGAATATAGCAATCAACATAGCTGAGAGTTTTTTATTCTGCAGCTTCTTGTTAAGTTTTTTATGAAGAGGATAAAATATGAATGCAATTACAAAGCTAAGCAAAACAGCGCTCAGAAAAGGTTTGACAAGTAACCATGAGACATAACCCAGAATGAGCAATAACGCAATTACAAAATAAAATTTCTGCTGCTTTAAATCCGCTATCACAATCACCTTCTTTTTTTTCTAATAATTTAATAAAATGGGTCTGCCCGGACTTTCGTCAATGCTTCTAAACAGTTGTTTCGAACCGGAGACCTCCCGCGAGTCAGGCGGACGTCATACCACTAGACCACAGACCCAATATTCTCAATATAAAGATGGCCTTTACCATCTGACTCAACTTTAATCTTTGTCAGGTCATTCATAATGAGATCAGCACCTCTTGGAAGGAAGTTAACCTCAAAACCTTTCATTATAACCCTGTGTATGTTCTCAAACTCTAAAGACTCTGTAGGAACCTCATCTGTAAGATGCGGATTATTCATCCCGAACAGCTTTACCTCTACATTATAAGGCAGTTCCTTATCAGGATGCTCCTTATCTTTCTTTCTATCAACTATTATGGATTTTGTTTCATATTCCATTTTAATATGAAATTAGAGGTTATATGTATATAAAAGTTTCTGTATTAAACCCTATACTAAGCATAACTTAAACTTCCCTCCTTTAGTTTATAATTACAATTAGGGCATCTATCATAACCAATTGAAGGGTCAGAACCTAAGAAATACTGGCAGTTACTGCAGTACGAACCACCGTTTCCCTGGTCACATACTATGTGATTCCTGTAAGCCACCTTTTCTTCTAAATCCTTATCCTTCTTAGCTTCAGGCTTAACTACATTATCTTCAGATTTGCGCTTCTTAGCCTCTTCAGGTTTTTTCTCCTTAAACTCAAAAAAACTATCACTCAAAGCATCTTCTAGCAGATCATCTTTTCTATTACCTTTAATGCTCAGCTTACTTGACATGCTTCACACCTCTTGAACATGCATTACAAATTCCGTAACCCTTGAAAGTGAACATTTCATGAGCATGCCCAACACCCAAAGGCGATGCAACTCCATCAGGAGGCAACATTACCTTGACCTGATAATATCCCTCTTTCATTAATTCAGGAAGTTCATCATACTTCCTGCCTGTAAGTTCTTTGATAAAATTTTCTGGAAAGTCACATAAAGGGACACATGTTCTGGAAGGGATTCCAGTGACATTATACTCTTCATGATCAGCACAACTTAAATTACTAAAGTCATAAGTACATTTTTCAGAATCCCATTCAATACCCTGCGCAAAAAAGTACCAAAATAATCTATCACCTTTCCTTTCCCATACAGGATTTAACCACAGTCTACCACTCTTATGGATATCTTGCACAATCTTATCCAACTCAGGGTCTAGAGTTTTATTACAACTATCAATACACAAGTCCATGTAAACCATAGGACACATATGATTCATTCCTAGCTCTCTCAGTCTTCTCAAGCTACTGTCCCAGGTCATTGTCCGAGAAGAGTAACCTGGCTCAATCTCTAAGCCATGATAACGCTTAGGAAGAAGAGAAGAATTGTCATTAACAGACCTAGGTAACTTATTATCTACACCTTTATTCCCAATATTACTAAAAAACGGATCACTAAGCGCGTCCTCAAGTAAATCATCCTTTCTATTACCTATAATCTTCAAAATACCATCCCCTGATTAGCTTGAATGGTTATAGAATTTATAAAGCCTCCGGCGGGAGTTGCACCCGCGACCTCAGCCTCTTTGGACTTCGTCCTAAGCCTTCAAGCAAAGCTCGAAGTTACCAAGGCTTTGCGGATTCTTAAGAATCTTGCGCAATTTGTAGGCCTAAGCTAGCTACTATGCTACGGAGGCATTTATCTTATTTAAATGCCTTATATTGGAAAAGCCTATAAGACTCATCCACCTTTTTAATTGCTTGTGACCATAAACCTCTATATAAAATTTATCCTTTCCTGTAGCTTTATGCTTAGATTCTTGAGTGTAAAGAGAAAAATATTCACTTAATATATTTTTCAATTGAATATACAAGGGTTTACTATTTGTTTGAAGAGTTATCCTTGGATATGGCTTTCTATAAACCTTCCTCTTATCAAAGAATATACACCCATCAGTATCAAATATCCCCCGAATTGTGGCAAATATGAATTTTTTATCAGCATCTAAAATAATTTGTGGCATTGCAATGGTATCTGACTTTTTTCCCACAGGAAATTTGACTATATTCAATAAAAAAAACACTAGCTTCTTTGAGTAATATGATAAAACTAAGGTATTTTCATCTGTTCTGTAAAATAATTTAGGCCTTAAATTAGGAAAACAAATCCGAACCAGTCTTGGTATATGACTACACAAGTATTCTTCATCTAGTGTCTGATCCCCAATTACCTTTACAAAATAGCTTTTATTATAATGGCCAATATAACCATCTCCAATCAAAGCACCAATGAACTCACACAGTTCTAAGGAAATGTCTGAAATTTGTATCATTTTGAATTACCAATTACCACCATGATTTCAAGTGATACTCAAACATATAATATTTGTCCAGACTTGTCCAGTGTCCAGTGAAAAATAGAAAAATAAGGTCCCTCCATTTTAATCCCAGGACCTTATTTAAGTATGCGAGGGAGGGGACTTTCGAACCTTCAGGTTTGAAATCACCTGAAAGGTATTTGAACCCCCGGACCCACTAAGGGACAGGATATCTCAGTTTACAGACTGAGTGTCCTTTACACTTAAGTCCTGCGCATTTGGTCGGAAAACGGAAGTTTTACGACGCTTCGAAAGTCTCCGAATTTCGATTGACCAGACTCTGCAACCCTCGCATAATCAAACAAGATTAATAAGCTATTTAAAAAGTTTTTTATTTTCTAAAGCACATAAATACATTTAAACAAAAGTAACAAAACAATCAATAATGGAAGACTGTGTTTTCTGCAAGATTGCAAGAGAAGAACTATCACACCATTTGGTCTACCAAGATGAATTGGTCATTGCTTTCTTAGACAGGGCACCTGCAGCTGAAGGCCACACATTAATCATCCCAAAGAAACATTACAAGGACATCTACGACATACCAACTAACACTTTAGAAAGGATAATAGCAGTAACAAAGGACCTTGCAATACAATACAAAAAAATCTTCAATAAGCCAGCATGCAACACAGTCAACGCCTCAGGAATAGAAGCGCAACAGTCAGTCTTCCACTACCACATGCACCTTGTACCAAGAGATAAAGACGATTCATTATTCATGTGGTTTTTAGGCAGGTCAGAAAAACAGATAGCTCCGCCTGAAGTACTGGAACAGACATACAAGATAATCCTGTCTAATATCTATAAAGGTTCAGGAAAGACTTAACTTCTGTGAAAAGCTGATGGATATCTTCAGTAACTTCACCCTCGAATGACCTAAGATAACTCTTGATTACATACTTATCAACCAGTGTCCTGAAGAAGACAAAGATCATATTATTAGCCCACCTGTTTTCATAATCAGTCTCAATATAACCGTCAAAAACTATCTGGATATTTCCCTGGTTAAGCTTAACCTTTACACCCTCTTTCTCAATCTCAACATCCTTGACATTGGTCATGAATACTGTAATCTTCATCCAAAGCTTAACATAATCAGATATCATCTTCCAAGGCCGCAGCTCAAGCTCCATGTGTTTGCCTGAAGGTGTTACCTGGCTGATATTCTTTTTCTCATATTTGTCATAACCTTTCTCTTTAAGGAAACTATCAATAAGGCTATAAAGTTCATGTATATCAAACAATCCTGAATACGAAAATGTTAATTGGTCAACAACTAATTTTTTCTCGCTCATTTTACACCTCAGTTAATACGCTGAACCTCTTGATTCAAGTTTAAGGAAATCCTTTATCAATGTATGCAGTTTATAGGACCTATAATATAAAGGGTCCCATATTGTAGCACCCATCCTTCTTCCAACAATATAACTAAAATAAAAGTTCAATAAAGCAGAGGTAAAAGCTGTCCGCTCCCACCTGTTTTGGTAATCAGCAACAACATAACTCTTTATTACAATCTCCATCCTAGCCTTTGTAAGTATCCTTTTCTCGCCTTCAAGTATAACCTCAACAGGCTGCATGTCCCATAGATGAAAATCAACAGTTATGTGATACTCATAAAAATCACTTATCTTTTTCTCAGACTCCCAAGATATCTCAACCTCTCTTCCGTCAGAACCTGCCTTATCCTTATAAGTCGGCTCCTGGAAGATATACAGTCTGTCCTGGAACCATTTCACCATTAATTTATAGAGCCCATCAAAATCAAAAATACCCTTAAACCTAATAATAGGCATGTTCTGACTTGTGATAACAGGAATTGTATAACCCATACTAATACAAGTTTATAAAAAAAGAATATATAAAAGTTGTGTTTTTAGGATACTAAGACTTCAACATCCTTGCCAAATATCTTCTTAAGGTCTTCAAACATCTTTCTCTTGATAAAGACCCTTCCAGGTATCTGCACATTTGCCAGAGCACTCTCAAGCTCTTCAAGGTCACTATCCTTTACAGTATCCAAGCCACCCTCTGGATCGATTTTAGCCTTTGATATCCTTTTAGTATCTTCATCAATATCATGTATGATAAAGGCCTGCTCTCCTAAAAGAACAACCTCACCATATGTTTCTCCATACTTAACCTTAATCTTTGACCGCTCAAGCTCTCTTGCTCTCTTTCTTTGCATGTACTCAACCATAAACTTGACAAAGTCACCAGAGTCCTGCTTAACCTTTTCAACCTCTTGCCTTACAAGCTTACCTTGTTCATAAGCATTCTTTGCCTTGATTATTGACTTCAATGACCTAAAGAATTGCTCAGGAATCTTTCCAGTGTCAACCATCTTCTCCTTAAAGATATCTGTAAGCTCTTTCTCTGAAACTTTCTCAACTCCTTCTAATCTCAGTACATCCCTTGATATTGTTACAATTGTATCATGCACATCAAGCATTGACTCAACTTCCTTTTTCTTCTGTATCTCCTCAAACAACTTATGAATTCTTTTAAGGTAATCCTCTGCATCCTTAAGCAAGGTATCTATTTCCTTTCCTGTCAGATCCTTTTTAGTGCCATGCTCAAGGTCCTTCCTTATCTTGATATTTCTTTCAAGAATCTTTACATACTTCTCTTCAAGAAGCTTTTCTTTCTTGACAAAAATGTCCCTCATAAGTTCAGGAGTATCCCTTGGTGTTGAAGGCGGAATCCCGAACATCATCAGAGCTGCCTGTGACGGAGTAAGTATCGCAAGATAAGTATCCTCCATCCCAATATCCTTAATCTTCCACTTAACTCTCTGCAGCATCTGTTCACCAGAGCTCATATACATGTCAATCGCTTCCATTGAAGGCTTAAGGCGACCCATTTTCAGGAGTTGCTTCCATGGCATGAACACTCCCCTATCATAGAAAGGGACTCCATGCCTTAAACTAGTAAAGAACACTGGGTTTGCTTCCCTAAGACCATCCCAGAACTCTGTCAGTATCCATACTTGGACATTAAGCTTGTTCTGTATACCAGTCATCTGGCCAGCCTCAATACCCATACCGATTATGATTGCGCGAAGCTTATCCTTGAGCTCAGCCCTTGTCATTTTCTTGACATCAGTATCATCAATCACAATCCATACATCAATATCAGACGTCTTTGTAGCCTTTCCCTGTGTAAGAGAACCAGCTAAAACATAACTCACAATATACTTCTCAAACTTTTTAAGCACCATTGACTTATGTACTTCCGCGATTTTGATAGCTGACAACATACCTGTGTCAAACACTGGAGCTGCCAACGCTATTAACTGCAGAAGATCATACTTCCCATCATAACAAGCCTGCCAAAGTTCTGTTAAAAGAATTGTCTGCGGCGCAATGTTCTTATCAATATCATTTGCAATGCTTGCAATTATTGTGCCAAGCTTATCCTTAAGCTCCTGCTTGGACATCTTTTTACTGTCTGTGTCATCGACAAGAACTAAAACATTTATCTTATCCTTATCAACCTCTTCACCCTCTCTTGGCTTCTCAGGAGGCAGAAGAGCAATTCCGTTTATATACTTCCCAAACTTCTCAACAACCTGCTTCTGGAAGTTATCCAGTTTTGTCTTAATCTTCTTTAACTTATCCTGCACATCTTTTGGTAATTTATCAAAATCAGAAGGCATATCATTATTTTCATTATTCTGTTTATTTGACTTTTTTGTAGACTTTGATTTTTTCTTTGCCATGGTATATGTCACCTTTTATGTTTTATATACTATTTATATACTCTAAAGTATATAAAGATTATGCAGTCAATTGTGACATTTTGGTCATATTAATAGGAATTTATAGATATTCTCCGTAAATTACTACTCATTAGGAGCAACAAACCGAAAGATTTATATACTAGTTAGTAACTAACTATAGGTATTACAATAATAAACCATACGTATGGAGGTAAAATAATGGCAACACCTAAAAAAAACAAAGTAGCTGATTTGGTTGAAAAGATCCAAAAAGCTCTTACAGAGGGGCAGTTTGACATGACAGCAGCAAAAGCTGCAGCTCTTTCACACCAGATTTTTGAGGCTTCTGGTGCAACACTTGAAGATACTAGCAAACTAAGACCTTTTGTCCAGGATGAAAAGAAGTACGGAAAAGCAGTTGATGAAGCTGTAGAAAAACTTTATGATGCTTCAAACACTGAAATGGGTAAATTCATGAACATAGCAGACAACGACGAAAAAGAGTTCTTCAGTTCAAGATACTTTGGCGAACTTCCAGATCATGTGGCTGGAACAGTTAAAGCAAATCCAATGGCTTTTCAAGAAGCTGCAGGAAAAGCTGTGAAGAATCTTGATAAGTTAGGAGAGTTCGGTCACTTCTACATGACAAGACAAGCACAGAAAGACGCTAAAGGAGTTGACGAGAAAGAACTGAAAGCTTACCTTACAGACGAGATTAAACTGAAAGGTCCAATTGATGACGACAAGCTTAAGAAGAACAAGGGAGCAATTGTCATGAGCATCGCAATGGGTCAGACTTCAAAAGAACGTCTAGCAATGCTTTGCTACAAGATTGAATAAACTTTTTAAATTTCTTTTTATTTCCTTTTTCTTATGTACTACTCAAACACTTCAGGACTAAGAACATATTCTAGCCTAGAAAGCTCTATATATAACACTATAAGTAAAATAACACCTGAATCAGAATATATGAACAACTCATTCACTGAAAGACCTTCATATCAAAATATAAAACAAGACTACATTACAGAGCAAAGAAGACCTGAGCAGACAGACGTCATAATCTTAAAAGACTCGGCATTTGAACTATTCCTAAGATACTCTCCTTTATTAAAATCTTTAGAATCAGGAAAAGTAAAAGATATCTACAAGGACTTTCTAAAAAAAGAAGGAAAGCACCTTTTAAAGTTCCTAAAAGACAAAGGCAGGAATTTCCTCGACCTACAAGGTTTTACAAGGATGAAGCTTGACAAGAACGCAATCGCAGCTGTAATCCGCTCAGGTTTCAAAGCTGTACTCTCTATAAACATAAACTTTGACGAGTTAGTATACGACTTTGCAAGACATAATCACCTTACATTAAGCGAAGCACTTACATACGTATTAGCGCATGAGACTGTACACTTAGCAGACGAAGTCTCAGAGAAACGTACAGAAAAGCTTGTAGGAGAATTCTTCCAGTACAGACATCAACAAACTGAACAGGAACACTTCATCAGGCTAAGCAAAGTAGCTTTCAGAAGATCAGAAGAAATAAAATAAGATTTATTCCTCAGCTGCAACAGTGCTGCTTATTGAAAGCCTGTTAGACTTGACAACAACATCATTTCCTTTCTTATCCTTGAACTTGATTATTGCAACAGGCAGCTCAAAGTCACCAACAATGCTCAGCCTTGACTTTATCTTATAAGTGATTATCCTCTCCTCATGCGGATCAAGGTCAGTGAAATTCCATCTCAGGACAGTGTTACCCTTTGCATTCCTGAAGGTCCTATCAGGAGCTAAAGTACCAACACCAAACTCTTTCAGCAAATCAGCAATATTCGGAACAATATCCCTAACTTCCAGTTTTTCAAGGTTTTTTCCTGTTCTGTTCTTTATGTTAAGAGAAACCTTCATCTCAGAGATCCCACCCTCGCCTCTTACAACATGCGAAGCTGTCTTCTTTATCATCACAGGACTTTTTGTAAGGTACATATACAAGACAACAAGCACCACTACTAGCAATAAACCATAGAACCATCTATAGTTAAGTACAACTGTAACTTCAAGGCTCTCTTCAGGCTCAAGCTCAGTGTCCCATGCAAGATACCTCATACCATCACTCTTAATCACAGCGGTATGCTTTGGCTCAGTCGAAGAAAACACTGACTGTATCAATGTAGTCTCAAGCTTTGCAAACTGTGAAACCCTATTATTCCCAGTATTGGTAAAAGTAATATGCCTCGTAGTCTTAAGAAACTCTTTAGTCTCCTGTACCTGTGCAAGAAACTCACCAGTGTAATCAAGCACCTTAAAACTCTTCTTTGTAGGTGTAAACACAGTATCATTAACCTGTAAAACTGAAACAAGCATATCATCAACAGGCCTTGTCAAAGGATCAAGCATAATCCTAACAACCTCAATCTTTTCTTCATTCGGACCGAGAGTAGTATGCACTTCCTTAGTAAATGTCTGAGAACTTAGCTTAATCAATAAATCATCAATATCTCTTGGATTCCTGTTTTTAAGATTAACCTTAACAATTAAATCCTCCCTAGGATCAACTACCTCATCAATCAACACATCAGCAAACACATCAGCCACATAACCCATTGAACCTTCTTTATTAACAGTAATTTCAAGCTCATGCGTCATGGACTGTGAAGTCCTCTCAGAATCGATCACTAAAGTAATAATGTTCCTTCCACCAAGAACATTCTCTCTCGGCTTCAAAGAAAGTAAAACAGAACCAAAACCCTCACGTGCTACATCTAATCCTGTATTCTTCACATAAGTAGGGTCTGTAAACATATTCCATCTTGCATTATCAATAGAAAACCTGAAAGTGTCATCAATAGTTTTTGTATTCTCAATAGTCAAGTTAAACAGAGCCTCTTCTCCTAACAGAACTTTACTATGGATCGCGTCATGATTTACATTAAAGTCAACTGCACCAGCTAGAGAAACAGCTAATATTATTATAATAAATATGAGTATGCCCCTTTTCATTTTTTTCTTCACCCTCACAAGTATAAATCAGTATACATTTTAGTATAGGTGATATATAAATGTTTTTATTTCAAATTTCCATATTGAAAAGAATCAAACCAACATATAACCATACAAAACAAAAAGAAAACATATTTATATACGCAAATAGCATCAATAATGTAAAATGACACCAAGAAGAATAAGAAAAATCAAGAATCTAGTGGATGAAGGCATCCCTTCAAAAAAACAATTCGTAGATAAATTTGCTGCTTTGATAACTTCAGCTTTTGGGTTGGTCGCAGCTCTTGCATGGAACGAAGCTGTTAAAGGCGCATTCACTGATTCAAGCCTGCAGGAATACGGGCCATGGGTATACGCAGTTATCATAACAATTGTTGCTGTGCTGCTCACTTTATGGGTTGCAAAGATTGCAGCAAGAATAGCAGAGCAAGAAGCTAAGTGATTACACTACTAACATGCTCATTTTTGTTTATTCTTATTATATTCTCTACAAAGCTCTCTATCTTGCTTTCATGTGAAACAATTATCACTTGCTTAACATTAAGCTCTTCAAGCACATCACGCACATTATCAAGCTGGCTGGAACTGAAACCATCAGTAGGCTCATCAAGTATTATAAGGTCTTTAGTCTCGATATCACCCTGGATGTCATTGATGACTTTGTTCAGCGCCAATCTATAAGCCAATGAAGCTGAAGTTTTCTCACCCCCTGAAAGGTTTTCAATAGAAACTTCATACCCATCCTGCTCTATCACTGGAGAAAAATCCTCATCAAGCCTTATGCTTATCGACTCATCCTGCATAAGCATCCCAAACCACTTCTGCAACAGTTCATTAAACTCAATATACACAGTTGACATCACATGCTTCTCTATCACAGTCATCAGACTAATAAAGTGATCCTCAAGCCAATTAAGTGTAACCTTTAACTCCTGAAGCTGTTTCTTAGTGTCTTGCTTCTTCTTAAGCTCGTCATCAATTAACTGCATAAACCTCTTATGCGTCTCAAGTTCACTCTTAAGACCAGCTTTGTTCAGTTCAAGCTGCTTCTGTCTGTCAACGATTTGCGAATTCTCTTCCTTCAACACCTTGAGTTTATCCTCAACACCTTCCAACTCATTTATCTTATTTGATATCTCAATTTTATCAGTATTTATCAGGGCAATCTGCTCCTTAAGACTTGACTGTTCTTTTGCAAAAACATCATACCTCTTTACCTTTTCATTAAGCAGATTCTCAAGATTAGTCAACTCTAAACGTTTTGATTCATACTCTGTAAACCGTTTCAATAACTTACGCTTCACCTCAAGCCCAGATTTAAGTTCATCTAACTTCTCATCACTGAAATTGTCTAAGTCATAATCAAGCTTCATCTTTTTCAATGAAACTTCAGAATACCTTTTCTGTAGGTCTACAACCTCCTTATTCATCTCATTCAAACTGGATATCTCAGACCTCAGCTTCTCCCTTACACGCTCCTTATGCAATATGTCCTCAAACTTATCCCTTAGACTGCTAAGCTCTTTCTCAAGTTCCTTTTTCTGAACATAATAACTCTTGAGCATCTCATCAAACCCCGCAATGTTATCTTCCTCCTTCTTAATTATTGAACGTTTATGCTCGTCAGATACTGACTGGAGGCAAGTAGGACAATTCTCAAGTCTCTTTATGCTTGACTTAAGCTCTTCTGCTCTCTTCTTCAGTACCTCAGACTCACTTATTACACGTAACAGGTCCTTAATCTCAACATCAAGCTCAATCATTCTCCTGTTAACGCTCTTTTTTTCAGCTATCTGTTTTTCAATATCTTCAAGCTCGGCCTTCTTGACTTTAAGGTCACGCAGCTTCAATGTCTTTAATTCAATCTCTTTTCTAGAAATCTTCAGCTGTTCCTGCAGGAACAGAACCTCCTGCTCAACCTTTGTCTTGCTTTCAGTCATTGTCAATAACTCTTTTTCAAGAGCTTCAATCTCTTTTTCAAACAATTCTTTTTCATTATCAGGCTTCTCTGGAAGCTTAAACCCCTCAATCTCCTTCCTGTGCTTTGCTATCTGTATCTCAAGTTCATCGATGTCATCAGAATTACGCTTCCTTCTCTTAACAATCTCCATAAGTTTAGCATTCTTGATCTCAAGTTCATGCTTTAACTGTAACAACTCTTTAACCTTCAGCTCAAAATCCTCAAGCTCTTTTGACTTCATTTTAAGCTCCTCAACAACTTTATCAAGCTCTGGCATGATCCTTGCAAGTTCTGCCTCAACCCTGTTAATATCCTTCTCCTTCTCAGATTTCTGCAACTTCTTCTCCTCAAAATCAGAAATAGTACCCTTAAAAAGGTTAATCCTATCCTTGATTGACTTAATTACAAAAACAGAATTCTCTCTAACCAGCTTATACTTATCAATATTAAAAACCTTCCTAAGAGTATTAAGCCTAAGCTCAGCAGCTTCTAGTAAAATCTGTTTCATCTGCTCCTGCGGAGTATAGACAGTATATCTATAGATAAAATCCTTACTCTTTGAAAGCTCTGACATTGGATAACCTAAAAGTTCAAGCACCTTTGCCTTCAGTTCAACAGCAGTTGCATCTGTCTTAATCCCATCCACAATAAGGTAGCCAGCTACCTGCTTGATTTCTCCTTTCTGCCTTTTCAGTGACCTCTTTATTATCACGTTCTTGTTATTTATAGAAAATTCAAGCTCAACACTTCCTTCATTCTTACCATTCCTCAACAATGCATCCCCACTCAACTGCCCTCTCCTTACACCGAACAATGCAAACTCAATAGCAAGAAGTATTGTTGACTTCCCAGAACCAATATCACCGCTCAACAACACAGACCCTGCAGGAAACTCAATCATCTCACTAAGATAACTTCTAATGTTCTGGAGTTTAATAGACTTAAGAATCATGCTCAAAGTAACAACAAACTTGCTTTTATAGTTTTGTGTAACTTCGATATATATTTTTGATGTTATATATTCTTCACCAACAGAAGATTAACTCAAATTAATTTGAGATTATGATTTAAATAAAAGTACATCTTTCAAGGGAAATATGAACCAAGACATAAGGAAAAAGATAATACTTAAGCTGATTCATCAGCCTGAAGCACGCTTCTCAGACCTTTGGGATAAGGATATCGAAAGCAATACCTTTTCGTATCACCTTAAGAAACTTGAACACGAAGGTCTTATTGAAAAGGGTGAAGAGATTTACAAGCTGACAACAAAAGGCCAGAAGCTAACTGCATTCATTGAAGGCGATTCAGGTGATAGAGCAGCACTCCCAACTCCAACTGTTGTGGTTGTTGTAAAGGACGATGATAAGATACTTGCACAGAAAAGGTTAAAAGAACCGTTCTATGGCTATCACGGATTTATATCTGGTAAGATCAACTTCGGCTTTAATGTTATTGAATGCGCTAGGCGCGACCTTATGGAAGAGGCTGGTTTAGAGGCTGACTTTGAGTTCAAGGGCATAGGGATGACAAAGACCTTCAACAACAATGAACTGGCTTTCCATCACTTTTTCCATTTTGTACTTGCAACAAACCCTCGCGGAGAATTAAAAAAAAGTACTCACAAGTCTGAAAACTTTTGGATAAACATAAATGACATTAAAAACCTTGAACGTTTCCCTGACTTTGATGATGTGGTAGAACTTCTTAACCAGCCAAGATTTTTCATAAGAGAAAACACAAGATTCCAAGAAGACGGCCGCTTCATTAAGTCAGAAGTGACAAGTCTACGCTTTCTAGAACCATCCTAAAGCCAGATTGAATGATAAATTATATCATGAAACTTAGATATATACCCTCTAAATCTCTCCTTACCTTTCAAAAAAAAGAGAACATCCGACCTTGCTTCACCATCATTAATCTCAAACACAGGAACCTTGTTCACATTAACCTTAGCAGCATAGAATTCTAGAAGATTTCTCAGCTTCCTCAACTCTCTCTTCAGTTTCCAGCTCTCTTCTGGATTAACAAGGTCTGCACAAACCAAGAACAACCGATTATGCTCATGAAACCTTCTCTCTATACTCTGATTCTCATAGAACCAATAAATCAATTCTTGCGGCTTATCATAAAAATGCTTGAATGCAGCAAAACCATTATTAAACCCGTTCTGCAAAACCTTAGGAAGTACTGTAACTTTAAGGTCAAAGTTAAGCTGCTCAATGAAAAAGTCAATAGTCTTATGCTTCACCTCTTTCTCAAGCTCAACCTTATCACTTTTTCCCAATAAAGCCTCTGCAGCTGTTGAACACCAGAAATTATACCACCTGTTTATTGCATACTGCCTCGGAAAATTCTCATGTATACCTTCAGCTCTCTCAATCAATTTCATAAGAGCATCATAGCTGCTACAACCATAAATAAACTTAGTGAGGTCATCAAGCATATTGGTCTGCAGTCCGCCCCAGGAATAAGTCTCTACTTTCTTCAACTCCTGCTCAAGCCTGCTTAGTGCTATAATATTCCCCATAAAAGCTGGAAGGGGAGGATTTAATTTAAAGATTTAGCATAAGGAAAATACAAATAAAAGAAAACATTAAAAGATTATTTCTTCTCTTGCTTCAACCTTAAACTAACAATACTGATTAACACGTAACTTCTTTCCAGCAGCCATGACTAAAAGATTTTGTCTCGTTCTATGTACTCCAAAACCGATTTCTTCTGCAAATTTCTTTAGCTGTTTTGCTCCGATGTAAATACTCCACATACCTGGCCTATTTGTCCTCACTGATGTTTTGCAGCGATAACCCATTGAAACGAGTAATCTATGCAGATATTTAATCTCTTTCTCATTCTTCATCTCAATCCTCACATATCTAGCTCTATTGTTATAAACCGTACCCTCACCAATCATCATGCCTCTCACATATGCAGCTGATAACCTTTTATCCTTACTGCAAAAACTTTTGATATTATCCTCAATTGCTAACAAGATATCAATCAACAAGGCGCTGTCCAGGCAAGTTCTATACACAAAACCTGTCTTTCTTTTCCAAACAACTTTCTTAACTTTTAACTGATCAATTCCAAGACGGAGATTGCGTCTAAGAAAACAACAATGTTCCTTTGTAAAGAGGTGGGTATGTGGCACTAACACTTTAAAATAAAAAGGATTATTAGGGAAATACTTCCTAAGCCAAATTATGAATAAATTATGTACAAATATATCAGAATTGGTCAATCTGACCTTTCTTGGCATGGTTCTTCCATTTGAACCATTATCACCTTCTGCAAGATACAACGCATAACACTCAACAAACTGTTCATCAATATACAATTCTCTAGGTAGCATCAACTCATTTGACGTAGACGACCCTCTAGCGAAGAAAGCTGAAATTTCATTGTATACTTCATGACTAGGCACCCCTAGGATGTCAGATATAATCATAAGTCTTTTAAGCTTAACATACTTATTGATTCTAAGTTCATTTACTAAAGTATGATCCGAGACCTGCAAATGCTGCCTAGTAAATTCTATGAGAGAAGAATACTTTGCTAAAATTTTCTTCCGTATCAGATTCTTAAAAAAATTACTGACTCTAACATAAGCAATATTACTATCCTTTAGAAGGTCATATATTGAAATTTTTAGAGCCATTTTAATCCACCCAGATTTTTAAAATGGTGCTAAAAATAAAAAAGATTCTAAAGTTTAAATAATCTACTCACGATTGTCCAGTGTCCAGTGCTTACTTCCTCTTAAGTCTCTGTTCATCTTTTAGAACTTGTAATGTAATTTTTAGAAGTGCATCAGGTGCCATTGAAAGCGAATCTATCTCTTGTCTTATTAAGAATCTAGCAAAATCTGGCCTACTTGCTGCTTCACCGCAGATTCCAATCTTTCTATGATGACTTTTTGCCTTTGAAATAGCAAGCGCAACCATCTTCTTAACTGCCAGGTTTCTCTCATCATAAACATGCGCCACTAACTCTGAATCACGATCAACACCCAAAGTCAACTGCGTAAGATCATTACTACCAATACTAAAACCATCAAAGTATTTACAGAACTCATCCATTAACATTACATTTGAGGGTATCTCACACATCACATAAACCTGAAGCTTATTCTTACCCCTAACTAGTCCATTCCTTTTCATTTCATTCAAGACTAACTTACCTTCTTCAATAGTCCTGCACATAGGAATCATCAGCTTCACATTAGCAAGCCCCATCTTATCACGTACTTTCTTAAGCGCTTTACACTCTAATCCAAAAGCTTTCTTATACATCTCACTATAGAACCTTGAAGCACCCCTGAACCCAATCATTGGATTATGCTCAACAGGCTCAAACTCCTTTCCACCTATCAGGTTAGCGTACTCATTCGACTTAAAATCACTTAACCTGACAATAACATCTTTAGGATAGAAAGCAGCTGCAATTGTAGCTACACCCTCGCTTAACTTATCAACATAATACTGAGACTTATCCTTATAACCATATGTGATATCAGCAATCTTCTTTTTAGCATCCTTATCCTTCAACCTTCCAAAGTTCAAAAGCGCAAGAGGATGTATCTTGATATAAGAATTGATAATAAACTCCTCACGAGCAAGTCCAATCCCATCATTAGGAATAAACGATAAAGCAAATGCCTGCTCAGGGTTTCCAAGATTCATCATCATCTTTGTCTTTGGCCGTTTAAGATTCTTGATATTATGCTTTTCAACTTTATACTTCAAAAATCCCTTATATACAAACCCTTCCTCGCCTTCAGCACAGCTGACTGTGACCTTTTGTCCGCTTTTCAGGATATCAGTAGCATTCTCAGTACCAACAACACAAGGGATCCCTAGCTCACGTGAAACAATAGCAGCATGACATGTCCTTCCACCTCTGTTTGTGACAATTGCTGAAGCAATCTTCATAATCGGTTCCCAGTCAGGATCAGTCATCTCTGTCACTAATACCTGGCCCTTCCTAAACCTCTCAATCTCTGAGACATCCTTGATTACATTAACCTTTCCTGCACCAATCTTAGAGCCAACTGAACTTCCCACAACCAAAATCTCTCCTCTCCTGCTTAACTTATACTCCTCAAGAACATCTACTCGCTTTTGAGACATTACAGTCTCAGGTCTTGCCTGTACAATAAACAATTCATTTGTGATACCGTCTTTAGCCCATTCCATATCCATAGGTTTAGGCTTTTTGGCTTTCCTGGAATAATGATCCTCAATAACGCATGCCCATTTCGCTAGCAATAAAACCTCTTTATCACTTAAAGCATACTTCATCCTATCCTCAACAGTCACAGGGATATTCTTAGTTGGAGCATTACCACCTAAATCATATATCATCCTAATTGCCTTGCTACCTAGCTTCTTACTTAAAATCGGGTCAAACCCTTTCTTAAGTGTAGGTTTAAAGACATAATATTCATCAGGGTTGACTGCACCCTGCACAACATTCTCACCTAAGCCATAAGCAGCTGTTATGAAAACAGCTTCCTTAAAACCTGACTCAGTATCAATTGAAAACATAACTCCAGAGGTGGCCTTGTCACTTCTTACCATCTTCTGAACACCGATGCTCAAAGCCACCTTAAAATGATCAAAACCTTTATCCTCTCTATAAGAGATAGCTCTATTAGTGAACAATGAAGCAAAACAATTCTTGCACGCCTCAATCAATGCATGTTCCCCTCTTATGTTTAAGTAAGTCTCCTGCTGCCCAGCAAACGAAGCAGTAGGTAAATCTTCAGCAGTTGCACTGCTTCTCACAGCAACATCAGTATTAGGACCATACCTCTTGCACAACTTTTTATAAGCCTCAACAACTTCTTTCCTTAACTCATCAGGAAACTCAGCAGTCCTTATTATCTCCCTTATCTTATGCCCTCTTGAAGAAAGATTTCTAATGCTGTGAGTATCTAAACCTTTCAGGACACTCTTGATATTCTTCTCAATACCTGCCTTATCCAATAAAAATCTGTAAGCAGTAGCAGTTACAGCAAAACCGTTAGGAATCTTAACACCCTTGCTTGTAAGTTCGCGATACATCTCGCCGAGTGAAGCGTTTTTTCCGCCGACTAAAGGAACATCATCAATAGAAAGCTCTTTGAACCATAGAATAAACTTATCTGATCTTTTCATGTTACAAACCTCTTTTTTTATTTTTAAATATAATATAAGAAGAAATAGAATTTAAGATATATAAATGTTATGGAGAACTCTACCATCAGCTATACGATGGCAGCAAATCCGTAGTAACCAAATCAGGATTATACCTGCTATGCTCTGGAGCTCTAAGCCCTTTATCAAGCAATTCCTCAAGCTCCCTTCTCTCCTGGCCATACATCCTGAACTCACGCTTCCCCATATCCTGAACCTTCGGCATGACCAGTAAACTTAATCCCCCAAGATAATTTGCAAAAAGGATATCTGTATACCTCTTATCACCTATCACAAGTATCTCATCAGGTTTTACACTAACCTGTGTCTTGACAAACTCATAACCCCATGGCTTTTTCCAGAAATGGTGAAGCACTTTCACATCCAGCTTTTGTTCAAGCACCCTCGCCTCCCCAGTATACCACAATGTACCTGCTGAATTAGAGACAATATAGAACTTATCATTAACCGCTTCTTTCAACTCATATACCTTATCCCTTAACTCATCCACAAACTTATCAGCATACGGATACCTTAAAGTAGCATCCAGATCAGAGAGAATAGCCTTAATCCCCATCTCTTTCATGACATCAGTATTAATACACCTTATATCATGCACAAAATAATGAGGTATAGTCATACTTAACTTATTATTATTGTTCCTTCTCCTTCTGCTTTCTATTATATAAGGTACATTAAACCATTGCAGTGCAATAATCTCTTTTAATCCCATAAGACAAAGAACTTAAGATTAATTTTTAAGGATTTATATAGTTAAAAATAAGTATTAAGGCAGTAACACAGCAGGAATCATAGTAGTAAATTAAGATAAAATTAAAGAAAAGTTTATATAAGATATACAAGATTATATCTATTAATTTTAGTATTATTAATTTTAGGGTTATTAGAATAATTACAAAAAAATAAAAGATTAAAAGAGGTGATTTTTAATGGTCTCAAAACCAAAGGCTTCTATAGTAGGAGTAGGCTGCACTAAATTTGGAAGCGTCCTAAGCTCACCAGAGCTGAAGGATAAAACATTTCATGAGATGATTACAGAAGCAGCTTTTGAAGCAATGGACGATGCAGGAATGCAGGGCAAGGATATCGATGCTTTCTATGTCGGAAGTATGTTAAGTCATGGATCGCATATGTATAGTCATCACACACAGCTAGCAGATTGGTTAGGCATGCAGAACAAGCCTGCATTGCATTTTGCAACTGCCTGCTCAACTCTTAACACTGGCCTTGGCCTTGCAAGTATGTCAGTAGCTTCTGGGAAATTTAAGTCAGTGCTTGTTATCGGAGGGGAAACACTCTCATCCTATCCAAATGACAATCCTATCAAAAGAAAGCCGATAGACCCTGCAGATTTATGGTACTGGACAGATTTTGGCGTAGACCAGATTTACGGTTATCACCATTGCTATGACATTGCCACAGCTTACGGAGCTATTCCAACAATGGGATATGCCAAAAAATACAAGCTTTCTTTAGACAAAATGGACGAAGTAATGTATCACGTGCATAAAGCAGTGAGAAAACATTCATCATTAAACCCAAAAGCATTTGTAACAACAAGCCTGGAACAAGCAGCAAAAGCCAAGAAATTCAAGGATACATTCGAATACTGGAAATCAAAAAACAACCCATTCTTTGCATACCCTACAAGATTATTAAGCGCACTAAATACTGTTGACGGAGCTTCTGCTTATATCATAACAAGGGCAGAGATTGCAAAAAAATACCACAAGGAACCAGTAGACATATTAGGATTTGACTGGTCTGCAAGCAACTATCCTTGGTACGGCAAAGACCCTACAGACTGGGCGATTGACAAAACTGCGTTCAGGAACGCATATAAGATGGCTGGAGTAACAGGAAAAGACTTGGACTATCTTTATGTCCATGATTGCATGCAGATTTACCAGTTAATCGTTTCAGAAGTTGCAGGGTATTTCAATAAAGGGGAGTCATGGAAAGCTTTTATGGAAGACAGGACAATGTTTAATGGTGACAAACCGATGATTACCTCTGGAGGAAGGCACGGAAAAGGGCATGCATTTGGAGCATCACCTGGAGCTGAAACTTATGAGATAGTAAAACAGATGCGTGGTGAAGCAGGGAAGAGGCAGTGTAAAAAAGATATTAACATTGCAGCGCAGCATAATCATGGTTACGGCATGCACACAGCTGTAACTGTGATGAAAAGGAGGTGATTGAGATGGTAGAAACTGTAGCAAAAAGATTTTACGAAGCTCTTGCAAAAGGAAAGATATACGGAGTAAAATGTAAAACATGCGGTAAATGGTCATTCCCTCCAGTCACAGCTTGCAGGGAATGCGGCTCAAGAAAAGTGGAATGGAAAACAATTAGCGGATACGGGACCGTACACTATTATTCAACAAGTCTTTTGCCTCCAAAGAAATTTGCGCAATATTCACCATACGCTTATGGAGATGTTGTACTCAAGGAAGGCCCTACATTTTTTGCAATGGTTGAAGGACTCGACGCTTCAACTCCTGAAAAGATTAAAGCAGGCAACGAAAAGCTTCCCATGAAAGTTAAGGCAAAAGTCGCCAAGAAAGCTGGGATGAATGTGGTAGTCTTTAAAGTGGTGAAATAGATGGCTGAGAAGGTTAATGTCGAGAAGAGATTCAAAGAGATTGTAGCAGACATCTTCAGGGTAGATGTAAGAAAGCTAAAGCCAACAACTAAGTTTGTAGACGACTTAAATGCAAAGTCAATAGACGTCATGGCAATGATAGCAGCAACAGAGAATTCCTTCGGCATCAGGGTCAACGCCGCAGAAGTCAGAAAAAACAAAACAGTAAAGCAGGCTATTGATTACATTAAGAAAAAGCTTAAGAAGAGATAATTATCTTACCAGTGCAAAAGCAACAGCATAGTTATCAGAAAAGCTTAAGCTTAATTCTACTTTTTTATTCTTGATTAGCTTCCTTAACTGCTTGGAAAGCATAACAAGAGGTTTTCCATTTTTATTTCTAACAATTTCAACCGACTTCGGCTCTAAAATACCTGTTCCCAGAGCCTTAAATACAGCTTCCTTTGCTGCAAACGTAGTTGCAATATGTTCAGGTTTTCCTTTGCAATATTCTAATTCCTTTTTTGTACAAATCTTTTGAAGAAAATATTTTTTTTGCGCATACCTCTTAATCCTTCCAATCTCAACTATATCCACACCAATCATTTTATAACCTTTTGAACTTCAATCGCAATCATTTTTTCTTCATCAGTTGGGATAACCAAAACCTTAACCTTTGAATTCCTAGAACTGATAACCCCCTCTTTAACTTTATTATTCTTATTAGCATCAATCTTTATAGCTAAGCAAGGAATATCTGCGGTTAGCTTTCTTACTAATGGAGAATTTTCCCCTATGCCTGCAGTAAAAACAATTGCATCTGCCTTATTCAATACAGCATAATAAGCAGCAATATATTTTCTTATTCTATAACAAAAGACATCTAATGCAAGTTCACATCTTTTGCTACCATTCTTATAGCCCTCAATGATATCTCTCATATCCTTACTTCCAGCAATACCCTTTAACCCACTCTGCTTATTGAAGATAGCATCCAATCTCTTTCCAGAAATCTTCTTTTTATCAGATAGGTAGATTATAACACCAGGATCGATGTCGCCTGTCCTTGTACCCATTACAAGACCTTCAAGAGGAGTAAAACCCATGCTGGTGTCAACAACCTTGCCTTTATCAATAGCTGTTATGCTGCATCCAGCCCCAAGATGGCATGTTATGATTTTTAATTGAGTTATGGGTTTGCGCAACAGTTCAGCAGCCCTTAGACTGACATATTCATGAGATGTGCCATGAAAACCATACCTTCTTATACCTTCTCTCTTATAGAACCTATACGGCAGAGCATAAATAAAAGCTTTTTCAGGCATTGACTGATGGAAAGCAGTGTCAAACACAGCTACATGCTGTACTTTGAGAACCTTCTTCACTTCCCTAATTCCCTTTAACTCTACAGGGTTATGTAATGGAGCCACTGACGAAAATTCCCGGATAATCTTCATAACTTTCTTAGTAATCCTGCAAGGCTTTGAAACCTCTCCGCCATGGACAACTCTATGACCCACTGCATCGATTTCTCTCAGACTAGTGATTTTCTTGCTCTTAATTAAATTATCAAGCATTAATCTTACTCCTTGCCCGTAATTGCTTATCTTTGACCCTTTTTCGCCTATTCTCTCAATAAGCCCAGAATCCAGCGCTTTGTTATCATCAAACAACTTATATTTGATTGAACTGCTTCCGCAGTTCAAGACAAGAATCTTCACTTTTTCCACCTTTTAGACCATACTGATAATATGGCTATGACCCCAACTATATCCTCCACAGTGGCTCCTCTTGACAAATCGCTCACAGGCTTTGCAAATCCCTGGAGTAAAGGTCCATAAGCATTTGCTTTTGCAAGTCTTTGAGTCAGCTTATACGCGATATTGCCAGCATCTAAATCTGGGAATATAAGAATATTTGCCTTGCCTGCAACAGGACCAGTCTTGCCTTTTATCTTTTTCTTGGCAACAGACATCACCAAAGCTGAATCTGCCTGTAACTCTCCGTCAATTGCCATGTTCCTTGCCTTTTTCTTTGCAATCTCTGCAGCTTTTATAACCTTACAGACATCAGGATGCTCAGCAGAACCTTTTGTTGAGAATGACAGCATTGCAATCCTTGGTTTCCATTTTAATAACTTTTTAGCGGTGTGTCCAGATGCAATTGCAATGTCTGCAAGCTGTTCTGCTGTAGGATTAGGATTAACAGAAGCGTCTGCATAAAGCAATGCACCATTCTCTCCAGCTTTATAATCAGGAATAGTCATTATAAAAAAAGAAGAAGGCACTGAAACACCTTTCTGCAATCCGATTATTTTCTTGCTAACAGCAATCACTTCAGCTGAAGTATAGACAGCGCCTGCAACCATTGCATCAACATCTCCTGCAGCCAAGGCACAGGCAGAAAAAAATAATGGATTAAGTACAACAGTATTCGCGGTTCTAAGATTAGTGTTAGTTTTCTTGGAATAGATTAAAGCATAATCATCAAGCCTTTTACTATTAGACTGTTCTATAATCTCAAAATCCTTCAACTGTATCTTAAGTCTTAGAGCTGTTTTTTTAATCTTATCAGGATTACCTACAAGTACAGGCGCAATAAATCCTTTCTTAGCTGCAATTGAAACAGCTTTTAAAATTCTCTCATCTTCCGCTTCAGGAAAAATAATCCTGGAATAACTTCCCTTTGCCTTATTTTCAATTGTATCTAATATTGTCAAATATATCACCTAAGGGAGTAACACAGCAGCAGCAACCACAGTTGTCCACTCACCTTTCTTAGTGACTATAGAAGTCTGTGTAATGTTAGTGGAAGTCACAATCTTCTCCTGCACTTTATAGTACTGTTTCTGCTCATCCCATGCTTTATCAAGATCAAGCTTTATACCCAGCTTTGCTGCAAGCATCTTAGCTGCTAAATCCTCTGCATAATCACCAGCCTTTTTCTGTGTCCATCCAAATGAATGATGCTCTGAAAGATACCCGAACCTTTTCTTATCCTTAGGAATAGCTATCCCTATTGAAGCAGCAAGTAACTTCTTCATCTTATTTGATTCATTCCTTGACATAACCATAAATGTGACCTGCCCAGGCTTCAAAAGCTTAAGACCTTTCTTTTTAGAGATCAACTTCGCATTCGGTGGAAATATGCTGGAAACTGTAACTATGTTACATGTCTCAATCCCAGCATCACGCAACGCCAGCTCAAAAGATATCAACCTCTCTTTATGCTTTCCAACACCTTTTGTCAAGAAAACCTTTTTAGGGATCATTTCTGCCACAGCACCTTCTTACCCTTAAACACCTTCCTCACTCTATGCGAAGGAATAAAATATTCCCTATTACCTACCTTAACAATTATAGAATCATGCTCAATATCAATTATCTCAGAAAGACTTACCTCATGCAACTGATTACTTAACTTATCAAAGTATAATATCCTATATAGTCCATACTGCTCTTTAGGATGCTTTGCTCTTAGCTTTGACAAGTATTCAGTAACCTCATAACCTGGCCCTGCAGCAAACTCAGTGAAAACCCTTCCAGATAAAGTCAAGACCAATAAACCCAAAAACAAAGAAACATAATTATTTTCAATTATCGGAATATTATCAGCAATCTGCCACAACCCTCTCCAGAATAATATAATACCAGTACCTGTAAGCAAAGCCTGCAGAAATATCTTATCCCTTTGTGTTATGTAAAATCCCATTTTACCTCTTTTTATATTATTTTGATGTTTATGGTATTTAAATGTTACTATAGCACTAGTAATCTCTATAAGAGTAAGTAAGAATAAGAATTCTTTAACCTAACACCATCTATGCCAAATATTAAGATACTTCGCATAGAAAATGTTAAATGCAATTTTTGAAAGTGTTCGCACAAACCTTAATGAGCAAGAAAACTATACAATTCTATGAATCTCTTTAGCAGGAACTCTTTTTAGAATCCGGATATAAAATAATTTTTCACCATCTAAATATGGTTTGTATTTTCTTAATCCTTCTTTCAATATTATTTTTTTAAAATGTTTATATCTTCCAAATGGAGATTGCCAATACTTTCCTCCCGAAAAATGTTGGAAATGGGCTTTCTCAAAATATTTAGAGCTTCTAGGAACATAGATTGTAGACATTTTGTATTTTGACTTCTTATCACAAAATTTCAAAACTTTATCAATCTGTTCCAGATTTTTCTTTGTCAATAAAGATTTATTTTTTAATAATTCTTTTGCTAAATCCTTAATGTTAGAAATCATTGAACCGCCTTTCATTCTTAAATAATAAGAATTATGTTTTCTATCTGGATTTAGATCAATATAATTTTTTCTTAAATCTTTTCTACAAATTCTTGAGACTCTAATTCCAGTAGGAGTTTCAAAAGCCCATTTTATGTGGATAGTATGTCCTTTCCTACTTAAATTTTCAATAATCAAAAAGAATTTTCTTAATTCTCCTTTAAAATCATCATAGGGATTTTCTTCAGGAGTCAATCCTTTTTTTCTTATTTTGAGAAGATATTCATTAGAAACAACTCTACAAAAATTTCTATTCTTAACATATTTATCATATAACTTTTTCAATTCTTTTTCTTGCATAATATAACAGACATAGAGTTCCCGCCTTATAAAACTTTTTCTTGCTCTTGCTTAATTTATGGTTTTACCGATGATTTTACACTTTCAAAAACTTTCTCCGCTTCGTTACGAATCCCTCCCACTTCGTAGTCGGGAGGATTAAACAGGAATTAAGTTCAATAATTTTTAGTAGCTAAATTAGAGAAAGGGGAACATTTCTTAATAATCAATCAAGACCCTTCGTGAGGCATTTGTCCCTTTGCAACAAGATTCAAGGAAGGGATATGTGCAGGTGTTGTAAAAACATAACTTACTGCTTCCCCTACTGTTGTAGGCGGAGCTAATCTTAATCCTTTAGAATAATCACAATTAAATTCGTTAGTAATCTCTTTAACTGCTTCTTGTACTACAACATTGTCATACATCCCTGTGTCTATGCCACCAGGCCTTACAGACGTTACAAAAATATTATCCCTATATAACCCAAGCATAACTGCATTTGCATATCTATCAATAGCTCCCTTAGCTGCGCAATGTGTTGCTCCATAAGAATATCCTCTGATTGCGCTCATTGATGTAATTAATGCTATTCTTGTTTCTTCTTGTTTTCTAAATACTGGTAAAAGCTCCCGCATCATTAAGTGGGTAGCTCTTAATACAATTTGAGATTCTCTTTCAATTAGTTCAAGCGGGATTTCTTCAATAGGCAAGTAAGGATTATCATCTTTTAATCTGTAACTTCCTGCACCTAAACCAACAGACTGAACCCAATAGATTGGTTTATCCTTTGGCAGATTTTTAACAAAAGATTTTACTTGTTCTTCATCCAATAGGTCAAGTGCAGAATATTCAATTAAACTTTGATCAACAATAGAAGCTAAACTTTTTTTAATAATCACTAATTTATCTTTAGATGTTGAAACCATGTGAACAGTTGCACCATTCAATGCAAGAACGCCTGCTACTGCTGAACCTATATTTAATTTCATTTCTTGCCCAATTACATTTATTGAATCCTGGCTCGGCTCTCCTGTTGTAATATCATAAAAGGTGTGTCTAAGAGGCTTATAACCGCAGCCAGTTATCACTATCCTTTTCCCCTTCAATCTTTCTGATTTTATTATCCGTTCTAGCCGTTTCACTTTGACCACTTTAGAATAGTTATATTGGAGTATATAATAGATTTTACCCGACAATTATCGGTATTTTAGGAAATAATTAATAAGTTTATTCTCTGCTTTTCTAAGATTTTCCTGAAAAGTAGAATATGATCTCTTGATAGTCTTTGCTAATGCTGGAATAGTTAGTTTTCTTGGATAATGGTAATATCCTTCTTTATATGCTAACTTAATTGCTTCAAATTGTTTTTCTGTCAAAACAGGTGTAATTTGTAAACTGCTAACACTTTTCAATATTTCTTTTTTAATGGAAAATAATTCGGCATGGTAATGTTTAGCTGCTGCTTTTATTATTTTATTTAACTCTTTTCTGTCTAGACAAGCAAGTTCCCAATATTCCCAACCATCAACACCCACATGAACAGGTTTTGTTCTAATGTATTGAGGGTTGTAAAATATTTTAATCTCTGCTTCTGCTTCTCTTGACTTAGGATGTTGCGCATGGACTAGGATAAAGTCATGATGGCGTTCAATGCTCTGAACTCTTTTGTCTTTTTTTATTTCTGCTAGGAATTTAGTCTTATTCTCTTCAGTGCCTGAAATAACTCCACCAACAAGGAGGTTTATCTTTTTCTTTTTGGTAAACTGTGTATAAGGAACTGCAAAGAATTCTACTTTAAACTTTTTACATAACGGGCTATAGATATCTTCATCATCCTTTAGCTTAAATCTAGCAACCCACATAATCCGATAATTGTCGGCCATGATATTTAAAGTTTGCTAATAATGATATGAAATTGTTGCCCTTGAAATTAATTCTTAATAACTCACTTTGTTCGCTGGATTGGAGAGAATTCCCTAAAGTATGTCTCCTTCCAGTTCGGCTCAAAAAACTTCTCTTAATCGTGAATGTTAACCAAAATATTATTCAGGCAAAATCTATTCAGGAAAGTCACAAAGAACTATATCAGGCTCCTTAACACCTTTGAAGTATTTACAGATGGAAATATTCTTTACAGCGCATTTATGTTTATCAGAACCCTCAGCCTCGTTCCAGGGACATTTTCCCTGTTCCCAACAAATCTTTTCTTTTTTAGAACTTAGATCAATATCCATGTTCGCGCCTTTTATCTTTCTCATAAATCATCAGTAAATATTTAGATATATAAAATTTTGCCCTGCGTCATACTGTCCTTCACCTTAACCACATTACACTCACACCACATAGAAACATTAATAAACATCATTCATTTAAAAACCAGATAATGAAAAAGTGGTTACACAGATTAGAAGAAATAGTAGACAAGTCAATTCCTTACCTTTTAGTCCTTCTCCTTACCTTGATCATCCTGGAACTTTTCTTCCATGAAGTTGTTGAACACTACCTTATCTGGATTGATATCGCAGATTATCTCATAATCTTAGTCTTCCTTATCGATTTAGGCTTCAAATGGCACCGTTCAAAAAATATCAAAGACTTCCTAAAAACTTCATGGCTTGACATCCTGGCAATCTTCCCTTTCTACCTAATATTCAGAATATTTGAAGAGATTGCTTCATTAGCAAGGTTTGCTGAAAGCTTGAAGACAACTCAACAGATCCTACACGAAACAGTAGAGGTAGAAAAAGAAGCAACTGAAGTGATTGCAAAAGTAGAAAAAGCAGGAAAAGTCTCAAGGACACGACTGTTCATAAGGTTCATTAAACCAATCCAAAGAATACCGCGATTCCTTAAAGCAGTTCCATTCTTTGAACACCCAAAAACATTTAAACACAAAAAGAATAAAAAGAAAAAATGACCTGTCAAAACAAGGAAAAAAACCTAAAGAACTGCAACTGCACATATGAACCATGCCCAAGAAAAGGCATCTGCTGCGAGTGCATCGCTTATCACAAATCAATGAACCAGCTTCCTGCATGCTTCTTTCCGGATGATGTAGAAGCAACCTATGACAGGAGCTTTGAACGTTTCAAATCATTATGAAAAAGAATCACATAAAAAAAGAGGGATACCAGGGCGCTACCTTCGGAATAATGGAAGGTATTGTCATGATGTTAGGAGTTCTTATAGGCTTAAGTGTGACTGGAAACAAGAATCTCGCAATCCTAGGTGTAGTGACTGCAGGAGTTGCTGACGCATTTGCAAACTCGTCAGCATTCCATGTAAGCGAGGAATCTGAAGGCATCCATACAAAAAAAGAGATTTGGCTCTCGACAATGTGGTGCTTTATCGGAACAGTTAGCTCAGTCATAATTCTAATAATACCTCTATTAATATTCAACCTACCAAACGCAACATACATTGGATTTGGAGTTGCAATCTTACTGCTCATATTACTCGGACAATTCGTGGCAAAGCACCAGAAACTTGACCCCACTACACTCATACCGAAATATATCCTTATAGGAGTCAGTGTATCAATAGCAACATACATAGTAAGCGAACTGCTGATTAAGTTTCTTCCATTATAGAAAAATGATAAAAGCAATAGTCTTCGACCTTGCAGGAGTACTATATTATCCTGGAACTTTCAAGAAATTCGCACGCGGCCTTAACGAACGTTCAGGAGTTTCATATAAGACTATAAGAAAAGCACACCGTACAATCTGGTATGACTGGAAATCCGGAAAAATCTCTGACAAAAAAGCATACTTAAAGGTAAAAGAAGAATTCAACCTGAACACAAAAACATTAAGCTGGTTCAAGAAAGCTATAAAGACAGAATTTTGGATAAACAAATCCTTATTCAATATGATAGCCAAACTAAAAGACTACGAACTTTACGTATTAAGCAATAACATAAACGATATCATCAACCCATTGGTTAAAAGACACAACCTGGATAAGATATTCAAGAAGATTTACATAAGCCAGAAGATAAAACTTGTAAAACCTGAAAAAAAGATTTTCAAATACTTTCTTAAAGAAACTAAACATAAACCAGAAGAATGCATATTCATTGACAACGAACTTAGAAACATAGACGCAGCAAAATCTCTCGGCTTCAAGACTATCCACTACAAGAACATAAAAGATTTCAAGTTAGAATTAAAAAAATTAAAAGTGTTATAAAATTTCATTGATTAACCATAACTTTTATAAAAAAGCAAACCTCTTTCTATATTATGGAAGCAGAATCATGGGATAGGATAGCAGAAGATTATTTCGAGGAGATAGGCAGTCCATTCTCCAAAGGCGTAGATAAAAAACTATTCAACACACTAAGGAAACTCAAGGATAAGAGCTCAATCATTGACCTTGGCTGTGGTATCGGCAACCTTGAACCATTTTTATCAAGAAATTTCAAGAGTGTGACAGCAATAGACTTTTCTTCAGGTATGCTAAAACATGCAAAAAAAAGATGCAAAGACATAAACAACATAAGGTTTGCAAAAAAAGACTTAAGGAACCTTAAAGGCTTATACAACAAGTTCGATGTCGCAGTAGCTGTCAATTCAATATTAATGCCTTCAATCAAGGACATCAACAAGATTCTAAAAGAGATTAAAAGAGTTATAAAAAAAGCGGGAACTTTCATTGGAGTATTTCCTTCAATCAACTCAGATCTTTATAGGGCAATGCTAACATATGAAAGAGAACTCTCAGAAACAAAGAACAGAAAGCTTGCAAGACAGAACACTTACACAATTATTGGAAAGGACACTTACGACTTCCTGCTAGGTATATTCAATAACAAGGGAAAACAGAAACATTACTACAAGTTTGAGCTTGAATATAGATTAAGCAAAGCAGGCTTTAGGAACATCAAAATCTCAAAACTCTTCTACCCTTGGGAGATGTGCGTAGATGATGATATTGAATTCTTCAAGGATAAACAAAAGCTTTGGGACTGGTTTGTAGTAGCAGAGAAACGATAAATATATAAATGAGCACTTGGTTTTTCAATCTCCCTTATAAATTAAGGTATATACAATATATATTCAGGAGGTGTATAAATGGTAATTCATTTCAATAGGGAAAATTTAAACGACAGAAGAAAACGACCAAACATGCTAATAGAATGGGAACTAGCTCCCAGCTCAATTGTAAGGGGTTTTAGGGATAATGAGTTAATTGACTTCGGGCTTGAGAGGATTATTCAAGCAAAACCAGGGATTACAGTAAGAAAAAAAGATGCTCAGATTCCAATACTTGCTCATGAAAGAGCACTTTATCTGCTTGAACAGGCAAGAAGGGAATCATGTGACCCTACTGCAACAAAAGCATTTGAGGAATATAAAGAATTCCTTGACACTGCAGAGGTCTATAATCCTAAAGTATCAGGACAAATCATGGGCTATCTGAAAAAACATGCTCCAAACCTTTGTAACAGGTTGCTTGAGCTCGACATCCATTTTATAGGCAGACAGAACTCTGACTGGCTTACCATGAACTATCGATACAAAGATGCTAAGGTACATGGGATGAACGATAAGACAATGACAACAAGGGAACTTGAGGATAGCTACAAGAGATCAACTCTAAACCTTGAAAAGAGTATAGAAGCATTCAAGGAAGTGCATGGTGAGGGTACAAGTGTTGATAAGATGTACGAAAGGATGCAAACCATTAAAGGTATAGCTAATGTACAATACAGCTTATCAATAATACCAAAACAACGCTCTTAGAAAGATTTATATTTTATTTTTAATTTCTTGATTTCTATGTGGGAAACAATTGAAAAGATTATAGAATACTCTCCATTAATTGCATTATCACTTGGAGCAAGCGTATCCTTCTACATGATTTACAGGAACATAAAAAGCATTACTTACAATAAACAAAAAAGAGCAGAGCTTGGGATTACACAGATTTACACTGCTCTTGACCAAGCATCTGAAGAAACAAAAAGTAATGTGTTAAAAGCACTTGAAGGAGCACATAACATAAAGCCTAGTCCAGCAATTGAAGAGATTCTTAATAAGCATTATTTAAGTAGAGACTGATAAACTTTCAACAACTCATCCTCATTCTCAACCTTCAAAACCTCCTCCCTTAATAACTTAGCACCTTCTACTTTCTTAAAGAACCAGCACGCATGCTGCTTTATCTCAGGAAACCTGTCACGCTTCTGATACTTCTTATAATAATTATAGAACTTCATAAACCCTTCATAAATCTTCTTCCTGTCTAACCTCTTATACTTACCAGAACCAAAATAATCAACACACTGCTTAAAGATATACGGATTGCCGATTGCACCTCTTGCAATCATCACAGCATCACAGTTCGTCATTTCAAGCATTCTCTTAGCATCCTCAGGTGCAAATATGTCACCATTCCCAATCACCGGAACATTAACTTTCTCCTTCACTTGTTTTATTGCTGACCAGTTAGCTTTACCTCTATATCCCTGCTTAACAACTCTGGCATGTACAGCAATCGCACTCACACCAAAATCCTCAAGCATCTTACTTACCTTAACATGATTAAGGTGGTTTGAATCCCAACCAATCCTTATCTTCACAGTCACTGGTTTGTTTGTAGCATCAAAAACAGGCTTTAACACCCTGCTAATCTGTTCAGGGTGCTTGATAAAAAACGCACCACACTTCAATCCAAGCACTTTCTTCATGCTGCATCCTAAGTTAACATCAATTATATCAGAAAACTCATCAAGTATCTCAGCAGCTCTTTTCATATTCTCAGCATTATTACCTATCAACTGAAAAGCCACAGGCCTTTCCTTCTCAATTATATCAATGTATCTTTCAATAAAATCCTCATTACCTTGTGCAACACCATCACAGTGCAGCATCTGACTATAAACCAAAGAAGCTCCATTCTCTCTGCATAACAACCTAAAAGCACCGCAGTTCACTGCATCAAGGGGTGCAAGAATAAATTTATTTTCCAGTTTAATTTTGCCTATTTTCATTCTAACAGCAGCATTAATAACATCACAGATATTCCTAATATTAATCCAAACAACTGCAGCAATGACTTAGACGGAGCACACTCCCTATGCAATTCAGGGATTAAATCTGAACCAGCAACATAGATAAAACCACCAGCTGTGAAAGGTAATAGGAACATGGTAATACCTTCATAGATATTCCCAATTAGCAGCACTACAACTGCTCCTAACACAGCAGTCAAAGCAATCAAGAAGTTATACAGCAACGCTTTTGCTCTTGTGAAACCACCATGTATCAGTACACCAAAATCACCTATCTCTTGAGGAATCTCATGCAATACTACAGCGATTGTTGTTGACACACCTAAAGGAATACTCATTAGATAAGAACCTGCAATCACCATCCCATCAATAAAATTATGAAACATATCACCAACAAGATTCATTACTGCAAACGGATGCGGATGCTCCTTACTTGTCGGAACATGGCAGTGCCTCCAGTGTATAAACTTCTCAAGTATAAAGAATAAAAGTATACCTGATAAGAAGTACAATGAAATTGACAAGGATATTCCAAACTCTTCATATGCTTCAGGAATCAGATGAATAAATGCATCTCCTAATAAAGCACCAGCAGCAAAACTCACTAGAAAGAAAATTATTTTCTTAAGCTTCTCTAGTTTCATAGAAAGCGTAAACAAACCAACAAAAGCAATCAAGCTAACAATTAAAACACTCACTAATGAATAAAGCCATGCCATAAAAGAGAAAAACAAGACTATTGTTTATATACTTTTTGATAAGAACCTAATACCTAGGCAACACACTCGGCTCAACAAGCTCCATCCCTTCCAGAAGATTCAACAACTCAAGACTCACCTTGCCATAATACAGTTTATCAATCCTGCTATGCTTCTTGAAATACCTTTTCACATCATAGTAACCTGCAAGATAATTATAATCTTTAGTACAACCACCAGGCTGCGAAGTATCAACTAAACCGCGTTTTACCCTGACAGCAATCCTGTAAGCTGTCTCTCTTGGAAAATACTTCAACAGAAAAGTATAGATTTCACTAAAAGGCTGCTCAAGCGCCATTCCAACAGCAATTGCTCTTGCTGCATAGTTCTTCAATGTCCTATTATCAAGCAACCCTGCAAGATGCTCGTTCATCACTGCAAGACCTTCCTCTGTTGCCATGTACATCGGAAACCCAGTTGAAAAAACCTTAAGTTTCTGTTGTGCACCATTAACAGCCCTCAAAACATGCGTACCTATCTCATGCACAACCAACCTTCTCACATATTTATCAGAAAGTTTTTCACCTCTTCTCAACATAACAGTCTTGTCAGAGATATTAACATATGCAGTACTGCTTAGACCCTTGACTAATTTGATCTTCCAATCATCTAACTGATATCTTTCAAGTCCAGCCTTAAGCATAGGCACAAACTTATCAGAGTTAAGATTTCTTTTCAGAGGCTCCATCTCAAGTTCAAGTAAACCGCGCGCCTTCCTTAACAGGCTTTTGCTTGGCTTTCCATAAACGCGTATAGAATATTTAGTGAACTTTGGATCACCAATATATTTCAACATCTTAGTTTTGTCAATATTATGCTCCCTCAGAAAATCAAGCAATTTCCCTTCACTTCCTCCGCCAGTATGCAACTTCCTTAACTTTCTCTCCATCAGCTCAAGACTGAAACGTATCTTCCTATAACGGAATGTAGGGTTACAGGTAGGATCAGCAAAACATTTATCCATCTCAACAACAGCATTTATCGGATTAACGTATAGGAAACTTAATTTCCTTGAAGCAGTATCAAGAACATAATCAGCATGCAAATTGTCTTTGTCCATATTACTTAGGATTTATAAACTGTTTAAAAACTTTCCGATATACATTATTTTTACGTAACTTTTAAATAGTTCCATACTTTACCCAGTAGTATGAGTAGAAGTAAACGATTAAGGATTCTTGTAACTGTTTTAACTACTTCTACAACTACAACAACCACTACAGCGTAAGCTGTTCATTGGTCTCTAAGTTCTTGTAAATCATCAACAAACACAAGGACTTGAGAGCAATATAAACAAAAAACATATAAAAAACAAACAAAAACAATAAACAAACACAAAGGTGATATGAAAATGGTCAAGATAGAATTTCCTGATGGTTCAAAAAAAGAATTCAAAAATCCAACGGGCATTGATATAGCTAAAGCTGTATCTGAAGGCCTTGCAAGAGCTGCACTGGCAATTGAAGTAGATGGCAAGCTCCAGGACCTAAACCAAGAGATAAAGAAAGACGCAAAGATAAGGATAATTACTTGGAAAGATCCTGAAGGAGTTGAAGTATTCAGGCACTCCTCTGCACATCTGTTAGCAGAAGCAGTCCTGAGAGTTTACCCAAAAGCAAAACCTACAATTGGTCCAGCTGTTGAAGAAGGCTTCTACTATGATTTTGCAATGCCACCTCTAAAGCCAGAAGACCTTGAAAAGATTGAGGCAGAGATAAAAAAGATAATCAAGGAAAAGAAACCTTTTAAAAGAAAAGAAGTATCAAAAAAGGAAGCTCTTAAGTTGTTCAAGGACAACAAGTACAAAGTAGAGATGATAAACGATCTTGAAGAAGGTTCAATCTCAATCTATCAGATGGGAAGCTTTATCGATCTATGCCGCGGCCCTCATGTACCTGACACAGGTTACATCAAAGCTGTAAAACTCCTAAAGGTCTCAAGCGCATACTGGAGAGCTGATGCATCTAAAGACTCACTTCAAAGAATCTATGGAATCTCATTCCCAGACAAAAAAGACCTTAAAGCATACCTTGACCTTTTAGAAGAAGCAAAGAAACGTGACCATAAGAAGATTGGCAAGGAGATGGAACTGTTCTCAATACATGAGGAAGGACCAGGTTTTCCGTTCTTCCATCACAAGGGCATGATAATTTGGAACAGGCTTCTCGACCTATGGAGAAATGAGCATAGGAAAGCAGGTTACATTGAACACAAGACACCTATAATCCTTCACAGGAAGCTTTGGGAAACATCAGGTCACTGGATGAACTACAGGGAAAACATGTATACACTGAAGATAGACAACCAGGACTTTGCTATCAAACCAATGAACTGTCCAGGAGGTATGCTTCTTTACAGGGAAAAAGTTCACTCATACAAAGAACTCCCAATAAGAGCAGGTGAAATAGGTTTAGTCCATAGACACGAGATGTCAGGAGTACTGAACGGTCTGTTCAGGGTAAGAGCATTCCACCAGGATGACGCACATATATTTATGACAAAGGAGCAAATCAAGGACGAAATCCTAGGAGTAATAAATCTAGTTGACAAGTTCTACAAGATTTTCGGCCTAGATTATCACCTTGAACTTTCAACAAGACCAGAAAAATCTGTTGGCACAGATGAACAATGGGAGACAGCAACAACCAGCCTTAAGGCAGCTCTTGATTCAACAGGCAAGGAATACAAGATTAATGAAGGAGACGGTGCATTTTATGGACCTAAGATTGACTTTCATATAAGGGACAGCCTAGGCAGGACATGGCAATGCGCTACAATTCAGCTAGACATGTCACTTCCTGAAAGGTTTGACCTGACGTACGACGGCCAGGACGGAAGAAAGCACAGACCTGTCATGATTCATAGAGTCATCTATGGTGCACTGGAAAGATTCATAGGAATCCTTATAGAACACTACGCAGGCAAGTTCCCGCTCTGGCTCTCACCAAACCAAGTGAAAGTATTGACAGTAGCTTCAAGAAATGACAAATACGCTGAGGATGTAGTTAACAAGCTAAGGGAAGAAGGCTTCCTTGTAGAATCTGACTTCAGATCAGAGTCAATCCCTAAAAAGGTAAGGGACGCACAGATACAACAGTATAACTATATCCTTGTAATAGGTGACAAAGAACAAGAGAACAAAACTGTAAACATCCGTACAAGAGACAACAAGGTACTTGGCGAGAAAAAGCTACCAGACCTTATGAAGGACATGAAAAAGGAGATAGCTGACAAGAAATAATTTATTTTTTTTTCTTTTTAAACCCCACAAAACCTTTATAAATCATCACCCTATTTTCTTCAACTATATGGTACTAGACAAGCTAGGAAGCTCTTTAAAGGACACTTTGCAGAAGATCGCTAATTCAGTCTTTGTAGATGAAAGACTGGTCAACGAGCTAGTTAAGGATATCCAAAGAGCGCTCCTTCAATCAGATGTGAATGTAAAGCTAGTGCTTGAACTAACAAACAAGATAAAACAAAGAATCCTAAAGGAAGAGACACCTGGCGGTCTTACAAAAAAAGAATACCTTATCAATATAGTATATGAAGAACTAACTAACTTCTTAGGAAAGGAAGCTTATGATATCAAGATTCAAAAAAAGCCTACAAAGATAATGATGGTAGGTCTTTTCGGAAACGGTAAGACCACAACAGCTGCAAAGTTAGGCAAATATTTCCAAAAACGCGGTTATAAGATAGCGCTTATGTCAACTGACACATGGAGGCCTGCAGCATTTGAACAGCTTAAACAACTTGCAAACCAGATTAATATGGATATCTACGGAAAACCTGAACTGAAAGATCCCGTCGCTATCTACAAAGAATTTGAACCAAAACTAAGTAAATATGACATTATCATAATTGACACAGCTGGCCGTGATGCACTTTCTGATGAACTTATTGAAGAACTTAACAAGATCAATTCAGCTGTCAAACCTGATGAAACAATCCTTGTGATGGCAGCCGACGTAGGCCAGGCAGCTCAGAAACAAGCTGAGACATTCCATGAGACATGCAATGTGACTGGAGTAATAATTACTAAACTTGACGGTACAGCTAAAGGCGGAGGCGCTCTGACAGCATGCTCAGTCACACAGGCACCTGTAAAGTTCATTGGCTTAGGAGAAAAGATTGACGACCTCGACATATTTGATCCTAAAAGGTTCGTAGGACGCCTGCTGGGAATGGGAGATATCCAGGCACTCCTTGAAAAAGCAAGAGAGGCAATGTCAGAGGAAGAAGCAAAAGACCTTGGCGCACGCTTCCTGAAAGGAAAGTTCAACCTTCTTGACCTTTATCAACAGATGGAAGCAATGTCAAAGATGGGTTCTCTAAGCAAATTAGTTGAGATGATCCCAGGCTTCTCAACATTAAAACTACCCAAAGAAGCTCTCCAGGTCCAGGAAGGTAAACTAAAGAAATGGCGTTTTCTTATGGATTCTATGACAAAAGAAGAACTTGAAGACCCTGACACAATTACTGGAACAAGGATTGACAGGATTGCAAAAGGCTCTGGTTCCTCAACATCAGAGGTACGTGAACTTCTAAAACAGTATAAACAGGCAAAAAAGATGACAAAGATGCTTCAGCCTGGTAAGATGAAGAACATGGACCAGATGATGAAGAAGTTTAAAGGAAAATATAAGATGTAGGGGACTTCCGGAGGAGTGTCGTCTTTGTTATTATCTAAACTATTTCTAGTAAAAAAGGGTCAAGCACATAAGTTTTACAAAATTTTATAAATATAAAAGATTATATATTTTCATGCGCCAAGAATTAAGGTCAAAGGTAGAAAAATTCGCAAAGAGATATTGTAAAAAAGCTTCTGATGACCCAAATCTTTGGGAAAATCATGTTCAGTTAGTAAGAAAATTTGCTTTAAGATTAGCAGAGTTAGAAGAAGCAGATAAGGAAGTAGTAGAGATTTCTGCATTATTACACGATATCGGAAAAGACAAAGCTAGGAAACAACACAGTAAAAGAAGTTATGAACTATCAAAGAGATTTCTTGAAAAAATCAACCTATCTGAAAAAAAGAAAAAACTAATTTTAAAATGCATATTAAAACATAGTAACAGATTTTCTGATGAAGATAATGAGATTGAGGTTAAAGTAATTCAATCAGCAGATGCACTAGGAACATTCTTTGATGAAGAATGGCAGAAACATAGCAGAGAAATAATGACAAAGCAAGAACTTTTGGATTTATTTGATAAATCATTTAAAAAGATAAACTTAAAATCCGCAAAAAAGATAGTAAAACCACAAATCAAAAGGTTAAAAAGGTTATTAGATTAAAAGTTCCTTCTTCCTCTCCCTCATCAACCTTCTAAAACAACACTCAACTTTCTTGTTATACCACTCCCAACTCTCTTCATCAACCCACTTCAATATCTGATTATAGAACTGCTTCCTGCTTTTGTTTACAAACTTCCTTACTATATCATACCCTTTCTTTGATGCCATCCACATAAAATCAAAGTTATGGAACAGCTTAAGCTCAGGCTCAAC
>JAHWHG010000011.1 GCA_019323515.1 Candidatus Woesearchaeota archaeon
CTCGATTACATGTACTATTATACTGCATAATGATTACGCTATATTTATATATTTAATCCACTCTTTATTTATAAAGATTTCGATTTTGCAGTCTCTATTTAATAACTTTTCGAAAGAATTTATAAAACCCTCGTCGAGGTTCCTATTTAAATGCTTGTATTGAAAATAAATTATTCTTTTGTTTTTTTAACAACTAAACCATAAAACGTCTTTATTATTTGAGCTAATGCATTTTTATGACTCTTTTGATCACTTGGAGTACATGCAAAAGTTACAAAGACACTGTCGTCTCCAACTCTGTAGACCTTGTAGTGCCCCTCATTATCAACCAGTTCAAATCCTAATCTTCGTAATATACGCCTGAACCTTTTATCAACACCATTACCAACAATATGCCCCAGCTGCTGTACCTCCTGCTGACGATCTTTCCTCTCAACCCTAATCATTTCAGAGTTCGCATCTAACAGAGCGCCCAAATCTCTTTGGTCAAATTCTGATAATCGACCGCTAGACTCGTCAAACACGCACTTAATTGAATATATAAGGTTACTAGGTAGATCTGATAATTTATTCCTGCTAGATTTCTCCGCAGCCCTCTTGCGCTCCTGAACCTTCCTTTGAAGATCTGCATTCACAGTTCTTAAAAATGCGTAACTTGTACCCTGTAATTTAATCAGACTTTTTTCAATTGCGCTCATTTGCTCTTTTAAAGATTTATTCTCTTCCTTAAGAGACTCATTTTCTTTCTCGTACTCCCTAACAACCCCTTCATACTCTCTAGCAATCTCGCTTTCATCAATTCCTATCTCGAAGGAATCGGCATCTTCAGCAGCATTATTAATTATCTCCTGCCATGTTGATGCAGAATATGTTTTTGCACGTGTGTTTCCCATACCATCTGTTATCATTAGATTCTTTAGACTTTCATCTCTCCTTGCAACCATTATAAAGTATTGCAGCTTTTCAACACTAAGACCAGATTCCTCAGCCACTTGTCCAATTGTTAATCTCTCTAAAGGATCAAAAACTTCATCTGCTGGAGGTATAAAGTTTGCAATCAGACGTCCCTCTAACTCTGGTGCAACTACTAACCATAAGCCATAGGGTAAACTCTTGACTCTTCCTTTATCTAGGTAAGGTTCAATATCTCTGCAAAAAGAATCAGAATCTTTCGCCTTACGCCTTTGATAATTCATACGCATTCCTAACCTTTTCTTTGAAACACCGCTAAAAAATGCAACATCATTATAAGTTAATAATTCCTCAAGTTCAGGAAGTGATTCTTCAACCCCTTGTATGTATTGCCATGCTGCAGTGGTAGGGTACATAGGAATTCCATGTTCAATCTTAGGCTCAATACCGTTACGTAAGAACATATCAGTAATAACTCCTTTTTCCAAGAGCGATATTTCAGAAAGTGTATCTTCAGATACATATTGTTCTTGATATCTGGCTGCCATAAAAATGTGACTAGTGAAGTTTATTTATAAAGATAATGGGGATAAATTAATCTCTAAGGAACCAGTCATCGCCTCTTGGAGACCCTTTCCTTTCACCAGTACTAAGATCGTACGCAATCCTCTTATAGCCAGCCCCACATATCTGCAGCACAGCAAAGTCTCCTTGCCTGAACAGGTTCACTTCTCCAGTAAAAACTCCCTGTCCTTCATCAGCCTGCTGCACAGCTCTAAGCAAATGACCATCAAGAAACTCGTTGTTCCTATAATCAAACCTTCCTAACATCTGCTCAATTTCTAACATATTGAAATTTAATTTTTATTTTTGTTTATAAAAATGTATTGAAAAGAAATTATTATCTTTTCCAGAACACAAATCCATAAAAACCCGTTATTTCAATCCATTTATCTGGAGGGGATATTTATGACAAAATTTTCAATAGGTTTTGGTAATACGCCAAGATATGGCGGATGGCCGCCTAAGACTAAAGAAAGAAATCCTGAAGAGGAAGAAGCCCTTGGCAGGTACGCAAGAGCGATTGACGCGATCAAAGCATACGCTGACGAGAACGGTCTGGAATTAGTGGTGGTTGATGGTAATGATAAATCAGAATACATGTGCATGAAACAGATTGGCAATTTCTCCCATGGTTTTGAAGAGACTATTCATCTAAGGCCTAAGAAAAAGAAAGGAAAGAAAAGGAGAAATATTGCAAAAGATGGTAGTAGTGTTCCTGGTGAAGTAGACGATAGCGATGTCATAGAGATCTGCGCCGATATGGAAGCATGTA
>JAHWHG010000012.1 GCA_019323515.1 Candidatus Woesearchaeota archaeon
AACATATCCTTCTGTTCAAACCCGAACCATTTAGCAACCACATTAGTAGGTACTCTTCTTACTTTAACATTATAGGCTTTGACGACTTCGTTGAACTCTCTCCTTGCAATAGCAATCCTGTTCTCTGTACCAGATAGCTCATCTTGTAATGACAGGAAATTCTCGCTCGCTTTAAGTTCTGGATAATTCTCAACATTTATTTTAAATCCATTGTATCGACTTGCGATATCATCAGATTCAATCATAGCAGCCAGTCTCTCTTCAGCATTTGTTGCACTGTTAAAAGTCTCTCTTACTGCAACAGCCCGCGTCCTTAAGGCTGCGATTTCTGTTTGAGTTCCTTTCTCAAATTCAACAACAGCCTGCACTGTACTTACAAGATTCGGTATCAAATCAACTCTTCTTTGATATTGAGCTTCTACATTCGCCCATTTCTCATTAACTGTCTCATCGCTTCTTACAAGACCGTTATAGCTGCCCCATAACCAAAGTAGAAATATCAGAGCTATAACAACAACAGCGATAACAGCTATCCTTCCTTTTGACATCTTTTTCATTTTTTCATCTCCTCCTTAGTAATCTTTGCCAATTTTTCAAGTTCGCCTGCATCCACCCACATACCTCCGCACTTCTTGCAAACGTCAATCACAACATCTTCTTTTACTAGTTTATCCATCTCTTTCATGCACCGCGGACAAAGCAAGAACTCTTCACCTGTTTCTTTATGAACCTTTTTCTTTTTCATTATAATCACCTTGGAATAACCTTGTTTATTTCATGTTTACACTTTTCAGGATGTTTCAAAAGATCACTTTCCCATAACCTAAGTACAGTGAATCCTTCAAGTATTAATTTATTATTCGTCTTTATATCTCTTTTCCTATTTTTAATTTGCGCTGGAGTCTTTGGTTTTGGATATTTATTAGGATTACTGTGCCAGTAATCTCCATCTGCAAAAATAACACAGTTTGGAGGTACAAATGCATCTGCCTGACATATCGTGCCAACTGCGATATGCCTATGAAACTCTACATCCAATTCTTTCAAAAGCTTGAATAAAACCAATTCAATTTTTGTATTCTTTTTTGGGAACACCCTGTGTAGGCGAGCTATTTTTAGTTTCTCAATAACCTCTTGAGAGTACACGCCAGTTTTATCCTTGTTCCATGGAATAATGCATTTCTTAAACTGGGTTTTTCGTATCTTGGCTCTAATCTCTGGTTTGTTCATAGCTCTCTTCGTACCTTCAGAGACTTTTTGTTTGTATTCTTTACTCAATTTTTTACCTTTGTTCCATGGCTCAGGCATAACTCCGCTTTTATCTTTATTCCACGGTTTCATCCCCTTTCGAAATTCAGTTTTAGGTGATCTTCTTTTTCCAATGTGCCAAGATTTAACAGAATGCGAAGGAATCCCAAATTTCTTTTTATACCAAAACAAAGTTTCATACGACATTCCATTTTCCTTAGCAATGGTGGGCAAGGATTTTTTTCTATTAACGTACTCCTCTATCAAAAATTCTTTGGTGATGCCCCATTTGTTTTGATTTTTAGATTTCATTTTAAATCACCACTAGGTTTCCGATTTAAAATTAAACTCAAAAGTGCCCTCCAGCACCGCCACCTCCGAATGAACCACCTCCGAATCCACCAAAACCACCAAACCCTCCAGAACCTCCGCCTCTGCGTCCTCCAAAAAGTATGATAGCTCCAGCAGCAGCATCAAAATACTTGTTCTTGAACTTTTTATGTCTAAGTATAGCTGCAAGTATCGGCAGTATAAATATCAACACAAATATCACAATGTAAAACACAAGCCACAGTGTATCGTCTTCAGAACTTTCTGTAACATAATACTCAGACTCAACATCTCCAGCTAACACACTAGCAACAGCCTTGCTAGCTTCTAATACCCCTTTTCCATAATCTCCTGCTCTAAAATTATCAACTAAATACATCCTACCTATCCTTCCAACCTTGGCATCGTTAAGGTCTCCTTCTAAACCTCTACCCACTTCAAACCTATACTCCCTCTCCTCAAGAGCAACTAGCAACAACAAACCATTATTCTTTTCTTTATCACCAAGCTTGCCTTGTGCAAGTTCTAATGAATAACTTTCAATATCCTTTCCATCAAGAGAATTAACAGTTACAACAGCAACCTCTGCAATCCCTGAATTATAGAGACTTCTATAAATCCCTTCAATCTCTAATTCAGAATTAGCATCAATAATATTTGCATAATCATTCACAAACCCATCGATTGATACAGCCCCAACAACTGATACAACCAATAATATTGCAGTAAAAATACAGATAATATGTTTCATGTTATAATTCTAGATAACACCATATTTAAAGCTTACTGACCATCGCAACATTTATAAACAACCCATCTCCTAAAATGCCTATGGATAAAAAGATCATAGGATGCACAGAAAAAGTAGTTGTATACGGTCCTACTAAGAAAAAAACTGTAACTGCAAGGATCGATACAGGAGCTGCAAAGAACTCGATTGACACAGTACTTGCAGCAGAGCTTAATCTTGGTCCTGTGATCAAGACCTCAAACATACGCTCAGCTCTCGGAATCTCAACAAGGCCGATTGTTGAAGCAGTTATCGAGGTTGCAGGCAAGAAGATAAAGTCAGAGTTTACTCTTGCAAACAGAGGCCACATGAACTATCGTGTACTTATTGGACGGAATCTACTTAGACACGGCTTCCTTATAGATCCAAGCAAACGTTAAGAGGGGTATTAAATGAAAGCAGCAGTTGTATGCTTAGGTGCAAAGTCATCTCTATGGACTATTGAAGAAATGAAAAAACTTTTTGACCAGGTAGACATGGTCAAGATTTCCCAGGTAGAGGTATTCTTCGGCACAAGAGGTCTTGAACTTATGTACAACGGCGAAGAATTCCCTGAGTACGACTGCGCCTATGTCAAAGGCTCTTTCAGGTATGCTAATGTCGCAAGAGCTGTCACATCTATATTGACTAAAAGAGGAACATTTCTTCCTATAAGAGCCTCAGCATTCACAACAGGCCACGACAAGCTTCTTACACATGTAAAATTACAGGAAGCAGGAGTTCCAATGCCAACTACTTATCTGGCAGCTACAACAGATGCTGCAAAGGAGCTATTGAAAAACGTCAATTACCCTATTGTCATGAAATTTCCTCAAGGCACTCACGGCAAAGGAGTCATGTTTGCAGACTCGTACTCAAGCGCATCATCTGTTCTAGACGCTTTGACAGCCCTGAGACAGCCAGTCATAATCCAGGAGTTCATTGACACTAACGGCGAGGATATAAGAGCCATTGTTGTGGGAGACAAGGTTGTAGCTTCAATGAAAAGAAAAGCTGTCCAGGGAGACAAAAGAGCCAACATCCATGCAGGAGGTTCAGCTGAATCCTGTAACCTTGACGCGCATACAAGAAAGATAGCTGTTGACGCTGCACATGCAGTCGGCCTTGGCATAGGGGCTGTTGACATTGTAGAATCACCAAGAGGTCCTCTGGTTATTGAGGTCAATGTATCTCCAGGTTTGCAGGGCATAACAAAAGCCACTGGTATAAATGTCGCTGCAAAGATCGCAAAGTACCTTTACGACGAGACAAAGACTGTTAAAGACTCCTCTAAAGAGGAAAAGGCTGACAATGTTCTAAAAGAGGCAGGTATCCCAAAAGCCGGCCAGGAGATTGTAACAAACCTTGACTTCAGAGCTCATAGGATTCTACTCCCAGAAGTTATAACTAATATCACAAAGTTCAATGACAAGGACGAGTTTGTTATGAAGGCTGAGAAAGGAGAGCTTGTTATTAGGAAGTTTAAATAATATACCAATCCCTATACCAGTATTCTAACCCCCTCATTTCCTATGAAAACCTGCTATATAAAGCTTCTAACCCAAGAATTCTTGCATTTTCATGCGCGTTTCAAATTTATCTTCAGTATTAACAATAATAGAAGTCATCTTTAAATATATCTACTCATTTATAAATGAAAATGCCTAAAGCAAAGCTCGCCCAAACAGAAAAAGAAAAGGAATTGCTCAGGGACAGATTAAGCTTTTCCAATGCCGAGTATCGTTATTTTAGGAGCGTGATGAGAGCGATTAGGAATAAGAATAACTCTGATACTCTAGAACTGCTTTACAGCGCACTCATCACTGCAACCGATACATTTGGCCCGCTTCACAGTTATGCTGTTATACGAGAGCTTCTATGCCAAGTAGCCAGTTGCACAGAAAAACTTGCAGAATCGTTAAAAGACCCTGCTGACAAATCATCTCATTATCATAAGGCTGCAAAAGCATACAGGAGTGCCGACGAAATCATAGGTTTTAAGACTCCAGTTGCATTCAGGCAAGCCCAGGCCTATTACTTTGCAGGATTTTATAGGGCGCAAGCAGGTGATGACCCTTCTTGGTTCTATGAACAGCACAGCATTGTTCTATCAGATCTGATCGGTCCAGATAATGCTATTGACTTCCTGCTAAATCCAGGTGAAGCGCCTAAGAAAGACCTTGCACAACAAATCATCGACGATATGCATGAGGAACGCTATCTGCATAGGAATCAGCCTGAGAAGCCAACAATTCACTGATTCTCTGTAAATATCCCTGTTTGTGTCTATAATTCAAGTGAACGAACGCCTGGTTTTTGTCACTTAGTCACTGAACAGTAATTAAAAGCGACAGATTTAAATAATTCCTTGCTCTACAGCATGTTATGGACGATAAAACCTATCTTGCACCGTTTGCATCTGCTGGTGTTATAGGCGGAG
>JAHWHG010000013.1 GCA_019323515.1 Candidatus Woesearchaeota archaeon
ACTCCCCTATAAGTTTAAAATTGTCCCCCATCTAAAAATATATTTCTGCGTAGCAGACTAAATGTCCGAAGGACGAAACTCCCCCGTTTTTCTCGTCTAAGAAATGGAAATTTTATTGTATTTAACACCTATTAAGCGCAGTTTTATTTCGCTTTATGGGGTGTTATGGGGCAAAAAGCGAATATTTATATACTTTAATTCACATATTAAAGGGTATGGAAAAGGGGTTGGCTAGGCTTGTTGAAGAGCTAAAACTAAGGAGATACTCTAATAGGACAATCAAGGCATATCTATGCTATGTTAGGGCGTTCTTGGGTTCAGGTTTAAGTCCAAGGCAGTTCCTGCTGAAGTATTCAGATAAGAGCAAATCTACCATGCGCTCTGTGTATTTTGCATTAAAGTTCTTTCATGAAAATGTCTTGGGAGAGGATTTTAATAACAGATTACCGCTTGCAAAGAAATCTGTTAAGTTACCTATTGTCCTTAGTAAGGATGAAATTACTAGGATGATTGATGTGACTATTAACCTTAAACACAAGCTGGTCCTGATGTTTCTATATTATGCAGGCCTTCGTCTGGATGAACTTATGAATATTAAGTGGGAAGATTTGGATTTTGACAGAAAGGTAATCCATCTGAAGAAAGCAAAAGGAGACAGGGAAAGGATAATCTTCCTTCATGATAAGCTAATCTCAGCCTTGAATATTTATGGTCAAAATAGTAATGGAAATATTTTAACCTCGTCTAGAGGTAAGTACAATAAAAGGACAATACAGGAGATTGTAAGACAGGCAGTAAGAAAAGCAGCTATAAAGAAGAAGGTTACACCTCACACACTAAGACATACATTTGCGACACATCTCTTGGAATCAGGTGCAGACATAAGATACATCCAGCAGTTATTAGGCCACAAAGACCTCAAGACAACCCAGGTATACACTCATGTCGCAAAAAAGGATATCCATAAATTCTCAAAGCTTCTATAGAATAATAAACGCCGTGGCCCGGATTTGAATTTCCCAACCCAAGGCGTTTTTTACCTTAAGGTTTCCGGGATATCCCGAAGGAAACAAGCTCTCTTGCAAGTTTCCAGGCTTGCGCAGTACCAGGTTGTGCCACCACGGCATACTAAACTGAATTTTATATCAATTTATAAATATAACGGAAATTATATTCATAATATTTAAATATAATATAGCTATTACCTTTGCAAGGGTGATATACTTTGGAAAAAACTCAAATCGGAAAGATAACACACTTTTTTGACAAGATCAGTGTAGCTGTATTGGAACTCACTGACACAATCAAGCTAGGAGATAAAATCTCTATTGAAGGTCACGATAATGTTGTCGAGATGACAGTTGACTCAATGCAGATTGAACGTGAGCCAGTTGAAGAAGCTGGAGATGGCCAGTCCATTGGCTTGAAGACACCAGAAGCTGTCAAACCTGGAGATATAGTCTACAAATTAGTTTAGATTTTTCCTTATCTTTTGTAGCATCTCATAATCAAACCTTAAATCAGAAATCCTGTGGAACAACCTTCTAGCTTTATTACCAAGCTTAGATGTACCCATGCTGTATACTGGAACTTTATACTTTCTTGCTCTTAATCTCTCAACCAAGCCGCGCGGACTTTCCCCAAACACTTCACTTCCAAGACACACTGCACCAAGGTCATCATGATCCTCAAACGCCTGTAATACATCTCTTATAGAAGTTGCATAAATCACTTCACAACCAGACATAAGTGCAGCTATAAACTTCTTATCTCTCTGCATCTTCAGATAATCACTTTCCACGTATAACAGCTTTTTTGCCATAAGCATATATAGTATATAGCAATTTATAAAGCTTATGTAACTCAAATATATTCAAGAATAAGGTATTTACTCAACCATCTCAATCTCAATATTAAGCCCTTCAGGTATATGAACTCTCATCACTAACCTTAGAGCTCTTTCATCTAAACCCAGATCAATAACTCTTTTATGTACTCTCATCTCAAAATTATCCCATGAAGCCTTACCATCACCACAAGGACTCTTTCTTGTAGTAATCTTTAGCTTCTTTGTTGGTAGCGGTATAGGCCCTCTTATCTGCACACCTGTCTTTTCAGAAATATCTTTAATAGCTTCGCAGATCTTATTGATCTTGTCAATGTCCGTACTTGCTAATTTTATTCTTGCTTTTTGCATTTTGGCCTATCCCATGATAAATTCAGATTCATCATGAAAATAAAAAAAATTTAAAAGAGATTTTAAATCTCTTTTTTGACTAAGTCAATACACATCCCAGCAGCTACTGTGGTTCCTGAGTCCCTTACAGCAAACCTTGACATCTGCGGAATATCCTTTTGTTTCTCAATCACTAACGGTTGTATCGGCTTAATCTTGACAATCGCTGCATCTCCGTTCTTGATAAAGTCTGGATTTTCTTGTAATACTTCACCTGTTGCTGGATTCAGCTTCTTCTCGATAGCTGTAATCTGGCAAGCTACTTGAGCAGTGTGTATGTGGAATACTGGTGTATATCCAACTGTCATAACACTTGGGTGATTTAGTACAACAATCTGTGCTGTGAACTCTGAAGCAACTGTTGGTACACTGTCAGGATGACCCATTACATCTCCTCTTGCAACATCCTTCTTACCAAATCCTCTTATTGAAAGACCAACGTTATCTCCTGGTTCAGCTTGCTGCATCTGTTCGTGATGCATCTCGATTGACTTACACTCTCCTGGAACACCTTTACCTTCTCTTCCAGGTACAGCGATAACCTTGTCACCAACCTTCAAGACTCCTGTCTCAACTCTTCCTACAGGTACAACACCAATTCCTGTGATGTTATATACATCCTGGATTGGAAGCCTTAGAGGCAAGTTAGTTGGTTTCTCAGGTGCTTTAAGATCATTGATTGTCTCTAGTAATGTCTTACCTTTATACCAGCCCATGTTCTCTGACTTCTTGACAATATTATCTCCAACTAATGAAGCTACTGGAACAAACGGAACTTCCTCTGGCTTGTAACCTACTGTCTTAAGCAGAGTAGATACTTGTTCCTTAACCTCATTAAACTTTTTCTCATCATACTTAACCATGTCCATCTTGTTAACAGCTATGATTAATTGGTTAACTCCTAATGTCCTTGACAGGAACATATGCTCTTTTGTCTGAGCCATTACTCCGTCAGAAGCAGCAACAACTAATACTCCAGCATCAGCCTGTGAAGCTCCTGTAATCATGTTCTTGATAAAGTCCTTGTGGCCAGGCGCATCGATTATTGTAAAATAATACTTTTCTGTCTCAAACTTCTTATGTGCAAGGTCAATTGTTACTCCTCTTTCCCTTTCCTCTTTCAAGTTATCCATTACAAAAGCGAACTCAAATCCGCCTTTTCCAAGCTCTTCAGCTTTGTCTTTAAGTTTCCTCATGGCAGCTTCGTCAATATTTCCGCTATCGAACAAAAGCCTCCCAACAGTTGTGGATTTACCATGATCTACGTGTCCGATGAACACGAGGTTTATGTGTGTTTTTTTAGTAGCCATTTAAGTTACCTCCTAACCTTTTTAAATCAAAATTTTATAGTATTTGGGATTTTGAAGTCATATATAAACCTTTCTGCTGTTTATATACTGTATAATAGTCAATAAAACAGACGCTTCTTTATAAAGGTTTGGTATCCTTGAGTGATTACAAGAAATAATAATAAAAATAACAAAAATTGCCTAAGCTCCTACCTGGCTCTCTGAAAGACCTTTCCTGTCCATTATCTGCTTTCTGATTTTAGGCTGCAGTTCTTCTGGAAGCTTCTCAAACATCTGGTCTACTAACGAAGAAGTACCTCTTCCCCCAGTAGCTGAACGCAACTCTGAACTCCATCCAAACATCTCACCTACTGGAAGCTTAGCCTTGACAACCACCTGAGCACCTTCCTGGTTCATCTCAAGCAACTGCCCACGTTTGTTTCCAATTATCTTTGAGATGTCACCCATGTGATCAACTGGTGCTTCAATGTGCAGGATCTGCAACGGTTCAAAGATTACAGGCTTTGCATCCATCATAGCTCCTCTGATACCCTCTCTTACTGCAGGATATACCTGTGCAGGACCTCTGTGGATAGCGTCTTCGTGGAGTTTCATGTCAGTCAGGGTAACCATTACCTTTGTGCAAGGCTCCTTTGCAAGCGGACCTGCTCTCATAACATCCTCAAACATGTCAAGAACCATCTCGATTACCTCTCCGATGTGTACCTGGCCACGTGTAGCTTCTATGAACATGTTTCCTTCATAGATGTCCTTAACCTTTGAAGCTTTATCTGAATCCATACCAAGTTCAATCAACTTATCCCTTAACGCAAAATCTTTCTTCTTTATCCTTGTTTCAGGGATTTCACCTTTCTTGATTGCTTTAGAAATTTCATCAGGCATAGGCTCAACTGTGAAATAAAACTTGTTATGCTTGTTAGGGGATTTACCCTCAGCTGGCGCTGTACTTTCTTTTGTAACTGTCTCCCTGTACACAACAATTGGCGGTGAAGTCTGGACCTCAACACCTTTCTCGCTCTTAATCCTGTTCTCTATTACTTCAAGGTGAAGCTCACCCATGCCATGCATGAGGTGCTCTCCTGTCTCTTCATTAATCTCAATCTTGATTGTAGGATCTTCCTTCTGTACAACCCTTAACACTTCAACAAGTTTTGGAAGATCTGAAGGTTTCTTAGCTTCAATCGCCTTCGTGATTACTGGATCAAATATATGGGTAATCTCTTCAAATGGTTCAGTAGGTTCAAGTGTAATTGTCTCTCCTGGTCTACCTTTGATACCGCCTACTCCTATGATGTTGCCAGCAGGAACATTGTCAACAATCTCCCTCTTTGCACCATTATATATGAATACCTGTTGGATTCTTGAATTCTGTTTTAGTCTGTTAAGATAAACGTCAGTTCCTTTCTTCATCGTGCCTGAGAACAACCTTCCAGCAGATATCTCCCCTGCCTGTGGGTCCACAACAACTTTGATGATTACAAAGAACAAAGGACCTTCAGGATTACACTTAAGCAAACTTTTTCCTTCTTCACTCTCAAGATCTCCTCTCCATATCTTTGGAATCCTATAACCTTGTGCATCAACCGGATTCGGGTGATGCCTTACTACCATGTTAAGTATGACTTCATGAATCGGAGCTTTCTTTGCAAGTTCTTTATATGAGTCTCCACCTTTCTCATAAGCCTCAATAATATCCTTAAAAGTGATACCTTTCTGCTGCATGTACGGAATTGACAGAGCCCAGTTATGATATGCTGAACCAAACGCAACACTTCCTTCCTGGACATTTGTCTGCCACTTCTCACCATACTCCTTCTCAGCAATCTGCTTGATTAACTTATTAACATTATTGATAATTCCAATAAACCTTTCCTGCATCTTTTCAGGAGTAAGCTGCAATTCTTTGATCAACCTGTCAACTTTATTGATGAATAAGACTGGCTTTACCCGCTCTTTCAAAGCCTGACGCAATACTGTTTCAGTCTGCGGCATAATCCCCTCAGAAGCGCAGCATAGTACAATTGCACCGTCAACAGCTCTCATAGCTCTTGTAACGTCTCCCCCAAAGTCAACGTGGCCTGGAGTGTCGATTAGGTTAATCAGGTATTCTTCTTTATTGAACATGTGTACCATTGAAACTGAAGCAGAGTCGATTGTGATACCCCTGCTCTGCTCATCCTCGTGAAAGTCAAGCACGCATGCTTTTCCCGCTAACTCCTCGCTCATCATCCCAGCTCCTGCCAACAGGTTATCTGAGAATGTTGTCTTTCCGTGATCAATATGAGCACAGATAGCGATATTACGAATATTCATAGGTTTCTTCATAATCCTTGTTACTTTGTCAACCATCTTTTCTCCCATTTTATACCCTCCTATAAACTAAATCTTCATCAACACGTTTCCATGCAAAAATCTCATTTTCATTGAACCATATCTTGATTTCACGCTCAGCCTCCTCAACTGTTCCTGATGCATGTATAAGGTTCTGGATCGGCCTGTTCAATTCATCAGCCAACTGATAATGGTCGATTGCAAAGTCCCCCCTTATAGTGCCTGGCTCAGCATCAAAAGGGCTTGTAGCTCCTACAATCTTCCTTACTTTTGCAACTGCATTATGCCCTTCTATGCAAAGCGCAATTATAGGACTCATTACCAAATAATCCATCAGCATTGTTCTAACTTTTTGACCTAGCTCAATCTCACTCTCCTCTAGCTCAATCCCTTTCTTTCTGTAAGCAGTTTTCTGCTTCTCTCCTACTGCTCTAAGCCATGCCTCATCATTAGCATAATGCTCTCCAGCAAGCTCTTTAGAAGGATAAGCCATCTTCATCCCTACAATCTTAAGGCAACACTTCTCAAGCCTTGAGATTATCTCTCCTACAAGTCCGCGCTGAACTCCATCTGGTTTAATTAGTACAAGAGTCTTCTCCATCAAAATAACCACCTATTTATTCTTTGCTTTTTCATTAGCAAAAGCCTTTGTCCATCTGATATTAGCAGGCTTTCTCTTAAGCTTTAGCAAGTTTTTTTCACATTTAGCTGAACAAAAATTAAAAATTCTTCCATCAGTTTTCACATATATTTTTCCTCTTCCTTGAGGTATAACCTCACCACAGAAACTACAATTTACCATTCTTTATCCTCCTGAACCTCTACCCTTTCTGCTAAGTGGCCTTGCCTCAATCTCAGTCTCTCTTAACATTAGTATGTCGCCAACCCTCACAGGACCTTTTGCATTCCTTCTTATTACCTTGTTCTGGTCCCTTCCTTCAAGGATCTTACATCTTACCTGTGTTGCCTCTCCTCTCATTCCAGTCCTTCCTATGATCTCTTCAACCCTTGCAGGAACTGCTGGCGAGAATCCAACTCCGCCTTTTGTCTGCTCCTCTGGAGCATTAGCTCCCCGCTTTGTTCGCATTTTTTTTACTGCTGGCATCTTTTATCACTTCTTCAGTTCTTCGTCTATCTGTTTTATAAGGTCTTTTGCATCCCCTTCCTTAACAACAGCAACTGCTGTGGTAGAAACAGAGATTCCTGCAGACGCACCAAGCTGCTCTCTTGACGGTACTTCTACACAAGGCACACCCTTTTCCTTGCAAAGTGCAGGCAGATGCATAACGATCTCAGGCGGTGTCACATCCTTAGCAACAGCCACTAATTTAGCTGTACCTTTCTCAATAGACTTAGTAACTTCATTACTACCTTTCTTAATCTTACCAGACTGTTTAGCCTGTTCTATTGCTGAATATACCTTATCCAGTAATTCCTTTGAAACTTCCATTTTATAGTTCCTCCATATGTTTTACAACAATAAAGGTAACAAAAAAAGAAAACTGTTACCTCCCTCAAATCCCTGGTAGTGCCACCTTAACAAGGTGATAGCCCAAACACTTCCAAAGATTATCATCAATCATTGGTTAATCTAAAAAACAAAGAAGTTATATTTAAATCTTACGGATTTTATTGTGTCTTCACTCCATAGAAGTCAAGAAATCAATATTTTTCATATAACAAAATAGCAAAAAAATAAGAAAAATTTAACGTATCCTGTCTCTCTTACTCTTTAATTTTCTCTTCAGAATAACCCTTGGAGCATGCCTTGGCCTGAACTTAAGGAATTTCTCAATCTTTACTTCGTCCTCTCTTTTTTGCTTCATCTGCTCAGGGTCAAGATCCGGCATCTTTATGTCAAGAGTTCCAGGTTTTTCCTTCTTGAACTTAGCATATTTTAGTTTCTTGGCACTGACTTTTTTTTCTTTTTTCTTTTTACCCATATTATATCAACTCATTAAAATTATAGAATTTAAAGAGAAATACTTATTTATAAAGTTTATGACTCTAGACCCTTATCGGCGAGCATCTTATGGTAATCCTTCATCTTTACCCTAGTAACTAGACTTGGGATTGAACCATTCTTGTACGAACATCTCCTGCTGATGTTATACTTTGAACCATCCCTTAAACAAAAAGTAGTGACAGATTCGCCATGTTGGTATATTGATATCACTTTATAATCACTGTCCCTTGGCTCATAAGCAAATAACATCTTCTTGTTTCTAGGCGGACTTATATCAAACTCATTCTTCCCATAATCAGTATAGTAGAATATAGAACTGCCGCCGTTTTCAAATTCAAATGTAACCCCTGCCTTTGCAAGTTTTTCTAATCCTGATAAATCAGCCATAATTCCTAGAAATCTACTAAACTTTATTAATTTTACTCCCCAAAACTCCTAACATCACTTTTGAATTTATCACTATTATAATCAGGCCACAATGTGCCAGTAAACTTAATCTCAGAACGATGTGAGTCCCATAACAAGAACCCAAACAACTGCTTCTTGTAACCTGTCTTTATTATTAGGTCCGGAGGCATGAAATAGCTAGTATACAAATTATCCTTTACCAACGACTTATCAATCAGCTCAGGGTCAAGCTTCTCAGCTTGTATCTTCCTTGCTATCATCTTGACAGCATCCACAATCTCTTCCTTGCCATTATAATTTATGCAGAAGTTCAGGAAAAACCTATCATAATCCTTTGTCTCAGCAATAAGATCCTTGATAGGGTCTATTATATCACTCTCAAGGTCGTACCATTTTCCTATTATTGAGACCTTTATCTGGTTCTGGCTGATTAAAGAATCCTTTCCAAGCGCTTTCAGGAACTCTGTTAATGCACCAATAAGCTCAGCTGAATTCCTCATATAACTTGGTACTATATATACACTTAATATCCTAAGGTTCAGCTCAACCTGTGCCTTTATCATTTCACGTAGTAAAGAAAAAGCTTTGACATAAGCATCCACGTTCATTTTATTATTCTTTGAGGCCCATGCCTCGATACCATTCATGGTGACCCCGACATGTAAAGGAATCTTTTTGCCTTCCTCTTTTCTCTTTCTTATCAAATCTTTGAACATCTCAAACATAACATTTAGTTATTGAAGCAAAATTTATAAACTTTGTTTATTTTTATACTGAATAAATTGATAGATTTCATAATATATTTCATAGTGGGCATAGCATTATTCATAGCAAGCTATACAGACCTTAAGACAAGAGAGGTGCCAGATTGGCTTAACTATGGCTTGATTTTTTCAGGTATTGGTCTCAGAGCTGTTTTTTCAATCTCAAGCCTTGATTCAGGCTATCTAATTAATGGTTTAGCAGGTCTTGCCCTAATGTTTGTGGTTGCATATGCAATGTACTATACTGGCCAATGGGGAGGCGGTGACAGCAAACTCCTTATAGGACTTGGCGCTTTTATTGGTTTTAGGCTTGAATCTATGCCGACCCTTGCTCTCTTCCTTATCAATCTTGTGATAGTAGGAGCTTTCTATGGTTTAGCTTGGAGCTTTGTACTCGCATCAAAAAACAGGAAGGCATTTATTCGTAACGCAAATATCCTTATCCAGAAACAAGGAGTTGTTAGGGCAAAAAAACTGTTCTATGCCTTAGTATTAATACTTCTTATATTACTGTTTTTAACAAAGACCATCCAGCTTCCTGTCCTGTTCCTGTTGATTTTTGCTATTCTATCATTTTATACATATATCTTCTCAAAAAGTGTAGAGCAAAGCTGCATGATAAAGAAGTATCCTGTATCAAAGTTGACAGAAGGTGACTGGATAGCTGAAGACATATTCTCTAAAGGGAAAATGATCTGCGGACCCCGCGACCTAGGCATAACAAAGAAACAGATTGCAAGTTTAAAGCGGCTTAACATAAGTTCAGTAAAGGTGAAGGAAGGAATCGCATTTGTCCCTAGCTTTCTTATTGCGTATCTTATTACACTTGGACTAGGTAATTGGCTTGTTATATTTATCTAAGCAATCTTAGAAGTTGTCTTGTTTTAATCAATTTCCCACAAAAGTATTGGAACTCTCTCATCCCTCTTTGCCATCTTGCTTTGCCAGCAGAAGTAGAATTTGCATCTTCAACCAAAAAAACATCATACCCCCTATAAAATGCATCAACACCTGTGAATAATATACAACACCCTGTGTTAATTCCAGAAATGTATAATTCCTTAACCTTATTCTTTTTAAGATAGGAATCTAAAGACGTTCCATAGAATGCAGAATAATTAGTCTTTTTGATTACTTTATCATAAGGTTTTCCTTTTAACTCAGTGATTATTTCAGCACCCTCTGTTCCTGCAATTCCTTCATTTGGCCAAAGCTTTGTCATAGAAGTATTTTTGGGATCAGTAATCCACACTTTAACAAGTACAACTTTATACTTTTTAGAATTAAATTTATCAATTAATCTAGAAATATTCTTGATTACTTCATTCTGCTTATATAAATTCTTAACACCCTCTTTTTGCATGTCAATAACTAATAATACCTTCATCTTAATTAGAAATATATTTTAGGATATATTAACTTTCCGGTGAATTCCCTAAGGAATCCTCTCAAGCTGCTTGATCAGATAATTATCCTTGCCGCCTTCAATCTTCTCAACTTCATCAGCAGTTTCTTCTTCTTTCTCAACAGGCTCTTTACCGCTCAACCCATCTTTCAGAAACAACTCAGTTTCTTCCAGGTCATCTGGTTTAGCCTGCTCAGCCTTCCACCTAAAGTCAAGACCATCTCCCTCCTTCCTCGGAATTACATGTATTGCAAAATGCGGAACCTCTTGTGAAGCCTCAACACCATTATTTACCACGATATTAGTACCGTTTGCTCCTAACACCTCAAACACAAGGGAACCTAACTTGTTAGCTACTGTAAACAAATGCTCAAGCTCATTCTCAGGAACATCTTCAAGAATAGTATAATGTTTCTTAGGTATTACAATGATATGCCCAGGTACTGCTGGCTTTGGATTTAAAACAGCGACAGCTATTTCATCTGCATACAAAACATTTGCAGTGTTCATGTATTCGCAGTAAAGACAGTCACTCATCCTAACAACCTCGCAATCTCGTCAAGGTCAACATCCTCAGCCTCGTCAATCTTATCATCAACATCATTGTCATCAATATCATCAGCTTCTTCCTCTGTTTCTTCTTTCTCTTTCTTCGGCTTCTTTTTAGCTTTCTTTTTCTCTACCTTAACCTCATCCTTGTAAGATTCTTCTTTTACTTCAGCCTTTTCAGTTTCACTCTCTGCTTTAGGCTTATACCCAATCCTGGCACTTAGCTTCTGCCTGATCGCATCAAGATCTTCTTTAGAAATCTTATTCTCTGGAATTTTTAGACTGTTAATTGGATAACCCTCATACCTTGGGATTATGTTTATCAAGAAATGCTGAAACCTGAAATCAGGTATCTGGCCAGCTGCAGGACCATTTGCAACAAAAAGAGTCGTACCTTTAGCCTTAAATGACCTTAACATAATCTTACTAATCCTTTTAGCAAGCTTGAACATATGATTCAGCACATCCTGCGGCACCATCGGCATTATATTATAGTGCTCTTTTGGAAGAATTATCACATGACCTTTAGACGCAGGTTTAATCTCTAAAAGCACAGCACATTTATCATCTTCATATACCTTTTTTGCAGGTATCTTCCCAGAAATAAGCTGACAGTATATACAATTCTCTTTCTGGAACTTTGCAAACTCCTCAGGAGTCATGTTCTTCAGCTTTTCTCTTAAATCCTCTTCTCCAGCCATACAATAACCTGTATGAAATTAGTTTATAAAGATTATGGAAATAATCAGATTTTAATTTAATCTATTTATATATTAAACCCAGCACAGTTCATAGGTAAACCTTAGAATTACCTTTATATACTATCCTAAAGTTACCTATCTGGATGAAGAAAAGCATCTTAGTAGGAGCTGCACTAGGAATCTTAGGTTTTGGATACTTTAACTCAGAGATTACTAATAAAGAAAAGAATGAGATTCATTATTCAGAGCAGCACATTCAATCATTAAAGTCAAATTCCAGATTAAGGCAAATCTTTTCATATCCTTACAGACAATTTTTAAGGGATTATCAGGCATTCAGGAAGGAAATGCCTGAAGTGTTCAGGGAGGATACAATCTACTGCACATCAAGAAATGATTTAACAGGGCTTGAATCAGAGGTTCTCGGCACAATCAACAGGATAAACACACTTGACAATCTTAAACTTAACAATTTTGATTTCTCAAAAAATGCAAATGTCCCAGACCTTGAATTACTTGCATCCACGCTTGACAATCTGCTCTCTCCTCTGCATCAGGAAAAGAGGATAATACAGCTTGCACCAAAAAGTTTCTTGTCAGGAAAATACGGTCCTGATACAGAAGGTCATCACTCTCCTTACTTCGACAAAACCAAAAAGCGTATAATCCACAAGTTTGAGATAATGCATACCGATATACTGCAAGGTTCTATAATACTTGCACATGAGATTGGTCATTCATACTGTGTGCAGAGTCCTTTAATGGACGAGGTTGCAGCAAAAACAATTGAACAGTACTTTATCCATACACTGCTTGCAAAACATCCAGAGCTCTCCCCAAGGATAAAACCGCTTAACTATTATCATGGCAAGGACTTTTCAGGACAATGGAAACAAGCACACGATATTATTGCAAGATTAAGGCAGAAAGGATACTCTTATCCTGAGATATTCTCAATTGCTGTAAACCATACAGAAGAAGAACTAAAACACATTTTTTAATTTCTGACTATGCTCCGCCTAAAGCCTGCCATGTAAACGAACCTATCCAGTATATATACCTTAACTTTTTTACGCTTTCAGGGACATTTTCCTCTGCCCTTCTCCAGGCCTCGCTTGCCTTTTCAGGCAATGAATACTGCCACCTCTTGAACCCATTCGATTTCTCTTTAAGATCATCTAAAAGTCCTCTCCCTCCAGAAGAACCACTGCCAACAGTTCTTGTCTGCGTATTAGTGAAAGGGTTTCTTGAGCTTGCACCTTGAGTAATTGTGTTCTCGCTCTGTGCATCTGCTATGTTGCTGCCAACTCTCCTATAAAACTCCTGGTCCTTCCATTTCGCTTCAGAACCGTCTGGAAAAACTACACTAAACTCATTTCCCTGAGCACTTTTTCCTCGAAATGTAACCCCGCTTGCACTGGGCACAAGCTCAAGGTTAGTGCCTGATTTGCCATTAATTGTCATCTCTCCATTAGGATTTATTGTTGCACCGCCAAGCGATGCAGGAAGTGCTAAACTGTTCCCAGGTCCAATTAAAGCACTGTCAAGATTATCATTCTGGAACTGTATTTGAGCACTATAGTCTGAAGTAAGTTGCAGGCTTGTTCCGTCAGGTCCTACTAATTTCCCAGAACCTGAACACGTAATATAATCACTGCCAAAGTTTAACGAATCACCTGATTTTAGTCCAGATATCTCAAACCCTCCTCTTCCCTTAACATTTATCCAATTATCACTCCTGTCTTGCACATCAAGATTACCTTTGTAAAGTACTCCATTAACAAAAAGACCCTCGTTAGTTACACTTATTTTATCATTTGCTCCTATCTGCCAGTAAATATCATTGCCAACTTCCTGGCCAACTCTAATCTTGTAATTATTTCCCTCTTTGTAAAATAAAAAAGTCCTTCCGCTTGGCTGCTGTGCCATGTCAATTGTCACACCAGGGAATGAACCTGCATTCTCTAGCATAAACCTGTTTAGCAGTACTTGGTAATCAGATGTTTTACTGCTAGCTGTCTCAGAGTTCAAAATCTGTAACTGCTGTTCAGGGTTTAACTTGACAAAAGCATCAACATGCGTTGGATTCTTTTGAAGAAAATCTACAGGATTTTTCTGAAACTCCTCCCATTCACTGTCAGGCAGGTCTTTAGGCAGCCCAGCGTCCTCTCTTGTCGTCTCATCAGCATAAGCAATCCCAATCATCAAGATCAATGTTATTAAACATAAAGCAAGTATCTTTTTCATCTTTTTAACCCTCATACCTGTCAGCAAACAGGAAATAATAATCTTTATCCTGGATTACATACAGTAAAGTATTTTCATCTATAAACTCAACAGTTGATATGTTAAGATCATACTCAAGTATTTTAGATGTAGGAATAAACCCAGGATTTTCAATACTTTCTTTAATAATTTCATCAATAGCATTATGAATATACCCTAGCTTCACAGGGATAACATAACTAAAACCGCTGAAACTATTTTCATAACCTTCAAACCTTACAGTGACAGGATATTCAACATTAAAGGTAACACTATTCTCATCAATTTTCACATCAGAAATCGCACTTCCAGCTTCTATCTCCAAACCCTGGCTTGTGAATTCGTCAAAATTACATGAAAGCGCAAACAAGTTGACCAGAATAGTTAAATCATCCTCCCATGCTGTGATTGCAGGCAGATAATTATTAGTTCCCTGGTGCAGGTATGAAACAGGAACAGAATCCTCTCTTACAAAGCTTCCTGCAGGGCTTTCAACATTACTTCCCATTGCACCTAATAAATCAACTGCATTCTTTGCAGACCTTTGTATGCAGACCTCAGCATACCGCTTCACAGAATTAACCTGCTGTTCAAAACCTTGAGCTTTAACATCCTGCTCCTCTTTTCCTGCCTCCCTCAATAATACAAACACTCCAATAATAATAATTAGTATTATACCAACCGCAATAAACGCAGTAATCTGTCCTCTTTTTTTCATACGAAATAGAATAACACAACTACTATAAAAACATTCTCATTTTTCTAACCTACTTCACAAATGACTATACTGGTATACCTCCCCATCATTTCATATGGAGATATATGAAAATAAAGACAAGCATTTATGAAAATAATTAATTTTAGAATATGAAAAGAAATCACCTTGATAATATCTAATTAGAATTTAGTAAGGAACTTTTATAAAACCTCAATTCCTTTAAGATAAAATGAGCATAGAAAGTTACAGAGACAAAAAGTTAGACCTAGAAAAGTCTGTTAAACAAGGATGGCAATATCTTGAATCTAATCATTGTAATGGTCATTTTCCATCATATATAAGTGCCTCGCGAGAAATGGCAAACTCTAGAATATCACCTTATGAAATCTTTTCAACAATAGTCATTGCCGATACAATCCTTAAAGACCAGCCTGAGAATAAGGCAACAAGATCAGTTTTACAGTTTATTGAGAATCAAAGAGTGCAAGCCAGTTTTACTTTTTATAAGGATAGGGCTATATGCCCGCCAGACACAGATACTAATGCATTAGGGTATTCTCTATTGTTAGAGGCTGGTAGTGCATTACAAAAAGATGCTCACCTTATTCTGGACACAATCCTTAACCATCGCGATAAAAATGGGCTGGTTTAGGTTTGGCTTTCAAGGGATAGGCCAAATCGTATTGATCCAATTGTATCTGCAAATGCAGTATACTTAGCGCATCTTCTTGGTAGAGGTTCTGAATTTGCACAAACAGAACATTGGCTTGCAGAGATTCTTAATTCTGGTGCATACTTAAGAGGCTCGCGCTATTACCAATCGCCAGATTCTTTTTTGCACTTCATGGGAAGACTAACGAAATTTGATGAACTCTCTGAAATAATGAAAGCCGAACTTGCTAAACATCTCAAAGAAAGAATCGGAAAAACAGAATACCCTCTAGACTTAGCAATGAGGACTAGCCTTGCTTATTCTCTTGGGATTGCGAATAAGACAGAAAAACAAAAATTGTTAGGACTTCAAGAGCAAGCAGGCTCTTGGCCTGCTGATGCACTATTTCACTATGGCAGTCAGCAAGGCTATTTTGGCAGCAGGGCATTGACTACAGCTTTTTCAGTTAGAGCATTGAAATCACCAGATAACTGCTGATTATGTTTCTATTAATGAATTGGAGCAGAACTCTGTAAGAATCATCCTTTGATCAAACTCTCACCAGTCATCCCTTCAGGCTTCTCAATACCCATAATCCGAAGCACAGTAGGAGCAATATCACCTAACTTCCCATCCTTAAGCTCACAGTCATAACCCACAATAATAAAAGGTACTTCATTAGTAGTATGCCTTATGTAAGGTGCTCCTTCCTTGTCAAGCATTGTCTCAGCCTTTGCATGCTCAGAAGTCACAATTAAAACATAACCATTCTCTTTGCATCCTTGAACAATCTTTCCTAAACAGTTATCAACAACCTCAACAGCCTTCACAGTTGCATCAAGCATTCCTGAATGCCCGACAATATCAGCATTCACAAGATTAACAAGCACAAACCCATACTTCTTGAGATTAAGGTTCCGTACAAGTTTCTCAGTGACTTCATCAGCACTTAACTCTGGCTTTTGTTCAGCTCTTTCGATATCAGGTCTTGGCACAAGTATCCTGTCTTCACCATCATAAGGCTCTTCTCTTCCATTGTTAAAGTAATAAGTGACATGCGGGTACCTGTCAGTCTCAGTTATCCTTAATTGCTTAACTTTATTCTTCTCAAGCACTTCGCCAAGTATCCCTCTTAACTTTGGCCTTCCAAATGCAAAATCTGTCTTGAACTCATGATCATACTTGTACATTGTAACAATCTTAGCTTTTGTAAACTTCTTCCTCTTAAACCCAGAAAAATCTTCTACTATGAACGCTTCAGCAAGTTGTTTTATCCTTTCAGGCCTATAATTAAAGAACACAATAGAATCCTTATCACTTATTCCGTGAAAGTCTCCTACAATCACAGGAGAAACAAACTCATCTGTCTCATTCTTCTTATATGCATCTTTTAAGGCAGAATAAGGAGTCTTATGATATACACCTTCACCACTCATAAGCATATCATACACTTTCTTTATACGCTCCCAGTGAAAGTCACGGTCCATTGCATAAAACCTTCCAGACAAAGTAGCTATTTCACCAACACCTTTAAGCTTTTTTTCCAGCTTCTTAAGAAAACTCTTGGCAGACTTAGGACCAACATCCCTGCCGTCAAGTATCGCGTGCACCATAACCTTAGTTCTATGTTTCTTGGCCAACTCAATCAATGCATAGACATGATCAATATGACTATGTATGCTTCCGTCAGAAACTAATCCAACAAGATGCATCACACCAGTTGTCTTTACAGCTTTTATCAAAGCCTCGTTCTCAAAAAATGAGCCATCGGCAATTGCTTTATTAATAGTTATAAGCTCCTGCTCAAAAATCCTGCCCGCACCAATATTCTCATGCCCAACCTCAGAACTTCCAGCCAAGCCGCGAGGCAAACCAACATACTCCCCATGCGACTTTAACTTAGAATGTGGATAATCCTTCCATAATAAATCAAAATTATATGTATTTGCGATGTCAATAGCATTCCCTTGCTGTTTCTTGCTAATACCCCATCCGTCTAGTATCAGAAGAACAACCTTTTTCATTTTCAGGGTAAAAGCTGGTGCACTATCTCTGGGTCAAGACCTTCCTCAAGCAACTCTTTCCTCACTTTAGCTTTCTTCATCCCGCTTCTCAATAACTTTTCAATCCTATAACGCAGTAGCTCAACATTAAGCGCTTGGTCTATGACATTACCTGCCCAGTTATGCTCACTAAGACTCTTTTTAATCTCATGCTGAGTATACCCTGCATGCAATGCCTGGTGCACAAACCTGTTAGGCTGCTGCTTCGGAAGATGCTTAAGCTGAAGCACATAACCATATGCAAATGTACCTACAATACCTAAGACAATTATTATCAAAATCCACCAACCTAAACCAATGCCTTTCTTTGGAAGAGCTAAATCAGTTACTCCTATACCTGGCTGCTCTGTAACTGCCTGCTGCGCTGCTCCTTGACCCTGCTGCTGGCCCAAAACTGAACCTGCTTGCTGACCAGTGCCAATAACCTGGCTAGGCTGCTGCACTTGCTGCTGTGGCTGTTCAGTTGGCGGAACATAGATACTGCAAGTCCGTTCTAATGCAGGCATGGTCTCAGGAAGGTTACACCTGTTCTTATCAATACAAGTTCTTGTTTGCTTTCCATCAACACAAGATGACCATGCAGTGCAGTCCCAGTACGGATAACACCTGTTAATAGGTCCAGAACCAGTTGAAGGTTGCAGACTTGGTGCTGTACTCGGAGTACCTAACCCTACATCAATTGAACTTGAAACATCAACATTAATCTGCAGGTCTGAACTTCCAAGGTACTGCGTTGATGTAGCTTTCTGATTGTTGACATAGATATCAATTATCTCGCCCTGGGTAATAGAAGTACCGTCAATGAACAAGATAGGATCATAACCATACTTCCCATCTTTTACATATACAGTTGCTAGAATTGTTGAAGCTTTCATAAGTTTTACAGAAACACCATCTGGAACATTAACCCCTCCCTGTGTAAGGCTTCCATAAACCTGGATTGGAAACTGCGGTTGACTATAAACAAAACCAGCAATAGCCAAAAAAACAATTGAAAAAATGATTAACCTTTTCATGGCAACACAACCCCTGGTTCATTCATGTAGATCCAGTATGCTTTTGAAGGCATGAACTCTCCTACATCTGTGATTGAGATAGGATTGATTGTCTTCAGGCTAGGGTCATACTCCCATAACCTTGCATACTTACCTTCGATGTTCTTAAGATAGTCAACCTGCTTTACATTCTCAAACGAATGCACTCCTAAGAGGTTCCATCCCTGCTTTAACTGTATTGAAGGTGCCTGTTCAACTCCATCAGATGTCAAGATCCCGCGAGTCCCTTTAACCTCAAATGCAATATCCCTTGTAGCTTTAATCCAGTAACCCTTGCCAAG
>JAHWHG010000014.1 GCA_019323515.1 Candidatus Woesearchaeota archaeon
GGATTTTCTATAAACCTTGAACTTCTTGATAGAGCCTCACTTCTGCATGACATTGGAAAGTTCGAGACTTTAGGTACTGACTTAGACCATCATATAAGAGGAAAAGAGATAATTTCAGAGCTTGGGTTTCCAGAGGTTGCGCATCTTGCAAGTATGCACGGACAGTACCCTTTAGAAAATTATGGTTCATGGGAAGAGAAGATTCTTGCATATGCAGATGGAAGGACAATGCATGATAAGACTGTAACAACTAGAGAGCGTATTGAGGAATGGATGCAGCGCTGCCCTCAGGATGTCCCTAAGTACCCGAATGTGATTAAAGATGCACTTGCTCTTGCTGCTCATATTGAAGCAGTTGTTGATGTTAAAGAAATAAAATAAAAAATTATTTATCCTTTCTTTATCCCCCCTTAAAGATAGATTTTACTCTTGATAGAACCTAACACATGCTTCTCATACCTTTGCCCAGTATTCCTGTACCAGATAATCTGTTCATCCTTCTTAACCAGATAATCAAGCAATCCGTCCTTGTCTAAGTCTATTAACATTTTATCACCCGAGAATTAGCTGGATAATTACATATGTAAAAGTTTTAATCAGAAAATGCGTTTTTGCTGAAATATCTAAAACAATCTTACTTTTCCAAGAACAATATCCTGTTTATACTTCTCAAGGTTGTCAAGAACCTCGTTCACTATCCCTTTAACCTTGCTTTCATCAACCTTTTCCTTTAGTTCAATACTCACTAAAGGCTCTTCTAAGGACTTTCCAATCTGTGTAAGCATCTTAACATAACACTCAGTTCCAAGTTCGCTTATCCTGTGAGCTATGACTTGGCTTATTGCCTGATACAACAGACCTGGATGGTTAATGTTTTTTCCAGCTGTTGCTTCCATTGACATCGGCCTATTTGGAGTGATTAAACCATTAGGTCTATTTCCGCGCCCAGTCTGACCATCATCACCATGCTCAGCACTTAATCCAGTGCATGTAAGATATACTGTAGATTCATCCCCATTTACATCATCAAGTGTATTGATTTCAATGTTACATGGAATCTTTATGAACTTTTCAAGCTCTTCCTTTACATCATCTTTAGTCTTGATATAATCATCCATTGATTTAATGTATTTATCAATGAAAGCAATTGCAATTGTGATATTCATCTTATCATTAACCCTTGTAGCCATCACCTTGATATCATCACCAATTGCTTTTATCTTCTTGCTAAGTTCAAAGTTAAGATAATCACATATATCTAAGGCAAGCTTCTCAGTCTTGCTTAAAGGAGCATGTCCTACTCCAAAAGAAGTATCATTTGCAACAGGTTTCTGTTTTTTGAAAACCTCCTGAAGATTAGCAGCACCATCCTTCACTTCAATGTGCAGTTTATAGTTAAGATCTTTGTACTTCTTTAGATGCTTATCAACCTCATCCTTTATTATCTTATTAACATCAACCAGCTTATCATCAACTTTAGAAGTAGCTCTTCCTGCAATGTAAATCTCAACAGGTTTTACTAGCTTGCCGCCTCCAAACCTCGGCCTTGATTCACCAGCTATCAATAACCCCTTATCAACATTATGATGCAGGATTCTATTGAAATGTTTGAGATAATACCTGCTTAATGCAGTAGAAGCAGCCTGGCATAATTGATCTGTTAATGTATCAGGATGTCCAACACCTTTTCTCTCAACCATCACAACCTTGTAATGCTGCGCACCCTTTTTTATTGAATCAATGATAATCTTTCGCATAAACATCCTTTAGAGCACATAATATATAAACTCTCGCTCGATTATTTTTGTAAACTTATATTTTTCAATATAGCAAAGAAAGTTTTATATATTACCAACACCATATATATAATTATGGGGATTGATAATTATACTAACAGGTTATACGCAGCAGTATTTGCCGGAGGTTTAGCTTTATCACCTCTTTCTTATGCAGGACCAAGACCCGCAAGCTATGAATTAAGGTTACAGGAATTGAACCAAAAAAGATCACCACTTGAGAGATTAGTACAAGACCTAAACCCTAAAAAGGCTGAAGAACTCAACGCTTCAAAGAAGTTCAATGAAGCTATCTCTTACCTACAACCAAGACTTAATAGGATATTGAGTCTGTATAATATGGAAGGGTTAAAGAGGGCTGATGAGGGGGTTAGGAAAAGTTTGGCTTTGGCGTTTAATGAGTATGGGGGAGCTTTTTTAAAATTAGGTAAAATTGGTTTTGCAGAACCTCAGTTAAAAAGAGGTTTAGAGTTATTCCCATTAGGTCCTTTGTATAAGAACTTAATGCTAATTAATATTAAAAGGAAAGATTTTAAGTGTGCTTTATCTTATGCTAATGGATATCTTGAGCATGTAAATCCAAACGATGATGGTATGATAAAGTTACGAGATAGACTAAAAAATCTTTAGAAAAAAGAAACTTTTTAATACCCTTTATTTCTATTTATACTAAAAGAAGAGGTATTATTATGAATATTTCAAAATTTTTTATTATTATAATTATTGTATCTACATTATCTTCTCAATTAGTATTTTCAGCTATAGAACCATCCATTGATGATTTAAACAAAGCATTAGATCAAGCTGAAGGAAGTTTTACTGGTAAAGTCGATGCAGATGGAGCACAATTAGATAACAAAAATGGCGTTGCTAGTGCACAACTAACACCTAACTCTGAGGTAAGTGTATCTAATGGTAATCTACAAGGAGATATGGATAAGGTCAAGACTACTAGTGGTTCCGAAGGAAGTGGTGTAAAAGGTGGTAAGGTTACTACTCAAGGCCATCTTTCTGCACAAGAAGCATCACAAATCACACCCCCTCCCTCAAAAACAGAAGAACCAATCACTATCCAGAACGTAAAAGGATATGAAGAAGATGATACAGGCTTCACAGCAGAATCAGGCTCATCATACCAGCAGGGTAAAACCTATTTAGGAAATTTTGTCAACTTAAGATACAAATATGATGACCAGACAGCAGAGTTTGACAGGGCACAAAGCGCAAAAGTGTTTAACAATCCGTTTAGCGCACTAGAACATTCAATAGTAAAAAAGACCTACCTAGAAACTGACCAGGTTGATTCTATTCTTCTTAACAACGGACTTATCGCTTTTAAGAAACTAGGTCCTACAAAGATTCACTTAAACCCTGACGGCACTCTAAAATCAATTGAAACAACCTCTAACATAGACAACAACGACTTCACGTTTATAACGCCTTCAACAGGCACAATCACGGTAACTGCAAACAAGACAAAAAAATTCAAGCTTGAGTTCGCAGATCCCAAAACCTTACTAACTATGAACAGTGAAATCACAGGCAATATTAATCAAAATCTTTACTTCAACACATTAGTTGACGGAGCTGTAATGAACTCATGGAAGATAGGAAGGCATTACAATGTTGAAGTATCAAAATCAAACCTTAAGCTTCTTAACCCTAATTTCATTGA
>JAHWHG010000015.1 GCA_019323515.1 Candidatus Woesearchaeota archaeon
GTGTACTCGCCAGTCTGGTTAAAGTATTCTATAACCTCATCAAGGTTAAATATTCCGCCATCAGTAAGCAGTACATGGTCGACTTTCTCGTAATATTCTTTAACCTTTTGCTTAAGCCTTACATTCAACTCCTTTGTCTTAAGCTTCTCCCTCTCAACAGGGTCCAGTCTTGCTAGCAGTTTTTCATAATCCTTTTCATTGCTTATGTTCACTCCCTTTATACCAAGTCTTTCAAGATCACCTTTCATTGCAAGCATCTTAAAGTAATCCTTCATCTTCTTAGGGTCAAACACTGTACCTCCGCCAAAATAAGCTGTCAACATCTTGAACACATCATTTATGTCACGCGTTGGCAACAGCATAGCAGAATCGCAGGAGAAATTATGCACACCTATCATCCTCTTGTTCCTGTGATAATTTATTGCAAGTATAAACCCAGCAAGTATTGCATTCGACATGCTTGAAGGGTGCGGCATTGAACCGCTGCTGTCTATGCTTAACCAAAGATGCGGAAATTCAAACTTCTTATCACTGATAACACCAGGCTCAAGCACATTCCTCTGTGTAATCCCAGGGAGTATCCACGGAGAGCTCCATAGATTTATCAACGGAAACGGATCCTCAACCTTATACTTTGTAAGGCCGTTAGGATAACTGTTAGAAGCATTCACAATCATTGGCTTTCTCTGGATATAGATCTTGCCTGCTGCTTTTCTTCTATAGAAATCAATATATTCATTATGCCATGTAATCTCTGCAGACTCAAGCCCAGCTATCGGCTTGTCAAAGTCGCTTTTATTCCTTGTAATCTTATCATGCGACTTTCCAGTGACTCTGTTTACAAAATCCTTGATTCTTTGATACTCTTTCAGACCTTTTCTCTTTGCAATCTCATTAAGAGCATCCTCAATCTCTTTATCACTCATCTTGTTTATAGGATCCCCATCAGCATCAGACATAGGGTGCAGCTTTCCGATTATAACTTCCTCAATAGTAGCACTTCCAGCACCGCATCTTTCTTCTAAATCCTTGTCACTCCCATCTCCCTTGCTACTCTTACAAGACTTAGCATACTTCTTAGCCTGCTCATACTCCTCTTTCAATAGCTCTAGGATTATCTCGCCAAAATACTTAATATAAACTGACTCCATCTCTTCATTAAAATAATCAACCTTGCGCAGCTCCTCTACTTTCTTCTGCAGCTTTTCATCTGGCTTGAATGAAGCCTTGTAACATTCGATCCTGTCACCATAGAAAGCATCAAGCAACTTAAAGACAATTGAACAGTCATCCTTTTTTGCAAGCTCCTGATAAACAACGCGAAGCTCCTTCCCACTCTCTTCTTTCTTCATATTGTTAAGGTTAACATAAGTATCCTGGAAAAAATTAAGCAATGCTGCTTGTATAGATCTAGGCTCTTGCTTGAAAAACCTGTCAACAGTCTCCTGCTGCAGTATCATCTTGTACCTCTCTCTAGGGTTATCAGTGTAATGCGCAACCTCGTGCAGAAGAATGCCCATCACAGCATCATCAACACCCACTCCTAAATCAACAATCTCTCCTAGAAAAGAAGGTCTTATCATGATATGGTTATCAACAAAATTAAAACATGCAGTCGGCACACCATAAGGCTGCAGGTATGGAGGATTGCTCAGCATCGGATAATTAAACCTTTCCTGCGCAACAGGCCAGACCCTCTGGATAGCTTTATTATACTCAACACACTTTTCATAGTAACCTCTAAACTCTTCAGGAGGCTCATAACTAGAATCAGGGTTCCTAGCTTCTTTAAGAAGCTCTTCTAACGTTTCTCTACTGAACAGATGTTCAACTGGTATTTTCTTCTTCATTTTTCAGGGGATGAAAATTGAATTTATTTTGGCGGACAGACTTCATTAATGAAATCCACCATCTCTTTTAATAGAGGATGATCAACCTTTTTTGGCTCAGCGCACATCTCTTTGATCCTTTTAAGATGTTCCTTCAAAGATTTTTCTTTGCTAGGATCCTTGCCATCTCTGGTTGCAGTGGTTATGTAAGTGTTCAATGCAAATACAGTGTTTCTTATTCCTTTACTTGAATCACCAAACCTGCCGCTTACTTCTCTGACAAGCTCCTCACCAAGCTTAACATCAAATGTAGAATCCCTTGGCTTGTCAGTAAACTTAGCCTTGTAATCATCAGTAAACCTTAGCCTATGCGCCATGCAGTAAGGTGCAACAGCTTCTATATGCGCCTTTGATACTTTATCAGCTCCGCAGTAAAGAGCTACAGCTTTAGCAAAATCTCTTATTGATTCATTATAACATCTCGGTCCGCATGCATTCTCAACATTATGGCTTGCAAGTGCCTTTCCATGATTACTCTCATCAACAGGATCGCAGCTTCTTTTATCTCCATAAATTCCAGTTGTGTTAAGCTCAGCCTGTAGACATCTCAGAAACAGCTTAGCATCCTCATCAAGCTCAACCGCTGTTATCTTTTCTCTTAACTCTTCAAAATCCTTTTCAGTTATTACCTCAAGACCAGCCTCCTCTAATAACTTCGGACCTTTAGACTTCTGCAGCTTACTTATCTTCTCAAGCTTTGCCTCAACAGGCATTGACTTATCCTGTATGACGTCAAGCACTGCTCCAGTATAATCCCTATCGCACAACTTTTCTTTTGCATTATTGCTGAATGCATATACAAAATCATCGTATATAGCTCCTGGAAAACCAAACACCTGGCAGACATGAAACCTGTCAAGAGCTGGAGGCGTGATCTGATTATTACCTTCATCCTGATAGTTAACTGTTGCAAAAAAACTCTTTGGCCCTGAAAAGAACGACTCATTAAGATACCCAAACCTTCCCTGGTTAGCGATTGCATCTAAGAACTCGCTCTGCTTTCCAGAACTCAGCCTGTTAAACTCGTCAAGCTGTACCAGCGAGAAATACAAAGCTTTCTGCCATATTACCTGTTCTTTCTTATCAAGAAGTTTACCAAAATCAGGCCTTGCAATCATCTTCTCCTCACTCTGGTCAGGATGCCCGCTTATCAAGACACTTCTATAAAGGTCCATCGGAAACCCTGTCATAGCACAGCCAATGATTGCAGACGCAGTTGTCTTTCCAAAACCAGGCTCTCCAAGCAACAGCACATTCTTCCTCATAGCATAAGCAAGACCTAGAGCAGCAAGGTTCCAGCCCTCAATTTTAGAACTTGTTTTATCACCAATATAAAGCTTTGATTTTTCAGCAACAAAATAATTTTCACGTATTGTGTTAATATTCTTTTTAAGTTTTTCAATCAAGATTATCTACCCCATAAGATTATAGAAAAAGCAATTGGTGAGTATTATTTAAAGATTATCCATGTACCGACTATAAAATTAAAAAGCTATCGAAAATCGCGACATAGTCTTTATAAAGGTTATGTAGAAAAAGCTCTGAAATAAGACACCAAGCTGAAATAAGACGCCAAAGGGCCAGTGAGGCAATACGGATGGTCGTGAATAGTAAAGTATTCAAGAACATCTCTTGAACCAAAGGTTCAAGAAACTGTACTCGAACTTCGTTCGACGTGTCCCTAGATGCTCAACAACATCATTGGAGAAAAATTGAGCAGCCGAACGAGTCTTATTTCAGCTTTAAAATAAGACACAAAAAGCTTAAACAGCTTTCTTCAAACTTTTGAATATATTCCTGTAATACCTTATACGCACTTTAGGATTATCCTGATAATAAAGAGTTCCAGGCTTGGAATTCATCTCAACCAGCCATGGTTTCTGCTCTGGATCAAACATAAAATCAGCTGAATAAATCCTTGAACCATACTGCTTAATGTCACTGTCAATATGCTTCACAAGTTTAACAACAGAGCCAGGAATCTTATCATTTTCAATATATTTCTTTGTCGCTCCTCTTGTCATATTACAAGTAAAGCTTCCTTTTGGCGGCATCCTTACATATGAGTGATCAATCTTACCGTCAACAACTATCACTCTCAGATCATGCACACCAGACAACCGCAGCTTCTTTATCCCATACGATGTATCGATAAACTCCTGCAGCACAGAATCCTTCTGTATAGCTCCATGCATCTTTTTCCTGTCAAGCACAAGCACATTATCTCCAAAACTTCCATACTTCGGCTTAAGAACGATCTTATCACTTTGGATAAACTTCATAGCTTTCTGAAACTCATAATGGTTATTAACCAAAAACGATTTAGGCATGATATCAGGGAAACGCAAAGCTGTCAGTATCTTGTCATCACATAATCCTTCAACAACAGGATGATTTACCATTGTAATCCTGTTCCTCTGCGCCTTCTTAGCAATCAGCTTCGAGTTAGCATTCTTTCCATGATAATACATAAGGTCAACCTTCTGGTTCTTTACAAGTTTCCAGCCTTTGTCAAACACCCATGCCCTTTTTACACTTCTGGTCTTTGGATTATATTCTTTATAATTGGATATAAAGACATTCAACCCCTTCTTTCTGCCTACATCTAAGAAAATTGGGAATACCTGGTTCCGCATCTGTGTTATAAAAGGATGCTCTCTGTTAAAACTCACAGCTGCATGTATAAATATAGATTTCATCTTTCCCCTCTTTTCTGTGTTTTCCTATGTGTAAAGGCCATTAACTGATATTTAAATGTTTTTGAATTACATTTATATAAACCAGTATACAAAAAAGTAATATTTAAATAATAGTAGCCCTCACCAAGTCACGTATGGTAATCTTATTTGACCAATTTAACATGCCTGAAAGCATTTATGAATTAGTCTTTGCTACAAAACAGCAGGAGATTGTAGGTAAACTTCTTATCAAGGAAATCAAGGCAAAAGGCGGAGAGATTACAAAGACAGAGATGTCAACCTTTGCTAACAGACTTCATGAGGGCAACTACGTGACAGAGATTGACGAGCCTGGTTATAAGGGCAAGCAGGTTAAGCTCTCCTATAACAAGCGCCAGTTCTATGACAGGATCCTGACACCAATGAAAAGCATGGGCATTGTGCAGTACGATTTATACAAAAAAACCTACAGGCTTTCTGACAGGTTCAACAAACTTATGATAAAAATAGGCTTAATGTGGTTAAGGGAACTTGACAAGAAAGTTATTGGATAAAATATTCCAAAAAAAACCAAAAATCCTAAATTCTTCACTTCTTACATTTCAACCTAAAGTTATGTGCATGATACTCGTCAGTTGGACTTATATCGATCACATCAATAAACCCAATCTCTTCCAATATTTCTCTAAGCCTAGTGAAAGTATACCCGCTCTTGTGCACATCACCTGGCCAGCGCTGCGCTCCATAGATGTTATACAACCAATAACCCCACTTGCGCTCTTTAGCCTCTAACCACTTCTTACAGCATTTCTCAAGGTCAGGACATGCACACTCAAACACACCACCCTTCCTAAGAACCCTGAACACTTCTTTCAAGACCATAAGCCCCTCTGCATAAGTAAAATGTTCAAGCACATAATTCATCCTCACTTCATCAACAGAATCATCTTCATAACCAACTAAACCCTCCCGGATATCCATCACTTTATCGACATTTTCAAAGTTATTCCTGTCAATATTAACATAGCCTTCCTTTGATATTTTACCGCATCCAAGGTTAAGTTTTAACATAATAAAATAGAATAAACCAGTTCTATAAAAAAGTTTACAAACATTCTACAACTGCTTCTTCAGATTCTCAACAAACTGCTTGAAATGCACGCTGTCAACACAAGCACCGCACGCATGCTCATGCCCACCGCCATAACCTTTCACACCGACTAAAGCCTTCTCAAGCAACGGCTTCAGGTTCAACTTGTTAGACCTTAAACTGATCTTATGCTCACCTGACTTCATCCTCGCAATCATAACGACCTTGTTAGGAAAATTGTACGTAAGATGGTTTCCTAGTATAGCTGTGAAACTCATCTTCTTCTCTTCATACTCATACACAAACAACTTACCTTTTGTATCCTTTATCTTCTCCATCGCGTCTTTCAGCATAGGCCTGAACATCTTATTGATGGTGTCAAACTTCTTCCAGATAAACCTTCCAGCAGGACTAGTCTTATTAAGTATCTCATCAGGTTCATTTATCCTTGTCAATGTCCTGAAACATCTGTTCACATCATTTGTCTTACCTTTAAGGCAGAACTCAAACACATGCACCAGCAAACCAAGTTTTGACTCAAACAATGCAACCTCTGGCCGTTTTATTTTTTTATCCATCAACTCAGGATACTTTTCCTTGAAATCCTTTGCAAAGTCAGGCATGTACCAGTCTGCAATGCAACCAGTCATTCCAATCCACAAATCTTTCTCAACAACCTTGTAACAGATGTATGATACTGGAGTGTGTTCTCCGTACTTCCGTGGATTAAAATACCTCACTCTATCCCTTTCAACAGGATCGTGATGATCTATCCATACTACAGGAACCTTAACATCATCAAGAAACTCCTGGTCAATTAAAGCCATATCAAGAACAAAAACCTTGTCAGGTTTATACTCATTAACCTTTCTCACAAATTTCACATCAAGCATAGGCTTGCTTTTCACGCAGATACCTTTACCCTCTCTTTTATAACGATACAACAGCAAGAAGGAAGTAAGTCCATCAGCATCATCATCAAAAAAGAATAAAGGGCGCTTGCAATTATCAAGCTCTTCTCTTATTTTATCGTAATCCTCTGTTCTTAACATAACCCAAAGAAATATGCTCTTGAGTATATAAATATTATGAAAAACACTTAATTTCAATATAGTAAATAATCAATAATAGAAAGATATAAAAATGATTGATTTTTTCGAAGACTGCTATGGCATCAAAATTAGATTTATCAGTAACAGGTGTTGCTGCAAGGACAAAAGAGCTTAGCGATGTTGTAAGGGACCAAGTGATTGACGAGGATTATATCGCTGAAATCACAGATTATGAAGACAAGCTCTACAAAGCTCTGCGCGGCAAGAACGGACCTAGCACTGTTGACAGGTTTTATTCAAAGTTCTCAGATTACATGAAATTCCTGAGACAGATACCTGAGTGCAGAGAACTGGTTCCATCCTACTACAGATAAGTACTTCCAAAAACTGGACAAGAATCTTTAAATAATTTGAATTATTTCTTTTGATATATGGATAACAATAACATTAAGAAGAATGCTAAGGATAAAAACAAGAAAAGGATTATCCAGTTACGTTCTAGGGCTCGCGTCCTAAAACCAACACTTCAGATTGGAAAACAAGGACTAACCCCTCAGATAATAAACGAACTAAAGCTCCAGCTAAAGGCAAGAAAGCTTGTCAAGATTAAGCTACTTAGGTCAGCAGCAGATGACAAAGAAGAAATCTTAAACATCCTAGTGAACCAAACATCATCCACATTAATACAGAAAATAGGAAATGTTATTGTTCTTTACAAGCCTTAGCCCTTTCAAGAAGTTTTTCTATATTTGTGTCGTCTATGCTTAGGCTGTATGTTACAGCAGCATTGTTATAAGACCTTCCATACTGATACTTCAGAAGACCTCTTTCCATCAACTGCTTATAGGACACCCTAAAACTGAAGTTCTCAATCTCTTCACTCTGTCCCTCCCTAGAAACCCTTGAGAAGGTCGCACCATGTTCATCCAAAAGTATAGAATCAATAGTACAGGAATCCTTTGACCCTCTCTTCCTCACAAGAGCTGAACCTTTCTTCCTGAAATCATCGATCTCATAGATTATGCTTGAATTTATCGCAGTCATACAACATAGAACCTCTACCAGATTTAAAAACATTGTTAGTATGGATTATATATTAGATAAATAAAAACAATTTAACATAGATGTATCGACAAAAGACTTATAAACATCTCAATTATAGTCTTTACTATGAACTTTCAAAGCCTTATAAAAGTAGAATCATCTGACTTTTACTTAGATATAGCTTTCTCAAGGGCAAAGAAAAAAGCATCTGAGATAAGAACCCAAGTAAAAGGCACAAGGCTGGAGAAATCTATCAAGATTGAACTTGCAAAGCTTGACGAGATAAAAGCAACTCTAAACCAGCACATGGAATTAATAATTAAATCATTCCCTTCAATCGACGACCTTGCAGAGTTCTATAAGGAATTGATCAAGGCAACCTTAGACTATCCACAGCTCAAAAAATCACTAGGCTCTGTCAACTGGGCCCGTACAAAGATAGTTGACTTCCACAAAAAATATCACTCTTTGATAAAAAATACAAAACATCTTGACTCAATCAACAAGTACAGGAGAGAGTTTTATGGACGGATATCTTCAATCATGAAGAACATAAAACCAAACCTGAAATACCTTGAGGAATCAAGAAATACAATGAAGGACTTTCCGTCTATAAAGACAAAACTGAAGACTGTTGCAATCTTCGGATTTCCGAACACAGGAAAGACAACGCTTCTCTCAAAACTAACCTCTTCAAAACCAGAGATCGCTTCCTACGCATTCACAACTAAAGGTATCAATGTAGGTTACATGAAAAAAGGTCACAACAAGATCCAGATAATTGACACGCCTGGAACTTTAGACAGGTTCGATAAGATGAACTCAATCGAAAAACAGGCATGGCTCGCTTTAAAGTACCTTGCTGACGAGGTAATCTATGTCTTTGATATTACAGAACCATTCCCGTTAAAGGACCAGGATGAACTTTTCAGGAAAATGAAACGTCTTGGAAAACCTGTTCATGTTTACTTAAGCAAGACAGATGTCCTCAAAAAAGAGGATATTAAAAAATTCAGAAAGGATTTCTTGACATTAGAAGAGATTAAAGAAAAGATTTAATTTCATATACAATCTCAAAAACATCATACAACTCTCAACCAGTATACATTTCTCCTCTGAAAAATTAGAAAAACATATAAACAATTAACAATATAATTACTCTTGTGTGAGGGGTGTACTTTCTGGTAAAAGCATACATTGGCCTAGGCTCAAATACCGAGAACAAAGAAAAGAATATTCTGCGTGCTATTGACATTCTAAGCCAGCGTTTTGATGTGACAAATAAATCAAGCATCTATGAGACTGAACCTGTCGGCACATTAGCAGACGGCGAATGGTTTATGAACTCAGTCCTCGAGATTGAGACAGAGCTTACAGCACCTGAGCTTCTTGAGAAGCTTATCCAGATAGAGAACCAGTTTGGAAGACAACGTATAATAAAATACGGAAAGATAAGCCTTGACCTTGACCTGCTTTTCCATGGCGATAAGGTTATTGAACGCTTTGACATACATGTTCCGCACCATAAGATTGCAGACCGCTGCTTTGTTCTGAAGCCTATGGCAGAGATTGCTCCAGACTTTGTCCATCCAGTGACTCAGCTTACAATGAAACAGATGCTAAAAGATGCTCCAAAGGATAAAGCTGTTAACAAATGCAGGATTAAACTTTAATTGATAAGTAAAAATTGGATTGAATATCCTAACAAGAATTATTTCTTTTTCTTCAGCTCAGTAAACTTTATCACAACACTTGGACTTAGCTTCTTTGAAGCCCTCTCAAGCGCTTTCTTTGCAACTTCGAGGTGTTGCTTGTTTACATAGATAGAAAATATAATCTGGCCAGTCCTTACAACAGCAGCTGAACCCACTACTTTTCCAAAGCTATGCGCCATACCTGTTGACATCCTGTCAGCTCCTGCTCCAGCTGCTAAAGGATTCTCTCTTAGTATGTGATGCGGATAAAGCCTTAGCTTAAGATGATAATTTCCTTTGCCTAACACCTTCTCAAGCAGTCTGTTAGAAGTCTGCCTTGCTGACTCAAGACAATTATGACGAAGATTAACAGCATCCTTTGAAACAAGATCAGCCCTGAACTCATACTGCTTTGACGGGTCACCCATGTCATACTTCACAATATGCACATTCGGCCTGTTCTTTACAAAAGACTTCTTCTTGAACTTAGACACCCTGGTACTTCTCCTCTTAGGTTTTCTCCAGGTTATTCCTTTCTTTAATCTTGCCATATTCCTTGAAAAATAAACAAGTCATTTATAAAAGTTGTGTTTGCAGACACTAAGTAATAGACAAAAACAAACACAACAATTGGCGCGAAGGAGCTTACCATGTTCCTATACAGAGTATAGGGTTATGGTAAGTGGAATAGGGTTTTTGCTTTAGCAAAAATCCGTCGCAGCCATTATTGTTGGGTTTAGGAACTGTAAGTAATAATTAAGAAAACCCACTGAAACCATAGAAAAGTTTATAAATGTAAAAATTTAATCCTTTATAAATTATACATAATGATTATTTAATCATTTATTATAATAAAAATAAGAGGTGAATACGCATGAACAAAAAAGCAGCTTTGCAGCTTTCTGTTACAGCTATTGTTGTCATGGTAATTGCGTTCGTAGTTCTAGGTCTTGCACTGACATTCACTAAAGATATCTTCCAGAGAGCACAGGAAAAGCTACCTGGAGCTTTTGACCTTACAGAACTTGAAGCAGAGCCAACAGCAGACAACCCTGTTACTATGGAAAGCCCGCTTTCTATAAAGAGAGGCACAGAAAAGACAATAGGTGTAGGCGTCTATAACACAGGAGAGAACGAAATCAATGCTAAGATTGATGTTGTGAGTTGTAAGAAAGGGACAACAATAGTATCAGGCGAAACATTACCGACATTCACATCATTCGCACAGCCAATCTCTGCTTCAGACGCAAAAGGCTTTGAAGTGATTGTGCAGGAAAACGAACTCTCAGCTGGAACATATGTCTGTATACTTGCAGTGTTTAATGCTGATAAGGATTTAATCGTAGACGATACCACAGGCACTATAAAGTACGGAGACGCAGGCATGGCTTCGAGCGATGTCTATGAATCAGAACAGTTCTTCCTGAAAATAACAACTTAAGGTGATGTAAATGAAAAGACGCATGACACGTGAACAAGAATTTGATATTATGAAGTTAGTACTTGACAAGTTCCTATGGCTAGGCTTCGCAATAATGGCATTTGGCTTCTATAAATGGATTGAGGAAAGTCTTACATCAGGTTTCTACTATGTAGCATTCGGAGTAGCTGTCCTGATAATATTTGTGGTCATACTTGTCCGCGAGTACGAGTTCATAACAACAAAATAAGATTTTTTTTATTTCTTCTTTTAGTTAAATCTATTCAAAAATGAACAAAAAAGCTGCAATTGAACTTTCTGTAAACTTTCTCGTCATACTTATGCTCACCCTGGTCATATTCGGTTTTTCTATAAAATTCATATTCGACTTGTTCGGAGGAGCAGGCGGCCTTGCTGATAAGAAACAGGCAGACCTGGATAAGTTAATTGGAGATGTCCAGTGCGGAACAAAGAAAACCTGCATCACACCTTCATCACAGACAATTAACAGGGGAGACTTTGACATCTTCGGTCTAAAGATAACACACATATATGATAACCCTTCTGATTACTATATCAAGATTGGCTGCAAGAAAGGCTATGATGAGGACAAGAACGAAATACCTTGCACATCCGATAGTTTTGTGTTACTCCCTGAAGACATGACGATTTCTTTACAGAAAAACCAGGAAAAAAGCACAGGTATAGGTATTGAAGTTGCAAAAAACACTCCTTCTGGCAGATACATATTTGATGTTTCTATTACAAGAGACTCAACAACTACTGAAAGCAAGCAGATATATGTCACAGTGCCCTAACTATATATAGCACATATACCAAAGATTTAAATATATGTTTAACTTTAATAATCCCCAAGGGGGGCGAGTTATTACACATTACTATCTACTACAGTTTCTAATACTATCTTGTGGGGTGGAAGATGGAAAATTATTATATAGGCCTTTTCGAGTTTGAGAGAAGGTCACTGGATAAATTTTTGTTAAAAGATTCGACACTTGAAGACTCAGTCCTTGGGGTTAAGGAGAAAAAACCAAGCATTGCAGATAGTTACCTGAATGAGGATTATATGAGAATCAGAAGCAATATGCAGGCAGTATGCAGTTCTTCTAAATGTGATGTGTTGATTCTTAGAGGGAGTTAATCCCTTTTTATTTTTTTGATTTATTGCGTCCTCTTTTCTCTACCTTATCCAACCTTTTAATCACTTCCCCAGCTCCTTCATATTCCTTATACCCTTCTAATACAGCTTCAAAGCATTCATCATAGATTTGATAATGTTTGCTCTCTAAAGCCTGTCTAAGCAGATGCAGGTCACAAGCCTTATCCTCAACTTTAGTAGAAAAAAAACTCAACCCAAAATCAATAAAATATATCTGATCATCAAGAATCATATTCGAAGTAGTCAAATCAGCATGTATTATATCATTCTTATGAAGTATAGCCAGCTTCCTGCCAATCTCCTTGCTTAACTCCTTATGATTATTATGCAGGACATCACGCAGCTTCTTACCATTTACAAAACTCATCTCAATCTTCATACCTTTATCATCCATAAGATTCAGGCTAGGCCCTGGAAAACCTATTTCTGTTAATTTCTGTATAACTTTAGCCTCCCTTCTTGTCCTTGACTTTCTTAACTTATCGTCAATCTCCTTTATCCTGTACGCTTTCACAAACCTCTCCTTTCTTACAATATCTCCATCCTTGTATAAGGTTGCTTCAGCTCCTTGACCTATTATTTCTGGCATATGAAAAAGAAGAAAACAGGTGTTTTTAAAGGTTATCCCCTATATGAAATAGCCCAAAACCAAAATCTTTTTAAATAAACCAAAATTTCTGAACACAATGGCTAAAAAATCACGTGGATTGAACTCAGCAAAAGCTTTGGTAAAGAGACGTAGGAAAGGTAAATGGCATAATAAGGACTATATCAAGAAAGCGCTGAAGCTTAAAGAGAAATCTGATCCACTTGTAGGAGCTTCACAGGCTAAGGGCATTGTTCTTGAAAAGGTACAGATTGAAGCTAAACAGCCAAACTCAGCTATGCGTAAATGCTGCAGGGTTCAGCTTATCAAAAACGGTAGACAGATAACTGCATTCATGCCAAAGGACGGAGCACAGAAGCTTATTGACGAGCACGACGAAGTAATTGTTGAATGTATCGGCGGCAAGCAGGGAAGGGCAAAAGGCGACATCCCAGGCGTAAGGTGGCAGGTTATCAAGGTTAATGACCAATCATTACTAGCTCTTCACACTGGTAAACTAGAGAAGGCAAGGAAATAAACATGGCAAACAATCTTAAGGCTTTCAACAAATGGGAAACTTCTGGCATTGTTGTCACTGATATAGGCATCAAGGATTACATCACAGTAGAACCAAAGATTGTTCCAAAGACAGGAGCACGTTATGTTGGAAACCGTTTCCATAAATCCAAGGCATTTATTGTTGAAAGATTGATTAATAAGTTAATGACAACAGGCCACAAGAGCAAGGGCCATTTCAAGACATCTTATCATATTACTGGCAAGGCACAGACAGCCTATAAAATTGTAAAAAAGACATTCGAGATAATCGAACAAAAGACTAAACAAAACCCTGTAAAGGTATTTGTTGAAGCACTTGTGAACGCAGCTCCAAGGGAAGAGATTGTAACTATCGAGTACGGCGGTGCGCGTTACCCAAAGGCAGTTGAATGCGCTCCTCAGAGAAGGGTTGACATTGTTCTACGTCTGATGACACAGGGCTCTTACCATAAGGCATTTAATTCTAAGAAATCAATCGAAGACTGCCTTGCTGACGAGATAATAAATGCATGGAAGATGAGCAACAATTCTGTAGCTATTGCAAAGAAGCTTGAAGTTGAGAGACAGGCTGACGCTTCTAGGTAAGTATAATCCAATATCTAAATTCTTATAAATTAAAAATCACTAAACCTTTATAAACTACCCTCTCCTTATTTCTCTCATGAAAATATCCTTTATAGAATCAAGGTATGAAGAAAAGTTCATTCTTCCAGATGAACATATAGAGAAACTACCCAAATCAATTTGCCTGGCTACAACAATACAATACTATGATTCTTTAGAAGCAATAAAACAACAGTTAGAAGAAAAAGGCATAAATGTAACATTATTCAAAGGCAAACACTCCTCAAATCCAGGCCAGCTTCTTGGCTGTGACATCCTGGAATCAGACGAATCTAAACAAGGTTCCAATAGAGACTTCGAAGCATTCCTCTACATCGGCGACGGAATGTTTCATCCAAAAGCACTTATGCTAAAGAGTGATAAAGAAGTATTCACATATAACCCTCTTACAGAATCATTCAACAAGATAACACAAGAGGATATCCAAAAACTAAAACAAAGACAAAAAGCAGCATTAGCAAAATTCTACTCTGCTTCTAACATTGGAATAATCGTGACAACAAAACCAGGTCAGGAACATCTAAAGAAAGCAATAGTACTCAAAAACAAACTAGAACAAAAACAAAAAAACTGCTTCATCTTCATAACAGACACAATTAACCTTAACGAGTTGGAAAACTTTCCATTCATAGAATCCTGGGTTAACACTGCTTGTCCAAGAATCGCTTACGATGACGCTGTATCAATGGTGACTCTAGACGATTCTTTGGCCAGCTTCTGACCGGGATTATTGAATATTTATAATTGAATGTCAAAGCATAATCTTTATTATGATGGACAACAGCGATTTTCTCACCAGGATTATCAATCAAACAGTTTGCAATCGTAAAAGAATCCTCACCATAGAACCTTCTCTGCTGCGTCAAACACCTATCTAAGATATCATTATTCCATGGTATTATATGAATATCATTCTGTACATTGTCAAACTTAACAGGCAAGTCAAGTAAACCTACATATTTAACCTTCTCAGGTTCAACAACATGATAGATCAACAAAGAATCAGCAAATGTAACAAACAAAGCATCCTTTTCCTTTATTTCAAAAGACCTGATCTTTGAAAGTTTATCAGCAAGACTTTGTTTCAGATATTCTGCAGCATCAAATTGAAGACCATCAAGAAATAGAGGCACATAAAACCCTCTCTTAAAAAAATTCCATCTCTTTATCCTGTGAAAATCATTCTTCACCTTCTCTTTATCAAAAAAACCAGCATCCTTAAGATGTCCGTTAACATCATCAAAAACAAGCTTCTCTAATGTTGTAACAGAATCATCCCTTTTCTCAGGACCAGTGTAAACAGGCTCTCCGCATATATACTTTATATGTACCATAGACACCTAGAATAATTGCTTAATATAAAATCTTTTCGGAAATATTTCACAATAAAAAGCCTTTTTAAATGACCAAAAAACCGAAAAATTCCATTAATTTTTGCCTCTTTTGCTAAAATTCTATTGATTATTATAATAAATATCTTCCACTATACTAAATAATATAAAAACAAAACAAGAACAAACAAAACACAAGAGGACTGATTTAAATGACAAAACAACAACCATCATTCCTAGAGTCAATAGGAGATGCACTGAACTGGTTAGCTGATGACATCAAGGACGCTTTCAGTGGCAAAGAGACTGAACTAAAGAAACCAGAGTCAGAAGAACCTAAAGGAGGCCGCGTTGAATACTTGATAGACTACTTCATGTTCGGTATCAAGAAGAATTCAATCTCACAGACATCAATCTATGAGATAGTTCCAGAACTTTACAAGCTTAACAATAGAAAACTGTACAAGGCGCATGCTCTTGGATGTATACATCTTGACAAGCTTGACATGGCTTATAGTTCACTTGAAAAGATCGCAAGGGCTGATGACAGGAGCAGGGAGATGCTAGGTTTAGTTGCACATCAGAAACATGACTATAAAACTGCAGTAAAGCAGTTCACAGGTATTGACATGAAAGCAAAGAACGCTTCAAGTGTAGCTTTCTCATTATCTCTTTGGCACACAGGAGAAAGAGAACCACAAAAACACTACAAGATACTTAAGGACATTGTTGAGGATTCACTTCCAGCCAACATCATACTTGGAACTGTCTACTTCAATAAAGGCCTCTACAGGGAAGCTGAGAAATACTTTGCAAAAGCAGTCAAGTTACAGCCAAACTCAATGGAGCAGCGCTTCAATGTATTAAGATGCCAGTACAAGAATGTCATTGAAAAATGCGAAACTAACCAAAGCAGCAGGAATAACAAAGACCACACAAATGACACAATCGGAGCATTCTACCTGATAAACCAGTTTTACATAGAGACAGGATGCAAATGGTTACCAAAGGAGACTGAAGAAAAGCTAAGGATCATTGAACTTGACATGCCGCGACTTCACATCTCAAACAATGACCTTATCAACGTACTTGACGCTTTGGTTAAGTAAACCTTTAAAAATTCCTTTCTTTTTCTTTAATATATGGATAAGAAGGAGACAAAACTAAACAAAGCACCTGAGATACTTGCACCAGCTGGAAACTGGGAGATGCTCTCTGCAGCTATAGAATCAGGAGCTGACGCTGTATACTTCGGCACAAAGCAGCTTAACATGCGAGCTACTGCTTCTAATTTTGAACTTACTGAGTTAAGGAATGTAGTAAACAAATGCCATGAAAACAATGTAAAGGCATACCTTACAATAAACACAATCATATTCGACAGCGAACTAGACAAACTAAAACAAATCTTAAAACAAGCCAAAGAAGCAGATATAGATGCAATAATCTGTTGGGACATTGCAGCTATCAAGCTGGCAAAAGAACTTGACCTTGAGATTCATCTTTCAACACAAGCATCAACAGCAAACTTCGAGGCAATCAAATTCTATAATAAACAAGGAGTAAAGCGATTCATTCTAGCAAGAGAACTCTCTTTAGAGCAGATTAAATCAATAAAACAAGAGATAAAAAATCAAAATCTAGACATTGAAATCGAAACATTCATACACGGTGCTATGTGCGTCGCTGTCTCAGGACGCTGCTTTACATCACAATTCCTTTTCAACCGTTCTGCTAACAGAGGCGACTGTATCCAACCATGCAGACGTTCCTATAAAATTACCGACATAGAGGAAGGCTTTGAACTAGAATTAAACAATAATTATGTCATGTCAGCAAAAGACCTCTGCACACTTCCATTCATTGACAAGCTTATTGAGGCAGGCATTGACTCATTTAAGATTGAAGGACGCGTTAAAGGTCCTGAGTATGTAAAGACAGTTGTACAAGCATACAAGGAAGCGATAGAACTTGCGAAACAAAACAATTTAACAGAACAAAAGAAAGATGAATTAATTAAAAAACTAAAGACTGTCTACAACAGAAAACTATCCTCAGGCTTCTATCTAGGCCTTCCAACTGCAGATGACTTCACTGACATCTATGGAAGCAACTCAAAAACAAAAAAGACTTACATAGGATTCATTAAAAACTTCTATAAAAAAATCAATGTAGCAGAGATAAAGATAGAATCAGAGCAGCTTAACAAAGGCGACCTGCTTCTGATCACAGGGCCAACAACAGGCGCAAAACAGCAGCTTGCAGACAGCATAGAAATAAATCATAAACCTATTGAAAAAGCAGAAAAAGGCCAAAGTATAGCTGTGAAACTAGAATTCCCAGCCAGGCCTAACGACAAAGTCTTTGTGCTTGATACACATCACAAGTAAACTTAATACGCTGTAAGAAACTCCTCTTCTTCCTCCTCATCAAACTTGACATACTCCCTGATTCGTTCAATCCTTGCGCCAGACTGTGTATAAGAAACTCTTCTTTCCCATTCAATATCCATTTAACCACCCCGGGTTATTTTATGGTAAATGTGCTATATAATTTCTTGGGATATGATGTATATGTATCAACAAAAAGATGGTAGAAAAAAATATACTAGTATTCAAACCTATCATAACATCTTCAGCTTTCCACTAACCTTATCAATCTTCGCTTCAGCATCTGGTCCAATACCCAAACATGTCACTGTTCCTGGCTCAACAACAGTCCTTCCAGCATCTGTGATGACTGAAGCAACCAAGCCTTCAATCTTTGCAAGCTGCTGATAATTACGCAGTTCATCTAGGTCATTTACCTTAAGCACGACCTTCTTCATACCCTGCTTTCTCCACGCAGCTACTTTCAACTTACCACTCCTTAAAACAGCCTCAACTGATGCATGCGCTACCTGGGCTGCTAACTTACCTTTCGGCAGTTTCAGGTCCTGCCTTACTAGAATTGCTTGTTTATATTCCATAAGAAAAAATAAAAGATTATAGATATATAAATATTGCTATGCAAGCGATTGCTAAATCCAATTAAATCCACCTAAAATAAAGCCCAAGCAGCATGAATATACCAATCAATAAAATTATAATTCCTGCAATCAAATGCAAAACCTTCAGCTTACTTGTCCTCCACTTTTCAGCTTTCTCTGTAGTTGTCAACCCAAAATAAATCAACACAGTTATTACCAACATTGGCAAGACAAACACCGCGTTATAGACCAGCAACAGCATCATGGCATAATTCCTTGTAGCAACCTCTGCAAGTAATCCAAGTATGACAATATATGGCCCGGATGTGCAAGGCAGCAAGAACAAACTAACAACAAACCCAATCAAAAAAGCACCAGGAACTGAAGTAACACCTCTTATCACAGCTTTCAGTTTAGGCCTCCAGCTTCTAGGCACCTCCATTATAAACCATTTTCCATACCAGAGATAATCCTTAAGATTAAACAACCCAATGAAGATTGCAAGCACTGCAACTATCCCAAAGAACCATCTTGAGACACCAGCTGCCTGTATTGCAGAAAAAAGACCGATTCCCATAAGGAAGTACATGATATAGATTGAAAGCGTAAATGCAAGGCCTGAGTAAAGCGCTTTTCTCCTATCACGGTTAGCAAGCACAGTTGTCAACAATATTATCAGCACAGCAAACGCACATGGATTGATAGCATCAACTGCAGCAGCGCTTAACACAGCTGGCAAAGTCAACTTTTTCTTAAGCTCAGTCTTTTCAGGATCTTCAGTTGGCGAACTCTCTCCCACTATTTCAGTCACTGAATCCTCACCATTCTCTAACCTGGACATTGGGTCAGCACAACCCTCAGTCTCACACCTCTTTATTTCATTCTCTAAACTGTCTGTAATAGCGCTTGAATACCCCACAATAACCTTACCGTCTATAAAAATAGTAGGCACACCCTGTATCTCGCTCTCAAAAGCCTGGCTCATCTCAACAAACAAGTTACGACCTTCCAGATTAGCATAAACCTCATACTCATGCACATTTAAATCATAATCATCAGCAATCTCAGAAAGAAAAGCCTTCATCCCACTGCAATGCGGACAACCCTGGCCATAGAACAAGTAAAGATCAACCTGTTCTGCAGAAGCAAAACCTGACAGACTAAAAAGAATTATAAATATTAATATAAGTAATAAGCACCCTTTCTTCCCCATCTTTTGCACCTCTTTGGTTTAAGGAACTTAAAATCACCACCTTCTATCCTAAGCGCCTTTCCATTAACAATAGCATCCGCTATCTTTTCTCTTGCAGAGACAACTAACCTGTGAAAAGTAGGCTGTGAAATAGCCATTTTGGCTGCAGCTTTCTCCTGATCAAAACCTTCAAGATCCTTTAATCTCACAGCCTCATACTCATCAACAGTTAACACACTTTCTTCTAGATCGCTTTTGCGAACACCAGCTGGCTTGAAATAAGTCACATCTGGTTCGCAGTTTACTCTTCTTGCTCTTCTAGGACGCGGCATACTGAACTTCTGTACTTACTCCTATTTAAGTCCTTCTGAATCCTCTTCCGAATCCTTTCCTAAGTCCTCTTCCACAAGGTCCAAGACCTCTGCCTCTTCCAGTTCTTCCGATTGGCTCTGCTCCTTCGCACTTGCCTAGCTGTCTTCCTGTCTTAGGCCCTTTTCCTTCTGGTCCTGTTCCATCTTCGTTTGGCATAACAACCACCTCCATGGTTAGTTTAGCTGTAATGAATCATTATTCATTACCCTATATGAATATATATTCATAATTATATATAAAACTTTTGGTTTATTTCACCAAATCAAAGAAATAATCAGTTATGAACCGCTTTTAAATCAATTATGCTCCTTGGAATTAAGGTACTTCTTCACTGCAGTGATTGCCTTCCCGATCAGCTTATCAGTGTAACCCTTGCGCAACTTTTCATTGTTTACTGTAGGAAAAGGCACAAACTCAATAACCCAGTGCGAGTTTAACTCATCAGTATCAGGAACTACCCAATACCTTTTGTAAGGCTCAACTGTAACCTCAGACCAATACCTGTTTGTCTCTTTACAGACATATTCAATCAGCTTCTCAAGCTCTCCTTCCTTGTCCTTTGGAACAGAAAAACGTACATTCGCGTTATAAAAAAAATCATCCCCAGGATTATAACTTCTATCAGAAGCAACCTCAACATCAATATAATCAACTTTTTTAAGAATATCAACTAAAGGCTTTATCTTCTCATTAGGATTAGGTCCATGCATACATTCTAGAAGGTAAATAGCATTAATAACCCTTTATATACTAGAAAATAGATATTAAAAACATATTAAAACCACGCAGATTAAATCTTATACAACTTAGTGTACTTCTCCCTCTCTTTATCATTTAAATCTGTGAACACATCAGCAGGATCCTTTTCATGAAATCCACAGCCAGGACTAAGTGGCACAACATGCTGATGAAAATGCTCTACTTTATACTTTGAATTAGGTCTCCAAGGTTGAAAGTTATGGCTGTAATGCGCACCACCTGCAAACTCAATCGCTTTCTTAATATAATCAGCAGTTGTCTGCATAAGCTCCATCCATTCATGCGTTGTCAACTCATCCAGCATCTTTACATGCCTGTTCGCGATTATAAGAATATGCCCCTCAACCCGACGAGGGTTGCTTAAAACAACATAGAAGTTATCCCTTTGCTCAATAATCCTGTCTTGGGTCCTATAGATTTCACAGAAAGGGCATCTCTTTACCATACTCTCAAGCTTCATCTTAGCAATCTTAGACTTAAGTTTTGCTATTTTATCTTTCATCATACAGCCCTGTTTCATTTGTATATCTTACAATCTTCTTTGTTCATATCAACCAAAAACAAAATATCCATATTTAAACATTTATCAACTTCACAACCAAAACCTTTATAAATGCCCTATTTTTTCAAGCATATTATACTAACAATCTATACACCGAAAGGTGGGCAATTATTAAAGTATCATTAACAAAGTATCATCAACAATGAAATATTAACAAAGTAACAATCAAAAACAAAGATTAAAACACAAAGGTGAGACAAAATTAACATCAACGATGTTCCTCCAATGGAACTTATAGAAAAGGTTGCAGAAGAACTTAAGAAGATGCCTGAGATGCAGCCACCTGAATGGGCTACTTTTGTAAAGACAGGCAGGCATAAGGAACGTCCTCCATTCGAGAGAGACTGGTGGTTCACAAGAGCAGCCGCTATTCTAAGAAAAGTCGCTAAGCTGGGTCCTATTGGAGTTTCAAAGCTAAGAACAGAGTACGGCGGAAGAAAGAACCGTGGCCATAAACCTGACAAGACATACAAAGGCTCAGGTAACATTATAAGAAAGATCCTACAGAAGTTAGAACTTATTGAATTCATAAGACAGACTGATGTCAACGGAAGAAAAGGTCGTGTCTTGACACCTAAAGGACAATCATTCATTGACAAGCTCACTATCCAGATTCAGAAAGGTAAAAAGAAAGAAAAAACTAAGCCTCATGAAGCAAAAGAAGAAAAAGCACCAGAAACACCAAAACATGAGAAACCTGAAGTAAAAGTTGAAGAAAAAAAAGAGCAAGCTCCTGAAGTTGAGGGAGAGGCTAAAGAACCAGAGACTGAACCTGAATCAGAGAAAAATGAATGAACTCGAGGACTTCAGAAGAAAAAGGTTAGAAGAGCTTCAGAGACAACAACAAGAGGTCCAGCAGCTTCAACAACAGATTGAGGCTCTAGAAAACTATGTCAAGCAAAACATGACAAGCGAGGCATTGTCACGTTATGGAAACCTTAAATCCGCTCACCCAGAAAAAGCTGTTCAGGTGCTGGGATTGCTCGGCCAGATGCTTCAGGCAGGGAGACTGGATTTAATCAATGATGACCTGTTATTATCATTGCTGAGGCAGTTACAGCCTCCAAAAAAAGAGTTCAAGGTCACAAGGAAATGACTATCATAAATCAGCACTAATATTATTGCAAAAATAAATCAAAACAATGGCAAGATACAAACCAAAAGCAAAAAAGCTTCGCCTTGTAAAAAAGGGCGAGCAGACAAAATGGGCACCGTTCTGGACAGTGCCAAGAAAATACGGTAAAGGTAGAAGGGTCCACCCTGGAAGACATACTACTATTAAACGCTCCTGGAGACGTGGCTCAAACACAGATGCATAAAAATGGCAAAACTAGAAAGAGTTTATAATGTTCCTTTGAGGAGAGAATGGTTAAAAGTTCCTAGATATAACAGGGCGAAGAAAGCATCAAAAGCTCTAAAGGAATTTCTCGTTAAACATATGAAAGCTGCTCCAGAGAATATAAAGATTGGAAAATTTGCAAACCAAGAGGTCTGGAAGCACGGCATGAAGAACCCTCCTCACCATATCAAGATCAATGTTGTAAAGGATGATGAAGGCAAGGTGTTTGCAGAACTTGTTGGCGCTCCAGTTGAAGTCAAGGAAGAAAAGAAGGGTAAGGAAACTAAGAAACAGGATACAGAGCGTGAGAAGAAAAAAGAAGAGATAAAAAAACGCCTTGAAGAAGCAAAGAAAAAGAAAGAAGAAGAAAAAAAGCAAAAACAAAAAGAAGCAAAGCCTGAAGAAAAGCCAATGACTAAGGAAGAGGCCAAGGAACCAAAGAGTGAACTTGAAGCAGCTTCTGAAGAACCTAAACCTGCAGAGCAACCAGCAGAGAATAAGTAAATTTTTTATAATCTCAGTTAATTCTTATTATTTATGGATAAATTATTACCTTTCGAACGGATAAAACGTGAAATTCTTATTAGACAAAGAGCAAAGGTCTCTGGTAAGTATGGCAAACGACCTGAAGAAAGAAACATAAAAGAAATCCTTGATTATGGGATAATAAACATTGACAAACCCCGCGGCCCTACATCGCACCAGGTCTCTGCATATGTCCAGAAGATACTCGAGATAAATAAAGGCGGACACTCTGGAACACTTGACCCAAAAGTAACAGGAGTGCTTCCTGTCGCTATAGGCCGCGGCACAAGGATTGTCCAGGCCCTTCTTCCAGCTGGAAAAGAATACATTGCTCTAATGCACCTTCACAAGGAGGTTGACCCAGAGCTAATAAGACAAACTATAACAACAAAGTTCATTGGAAAGATCAAACAGCTCCCTCCTGTCAAGTCAGCTGTCAAGAGACAGCACCGTTACAGAAAGATTTACTACATAGACATTCTTGAAATTGACTGCCAGGATGTATTAATGCAGATAGGCTGCCAGGCAGGAACATACATAAGAAAGCTTCTCCATGACATTGGAAAAGCACTAGGCACAGGAGCACATATGCAAGAACTTAGAAGAACAAAGGCAGGCCCTTTCAATGAATCTACTATAACCACTCTTACTGACCTCCAGGATGCATACTGGTTCTACAAAAATGAAGGTAATGACCAATGGCTAAGAAAACTTGTACAGCCTATTGAAGAAGCAGTTGCACACCTCCCAAAGATCTGGGTTCTTAACACAAGCGTTGATACACTTTGCCATGGCGCTAATCTTAACACGCCAGGCATTGTAAAGGTAGAATCAGACATCCAGGTTGATGAACTTGTCGCAATCATGACACTTAAAGGCGAACTTGTTTGTATTGGCACATCTGTCATGATCTCCAAAGATATGATAACAAAGGACAAAGGCCTTGCTGTCAAGACAAGCAAGGTCTTCATGCTTCCAGGGACTTATCCTAAATGATATAAGAAGAGCTGCAGAGCAAAAATGAGTTACAAAGACTTCTACACAATCAATACAAAAGTAGGAAACCACGACAGACCAGGCGCTGCAGAAGCATTCATAACTGAACACTCTCTGGAATCGCTTCTTGAGGAAGCAATCCCTCACATAAAGAAACACTTTCCACACTCAGACGCTTTTATCGAACTTCAACCAAACTGGGACTATGAAGGCCATACCCTATTAATATACATCGAAGCAGTAGAAGGCCATCCTGAATACTTAGTTGAAGATAACATGAACCGGCTCGATAATTTTGACAGGGAATGGTACACTGATGTAGAGCCTGAAAGAAAAAAAGACACTTGTTTTAACTTATTCTTTCCTGAGTAAACCTTATCATTATTCAAGAATCATCTACAGTAAACAACCTTGAATCATGCACATCAAATATTCCTAACCTGGCAGAACAATCCAACCATCCATGCGCATAATTAAGCGCAGCAAACGCATTAACATAATCATCATTAGAAAAAAAGTGCTTAGCATCAGAAATATACCTAGCAACCATATCGATTATATCACTACGATCAATATCTGTACGATTACCGCTCTTCTTCGCAGCTTCAAAAGCCTCTTCAGTCACTGCAAAATACTTTTCAACTTTCTCTTTGGTTACTGTATCCATCATTATCACAATTCATATCAAACTAAAACATAAAAAATATTAGAAAAAAAGAAAAATCTATTCTTCTTTCTCTTCCTTCTCTTCAGGAATCTCAACTTCAGGCATAGGCCTTCTGATTGTCAAAGGCACAACTCCAGCCTCAAACTCTTTCTTAGCAATCTCAAGAGGGTTATACTTTAACCTTTTAAGGTCTTCCTCATCAATCTTTACCAAGAAAGGCGCTCCCATAGCTATCTGAAGACTTCTGCTGCCTATCATTCTTGCCCTTTCAAATTTTGTGAATTTTTCCTCAGCTTCCATCATATTCACCTAATTATAAGGCCTTCCTTAAAAAGTTTGTCTTTTCTTGCGCAATTTTAACCATCTGATCAACCTCTTCAGGTGTTAAAGGCAGGTCTCCGCCTTTCTGCATTGCACAAGGAGTTCCATCTTCCATTGTCGCAACTGTAAGCCTCGCGTCAAGCACACCCTCTTCATCAATCACAGGGTCGACAATAAACTTGCTGCCAATCTTCAAGACAGTACATGACAAGGTATCGTGTACAATAGGAATCTTCTCTTCAGTCTTTGACTTAGGAACAATCCTATCATTCTCAACCTGCGGAAGGACGCAGTCCTTCAGAGCAGCTAATACTGCTAAAGCACCTGCATCAAACAAGTTACCAGCATCATTTATTGGAGTTATATCTATCACAACAATCCATGCCTTTTCATTAGGTTCAATGCACAGCTTCTTAAGATCTATTGCATGACTCTCCCTTATTCCTCTATCTATGACTCTTGCAAGTTCAATAGCTTGTATGCTAGGAGGACCTAGCTCAAAGTCAGGGTTTGAGAGTGGCAAAAGCTCAGCTCCAACCATAAGAGCACCCTGGTCAGGTGTGTCCGGGTAAGGAACTCCAATCTCAAGTTTGATACCAGCCATGACAATTGTCTCTCCAATTGTGACTGTTGCACTTCCTTCAGCACTCTTTGATGTGCCATATTCAACAGTCACAGGCTCTCTGTAATCTAAAGGTTTTCTTCCGTCTAACCTGAAATCACTGTTAAGCAATTTCACTATATGATCTTTTAGTCCTTTATTCATCGTCAACCACCTTCTCAGTTTCATACTTTGACTTTAGTGCCTCTTCCTGGACCTTGTGCAGCTTTTCACAAGCCTGCTTTGACATCTCAAGCAGCTTTTGAAGCTCTTCGGGAGTCACCTCTCCATCCATCTGCAACAGTGAAAAGCCCATCCCAGGCACATATGCAGTAGCTATATCAGTTGAACCTTCCTCATGGCTTTCCTCACTGTAATCAAGGTCAACAAGCAACCTTCCGCCTACTCTTCCAACAGCAACAGCTGAGACTAAGTGCTTCATTGATATCCCAGCATCTGCTAATGCCATCGAAGCAGCGCATATTCCAGCACATCTTGAACCAGCGTCTGTCTGCGGAAACTCTATGAACACGTCAACAACCGCATTCGGAAACTCGTTCAGGTCAATCACAGGTATCAGAGCTTTCTCTGTCACCAGTGATATCTCCTTGCTTCTCCTGCTTCCTCCTGGACGCACCCTTTCTCCAGCACTGAAAGGCATCATATTATAATGACATCTCAAGGTACCGCATTCAGGATCCTGCAAAAACCTTGGATACATGCTTCGCGGACCATATACAGCTGCAATAGCAATAGTATCACCTATCTTGAACATCGCACTTCCTACAGCTCTCTTAATTACTCCAACCTTTGCTTCAACCTTTCTTGTATCTTCCCATTTTCTTCCGTCATTTCTTTTAGCGTATACCATTTTATTGCACCTGTTCTATTTTTACGTTTGCTTCTTTCTCAAGGTATTCCTTGATAGCATCTGTCAGGCCAGACTTATGCGCTTCAGCTTCAATCTTCCTGATTGTTCTCACAGCTAATAGCTCTTTAACTGGGTCATCTCCAAGTATCCAGACAAGCCCATTCTGACCAACTATTATCTTACATCCAGTAGCCTGTTTAATCATGCTAACCATGCTGCCCTTTTTACCAATTATCCTTGGAACCTTGTGCGGGCTTACCTCAATGATCCTTCCGCCTGTAAGCTTCCTGAGACCCGGACCTTTCATTGTAAGGTCAATAAGCTTTTGTGAAGTCACATTAGTTATTTTTGCAACCACGTGATCACCAAAGTTATAATACTGTGTGAGGTCAGCACCTCTTGCAATGAAATCTGATGTAGCGTCCTTTAACGACAACATTGCAGGATAAGCTGAGTTAGTCTCTATCCTCCAACCGCTGAACAATACATCAACAACCTTGCCTAATATTGTATCTCCTTTCTTAGGCACGTACTTCCCTGATAACGGAATAAGTTTCACTGCCCTTCCATCAACTGCAACTAAACCAAGTTTAGATGCAACAATCTTATCACCGTCCCTGTAAGTGTTAGATCCTGGCAAAAAATCCATTCCCTCTGCCAGAGCTTCTCCTGGGACAACGACTGTCTTTCCTTCTACTAACATTTTTCCCATTTTATATCAACTCCTTGATTATATTATCATGATTTTTGTTATTTTTGATTTTGTTATTTTCTTTCAACATTTTCTTTCAATATTATGAATCCATCTAATCATCTGCTTGCAAGTAGCTTAGTCTGCACCTCACCATGCGTCATTGAGTTCAATTTATCAAAAAAATCCTCCTGCATTCCTGCAGGTATCTCAATAACACACCTCCAGCTCCCATCACTCTGCCATTGATCACGCAGCAGTTTTCCAAAACTCTTCACAGTTGGATACGCCTTTGCAGCATATTCTGCTCCGATTATCACTTCGATCTCTCTAACCTCAAACTTGATAGGAAGTATAGGCTTAAGCTTCTTCATTATCTCCTGCACCTGCTTTTCTTCAGGCGCAAATTCATCAATCTTTATCTTCGCCTCTGCAAAGGCATTCTCTAGTCTCTGAAGTGGATGCGGTAACCCTGATTTAGGCTCAATACCGTTCCGGTGTATTATTTCAATTATCCTCTTTCGTTTATTATCACGCACCATCTGCCGGTACTCAGCTGTAAGCTGCACCTCGCCATCTTCAATTATCACTTTCGCAACCTCGATTGGATCATCTGTTCCGAAAAGCGATTTCATCCTTTCCTCTGAAGCAAGAAGCCCTTTCTTTGCATCACTGAAGACTTTTTCAGCTTTGAGTATATCCTTTATATCAACATTTTTCCCTTCTTTAAACTCTATAGCCTTATCAGGGTCAATGTCTATCTCAAATATCTCTCCACCTTTCTTCAGCCTTGCAAGGTTAAGGTGTATCCTTTCTTTATCATAAGTTATTCTATGGCTCATTATCACACCTATTTCTTTTTCTTCATCTCCTTAAGCATCTTATCAATCTTCTCCCTGTCAACTTTATGGAACACAGGATCATCTGTCTTGATGAAAGCACAGTCAATCCTGTCAGCAGTCAGGTCTTTACCGATAACTTTCGCAAGAACTGAAACACCAAGCTTAAGACCCTCTTCTACTGACATTCCCTCTTTATAGTGCTTGTGCAGCAACTCTTCTGCATCAATCTCACCTTCACCGATTGCAGTAGCTTTATACTGGAAATAGATACCTGAAGGCTCAGTAACATACAAGCTAGGCCCGTCTTCATCAATTCCAGCTATCATTACAGAAACACCAAACGGACGCAAACCACCGCTCTGTGTGCATATCTGTTTAAGGTCGCATATATCTTTCACAATTGTCAGCGTCTCAATAGGAGTGTCATAAGTCACTCTATGCTGCTGTGCCTTGACCTGAGACCTCTCGATAAGCACTCGGCCGTCGCTCAAGCTACCTGAAACTGTAGCACCGATATGATCATCAATCTGCATAATCTTCTCAAGAGACTTCAGAACAATAAGATTATCAACAATTCTTCTGTCGACAACTAACACGATTCCATCAGTGCATATCATTCCTATTGCAGTCGTACCCTGCTTTACCATCTTCTTAGCATACTCAACCTGCAACAACCTACCGTCAGGGCTAAACATTGTGATAGCCCTGTCATATCCCATCATTTGGTTTGACATTGGATCAACCATCTTTATTCACCTCAAATAATTCTCAGCCTTGTTCAATATTCCAGAAACTGACACGCTCTGAGCTATAACAGACTGACCTTTTATTTCCTTTATCAAAGTTAGCGCTGCCTTCAGCTCATTCACATGCTTGTGATTAAGCCTTATGATACCGCGCTGCATCTTCTTATCCCATTTATCAGGCAATAGCCAAACACTAGCCTTTGCCATACCCATGTCTCCAACTAAGCCTTTAAAACTTCCAAGTACAGCACTAGCTACATCTTTAAAGTCAAATTTTTTCTCACTTTTTATCTCAAAGACCAAATAACGCTTCTTTTCTTTTAAAGAAGGCAATAATGTCTTTAATTTTGTTTTCTTAACCATTTTAAAACAGTTTTCATTAACTGAGAAAATGTACACCCCATCTTCTCTTTCTCTCTCTGTTCTAGATGAATAATCTGGTCATTTATAAAGATTTTGGATTATTTGAAATCCAATTATCTTTTTATAAAGCTTAACTATTCTTAATAAAGATGAAAAATCTTTTTAGCCAAGACCAAAGGGGATTAAAAACTGCAATCGATAGTTTCGTTGAAGTGGCAAAAAAATCTGAGTTTAAGATAGAGCATTCAGATTTCATTCCTGTTAAAAAATTAGGAGAAGGACATTTCGGTGAAACCTATGTAATGAAGAACAGGGGAACCTCAAACATATTCCAAGTTTTTAAAATCCCAAAAGAAGTGGAGGATAAAAGCATCAATCTTGAGATGAGTGTTTATGATATGCTCATCAAAGAGCAAAATCCAGACGAGATAGGGTTCCAGAACGTAGTACGCATAATCAACAGGACCAGAGTGTATAAGGTAGGTAAAGACGAAAAACTTAGAAGACTTGACGCTATTGCAATGGAACACATCAAAGGACAGAACCTTCAGGACTACATTCAATCAAGAAGAAAATTAAGTTTATCTGAAACAATTGACAAAGCTCTACAAATTCTACAGGGTCTCAAGTATCTCCATAATAGAGGAATCCAAAATCGCGACCTTAAACCAGACAATGTTATGGTAACCGACGATGGCGGTGTTAAACTGATTGATTTTGGTATCTCATCTGCCTCAGATCTGTGCAAGGTATCAGTAATGAACCGCGCCTATGCAGCACCAGAATACTGGATAGGTGAAGAGCACGACAATTCTGACATCTGGAACTTCGGCCATGTACTTTATGAGATGATTACAGGTAAACACATCTGCCAGGATAGGATAGGAATGTTCGAGAAATCAAATACATGGAGCAGCTACACCAGCAGGAGAAGCAAAGAATGCGCACTGCTTCAGGAAGAGTTGGATGAATCATACCAGGAACTTATAGACAAAGAATGCCAAGGGCTTGGCCATATTGTCAATAGATGCCTCAGGGTAAATCCTAAGGAAAGATACCAAAGTGTTGACGACGTCATAACAGACCTAAATAAAGAAAAAGCAAAGATAGGCTCAGCCCCAAGATGGAAGAAAGCGTTGATGGGACTTATTCTAGCTGGCTACCTGCTTGCAGACGGATTTTTTTATAGTGGGAGGTTGCCTGACATTAAAGAATTAGAAGCAGAGAATTCACACTTATCAAATATAGTAAGAGTATTAGGCAGACCATACCAAGAACTTGAACCAAGTGAATATAAGTTTGACAGGTTTATCCATCAAGACGGTTGGAGATATGCAATTAAAACAATTAATCACACCATCCATGCAAACATAGGCAAAGGGGGAGATATGCTTAGTTTTAAGATAAAAGACCCCACTCCAAAACTTAAGAAAAAATTCTCCCTAAAACAAGGTAATGAGAGTTTTGCATATTTTTACATGGACACAGCCCTTAAATCTGGACTTAAGTACAGTCTAATATTCTCAGCCAATATACGTAATAATGGGGTAAGGTATGACAGATTAATGAGTTCAAAGAAATTTCCAAGAAATGAAGTCACAAATGCACGCTTAGTACCAGCTGAAGAAAACCTAGAAGTACTCCCAGATAGACCATTCCTATTTTTTGCTCCAGGCACAACAGAGATGCATTATCTAAGAATGTACAAAAGCAAACTATATCAAGTCATAGCTAATGATAAAGAGCCTAAACCAGTTGACTGGTACGTGAACGGGAAACTTGTTCAGGCAAAGGCAGAAAGACTATGGTACAAGTTCAAAGAGGGAAATTATTTAGTTGAAATCCAATCACCATACCCTGAAGTTAAAGCTAAATGGAAAGTGAATGCAAGCATCAAAAATAAGCCAAATGTTTATGTGAAAGATATAAGAACGTCTGCATTGTATAAGCTAACAAGATCATTCATTGGATTGAACATGAATGTAGGAAGTAGTTCATTTATTGGTTCAAGAATTGTACCTATAATGATTGAACAAGGAGATAAAAAATTTATGGAATTCATGGACATAGGATTTGATTTAACAACAAAATCCCATAACAATCCAAGATATTTCAGGAAGAATAGAGATATAGCTGCAAGTAGATACTGCAAATTTGAGCGTCCAGGCACTCATTTAATCAAATACTTTATCGATCCATTCAACCAGATTGAAGAGAGCAATGAAGAGGATAATTGTTCCACAGCAACAATAGAAATCACAGATTCAAAACCGCAGACATATACTGACAGATTAGAAGACCATGGAAGCCTCTGCACCCTGGTAAAAGAATTTATGGAAAACTCAAGAGACTGGAAAAATAGGTCATATGGCATACAAAGGACAAACACAAATCTCTCAGACAAACCAGCATACGCAATAGCAAAAGATGGCTATGTGCATTGCAAAATCACAACACCTAAAAAGACCCATCTATTCAAATTTCGTGATCCTGCTCCTGGTTTGGAAAAGAGAATTATGTTGGAACAAACAAAAGACAGGACAAATATTTACATCGCTGGTAGGACACATAAAGGACTCAGATATATGGTAGTAGTCAACCGAAGACCGGGGATAGGAAATATTCTTATTGGCAAACCATTCAAACCAATTCCAGTAAAATTAGAGGGATATAAATCAGAGATCATTGCACCCAAAAATAAATTAATAGAAATATGCATGCCTGATACAAGAGTCATAAGTGCAAGAAATTTTGGACAAGAATGGATGGGTATTCACAAAACAAAACCCAAAGGATATTTTCAAGATTGGGCTGATTCATATAAGATATGCGAGATTGTTGAGCACGCTCATGAACCCATCGCCTGGTCAATAAACAATCAACCTATAAGACATACTGGGACGATTCTTTCTAAAAAGTTTGAACCAGAAAGTTACTTAGTAAAAGGAACACTACCCTCTGGATTAAGTGCAGAATGGAGGATAAAGGTCGATCCAGGTCTCAAACCAAATCTAAATATAAACAAAGGCCACAAAGAATTAACTTTCCTCTGTCCCGTTAATACCAAACCAAAGACAGATTTGCTTCTAAAACAAGACACATTCAAGAGATATAGAGGGCCATTAGTAATAGAATATCAGTGCGGCAGTGATATAGAGAGAGAAACAATTTCACTTGAAAACATGTTTAAGACATACATCGGCAAATACTGTGAATCTTATCTAAAAGACCAATATCTGCATACAGAAATAAACTACAAATTCAAAAGCCCTGGCAGGAAAAAACTAACTATCAGGATAGACCCTGACAACCTTATCCCAGAAGAGAACGAAAACGACAACGAAATCACACTTGACTTTATCGTAGATCCTGTCAGCGAGGATAAGTAAGCATAACTCCAAGAAGTATAATTAAAAAAAGTATAATATAAGAACATAATATATTACATCACCAGACATTCTTCACCCATATGATGAACAGGGTAGAATAGGCATATAAGATAGGATTTAACCTCATCATTCATTGCTTTGCGCGCAGTGTCCATGTATTCCCTTTCAAGCTTCTTTATATTATTAATAAGCATAATATTCTTTGTCTTGAACATCTTATGGTTCATACGTATGATATCCTGTATAATAGACAACGCCTTTGCCGCATTCTTATCCTTAGAGAACTGCTTCTGGTCAGTATATTTTATTAGGTCTCTCACAATATCAGAGATGACCTCAAGATACTGTACAGTCACATACACAGAAGTTGAAAGACCTTTATCTTTATACCCATGGACATTAATCAGCCTTCTGCAGAAGAAATCAAGTTTATTGAGTAAGGTTTCGTATTTCAACAATGAATGAAAATTATCAAACTTACCAATCTGAAAATCCTTCTCAAGATCATTCAGGACAGCAAGAACACCATTAAAAGCCCTTTCAAAGGTTTCATCAAACTTATCTGGATCAATCTTTGCAATGTTACGCAGTATCAAGAACTCAGGTGTTTGCTCTACCAGATCAAAACCAGTAAGGAAATACGCTGTGTTCTCGATCAGGTCAATCACATTAGGGTTTGTATATAATATTTTAACCTCATCATACCCTCTTATGTAAGGGATCGCAAAAACCCTTCTTGCAATATCTTTAACATTCCTTAGATCAATAACAACCTTCTTCCCAGTATATTTCACAGATTGCGTTGAGATAAGAAGCTCTGAGCCGTTCATATCCAGAAAAAGTTCATCACCCTTCTCTACTTTATTTTCCTCAACCCACTTGCTTGGAAGGCTTACAGTAAGCGTGTTTATCCCTACTTTATTGACTTTTCTTCTCATATTTTAGTAAATATTTCAACTGATATAAATACTTTTCGATAAATAAATACATAATTACATATAATAATTATAATTGCTAAAAATATATATATTTCTTTCACTATATTAGTAATATGTTCAAGACAAATCGCAAAACTTCCAAAATAGGTGGTAAATGTTGGAAAAGTACTGTGCTTTTATACGATTACCAACAAAGATTCTCAATTGAGAACCTGATACAATACACAAAACAACCAAGATATGGAGGTATGTAAAAAATGAGCAGATCAAGTATTGGTGCAATGTTAGCGTTTTTAGGTTTTGGAGGACTTATCTTACCACAGTTCGGCCTGCAGTTCAGGGTCTTAAGCCTATTCGGAGATCCAATAGTCCCTGCATTCATAGCACTAGCGTTAGGAATACTTTTGGTGGTGAGTGACATATGATAATCTGGGGGACTAAGACAAAAACAAAGCACCTGGGCAATGTTAAGAGAAGATGTAGTGAATGCAAGTCTGAAACATTTCACAGCTTTGTAAAGGCTCAGAAATATTTTACTTTATACTTCATCCCTCTGTTCCCGATTAACACAAAAGTGCTTATGCACTGCAATGGATGCGGCGCTGCATGGGAACTCAAAAAGGAGTTAAAGGACCAGCTCCTTAAAAAAATAGAATATGGAGGTTAAATAAACATGAACAAAAAAGATTTAAAGATTTTAGCATGTTTAAGGCAGAATGCAAGGATGCCGCTCACAAAGATGAGCAGGACCACCCAGATTCCAGTCTCGACAATCTTCGGAAGATTAAAGGAGAATGAAAGCAAGTTCATTGTTAAGCACACGTCTCTTGTGGACTTTTCAAAGCTAGGCTATGATACAAGGGCAAACATAGCTTTCAAGGTCGCCAGGGATGATAAGCAGGCGCTTAAAGAATATCTTATGAAACACCATTCCATTAACTCAGCTTACAAGATAAACAACGGCTTTGACTTTATGATTGAAGGGATCTTTAAAGGGATACTTGACATGGAAAACTTCATTGAACATGTGGAAGAGAAATTTAAAATACTTGAGAAGAAGTCATACTTTATTATAGAGGACCTGAAAAAAGAGGCGTTCATGAGCAGTCTAAATATATTGAAGATAGGTGAATAATAATGAAAAAGGCAATTGCATTTATTATAGTGGTTTTGATTATAATAGGAGGAGTAATAGGCTTCATGATATATGATGCAGTCAAAGCAGAACAATCAAGACAAGAATATCAACAAAAACAACAACAGCTAAAACTGGATATGCAACCTTATATAGACAGCGCTGTAGAGAACTGCTCGCTAGTTGAAGACAGCTATGATCAAGCACTTTGTTTAGCACACTCTGCTTCAAAGTTCATGATTGAGAACGACACAGACTTCACCGAAGAGATATGCAATAATACAGAGGAAGATGAAGCATGCTTATTCTTCGCAGCCAAGTTAGCTCACGACCAAGGGCCATGCTGGGACACAGATTTAAGGGTAGGCTGCCAGCTACTGATGGACGATGCAATCTGCGATTATGTAGAAAATAAGGTTGACTGCCTGCACACTAGGGCCCTCCTTTATTCGTTCTATGATTCAAAGTCTGCAGAGATCATATGCAAGAGAGTTGTAGAGGCTGGAGGCAGCTGCGATGACATCGAGATCAGTAAATCAGTTGACGAACTACCACAAGATGACAGGCTTCTCACACTTTATATCGCGCTTAAACTTGGGGATATAAGACTTGAAAGGATACGATAGGATTCCTCGTGAAGTGGGAAGATTTTCAAGATTTAATGATAAAACTATATAAACTTTAATTACTTATTTTTCCATTAAAATGGACTACAAAATCACAAGGACTGAACTCTTGCTGCTTAGGTTTCTGAGAATGGACAGCAGAAAAAGCCTTGCATCGATAAGCAAGGAAACAAGTATCCCAATCTCAACATTATTTGAAGGCCTTAAAAGGTTAAAGAAAAAGGTTAAGCTAAGGCACACCTCGCTCCTTAACTATCAGAGGCTTGGTTATAATATCAGGATTAATTTCATTCTTCAGTCAAGGGACAAGAGGCTTAAGGAATTTCTTATGCAGAACCAGAATGTCAACACATTATCCTCAATGATGTCAAGTTACTATGCAGAATGTGTTTTCAGGAACTTCAAGGAAGTGATTGCATTCAAGGAAAAGCTTGAGGAATTCTGCTCAGACACTAGCGAGATCATGATAATTGACGAATTAAAAAGAGAAGAGTTTATTCCTTTTTCTTGAGTTATAATATTTTCAAATAAACCCCAAAAACAACAACATAATAAAAAGCACATACATCACAAGTAGAGCAATTCCCTCGCTTCTCTTGATGCTCCAGTAACTTTTTATGAAGACAAGTAACATTACACTGAACAACAGCATCACAGGTGCAGTGAATATTACTGTCTGCCTTATCACACTCAACGGGTTTATCAAACCTGATACACCGATTATAAGCAGGATGTTTGCAATGTTTGAACCGATGATTCCGCCAACTGCAACATTCCCATAACCCTTTTTTGCAGCGGATAATGCTACAGAAAGCTCTGGAAGTGAAGTTCCTATGGCAATCACGCTTATCGCGATAAAGGACTCAGGTATGCTAAGCAGCTGCGCAAAGAACACCGCTTCTTTAACAACAAACTCAGCGCCAAAGACAATAGCGACCATGCTTACTAAAGCGATTAGCAGATCTTTTGCAATCCCAACCTTAAACAAGCTCTTGATTTCTTTCTTCTCTTCAGGGCTTACCTTAATTTCTGCCTTCTTCCTCGCATCCTTCTTTTTCTTGGCAGCTTTATTGTTCTTCCGGCTGTTCAGACCTTCAATAATCTGACTTCTGATAGTCATTATATAACCAAACTTGAAGAAATACTTAAGAAAATCAGGGAAACGGTATTCACTCCTTAGCTCAGGTTTCATATGCAGAAGGAAAACAACATAAGCAACATAGACTATCAGCAGGAACAATGCCTCGATCCATGACAGGAGACCATTATAGATAAAAACATAAAAGAGCAATGTAACAAATATCATGATATACCCATCACGTTTCAGCATGACTTCTTTTGTCCTTAAAGTCCTGACTGTAGCAGCCACTCCTATGATAAGACCAATGTTTGCTATGTTAGAACCAACCACGTTTCCTATCACAATGCCAGGATGATTCTGGATTGCAGCTACTATTGAAGATGCCAGCTCAGGTATTGAAGTCCCAAGCGCAACAAAAGTCAGACCGATTACAAAACCTGAAACACCTAACTTCTTAGCAACACTCACAGTTGACTTAACAAAATACTCAGCACCCATTACTAAAAAGAACAATCCTGCGACAAAGATAAGTAGTTCTATCATTTTACCATATCCAACCAAACTACCTCAACACATCAGCTATTGCAGCGCTCATGCATGAAGGGAATGTAACAATTACAGTCCTCTTGAAAGCAAGTACCCAATTAGTTGACCACGGAGCTCTCTGTATCAAAACAAGCAGCATCGTAACAACAAAAAAAGAAGTTACATAAGTAAAGAACACCCTTTTGAAGAACTCTCCCAAGTGATTTTTCATCTGATTACGATAATAAGTATAATAAACAAAGATTGAAATAAAGATCAAAGAGACTAAAAAGAAACCTAGGATATTCAAAAATGGAAGATTATCACCTAAATGCCAGGTCTCCTCAGTGAAACCTACAGGAATTGCAAGTATTGCTGCTCCTATCATCACCTGAACAAAATCTTTAGGATGAAAAACAGGAGAATGCAGTAGCTCATGCACACCTCTTTTTTTAGCCATATTTGTATAAGTAAACAAAGACTTATTTAAAAGTGTTTTGAAATGTATAATGTAAAACTATGATTTTAAATGTATCCAGAAGTGCAAACATTTATAAATAACCCACAAATCTGTTCAAATATGCAATGTGGGCACTGGCTTGCCTGAAGCTGAACCTTTTGATTAAGTAATATTAAAAGGGAAAACAACAATGGAGGCTTAAATATGACTGTTTATAAATATATTAGGGAACTTTGGAAAAAACCAAAGCAAAGTATGCCAGAATTATGGCGTGAAAGACTTCTTAAATGGCGAAGAGAACCTGTCACTCTTAGGATTGAAAGACCTACAAGACTTGACAGGGCCAGATCACTAGGCTATAAGGCAAAGCCTGGCTATATTATTATAAGGCAACGTGTCCAGAGAGGCGGCCACAGAAGACCAGATATTAAAGGCGGCAGAAGGCCAAGACATAACAGGCAAAGGCTTGTTTTAAACAAAAGATACCAAAGCATCGCAGAAGAACGTGCTGTAAAGAAATATCCAAACTGTGAAGTGCTTAACAGTTACTGGGTCGCACAGGATGGTAAATACTACTGGTTTGAGATCATACTTATTGACATAAATCACCCTGTTATAAAGAAAAGCAAGGACATAGCATGGATATCTAGTAAGAAAGCTAGAGCCCAGCGCGGCATTACTTCATCAGGGAGAAAGAGCCGTGGCCTGCTTTGTAAGGGCAAAGGAGCAGAAAAGCTAAGACCTAGCAAAGCTGCATCCTATAGGAGAAAGGTTAGCAAGCAGAGTTGAATAAGAAGATTTTCAATTTTTTTATTATAATCTTTTTAAAGCTTCAAGCCTTTTTAAAACAAACACCAACCTTTATATAAGTTGATTTAATCAAGAGAAGTAAACTTTTTAAAAAAAATTTAAGGGGGTAACATAATGAACCAAAACTTTGAGAACTCTAGTTCAGATGGGAACAAGAAACCATTTGACCCATTTGCAAAAGAAGATAAATCATTTGAACATAAGACAAAAGAACCAAGAGCAAGTGATTCTGCATGGATGTGGAAACTTGCAACAGGCGTCCTAGGTATTTTATTGATAGTCTCAATATTTACCCATGGGTTTAATTTTACTCCAACTGGAGGAGCAGTTGACGTTGTAGATACTGATGAAGATGGTACTGGCAATACTAGAGATGAAGCTGCTGTCGCAGCAGCTACTGAAACAGATTTGACATTCACAATCCTAAATGATCCTGAATGTGAAGACTGTGACACAACAAGAGTTACACAGGTTACTGAAGAATTATTCCCAGGGATAAAAGTCGTAGAGGTTGACTTCAGTACAGAGGATGGCAAGGAGTTGTACGATAAATACAATGTACAATATTTACCAGCTTACTTCTTCACTTCAAATGTTGACAAAGAAACTGCATATGAACAGGTTTCAGGTGCATTGGTCAAGCTTGACGATGCGTACATGATCAATCCTCAGGCAAGCGGTTCAACATATGACCCATACGGTGAAAAGTGTGCTAATGGTATTGATGATAATGATGATGGCCTGGTCGATTGTGATGACCCTGACTGCAGTGAAGAACTTGCTTGTATGGAAAAGAAAGAAGTTCCTGAAGTTGAGGCATTTGTAATGAGCCATTGCCCTTACGGAACACAGATAGAGAAAGGTTTAATCCCAGTTATAGAAGAGCTTGGCGACTCAATAGACTTTAAGCTAAGATTTGTTCACTATGCAATGCATGGAGATAAAGAAGTATATGAAGAGCTTAACCAATACTGTATCCAGAAAGAACAAGAGGACAAGCTGCTTCCTTACCTTAATTGTTTCCTTGCAGACGGCGATGGAGAAACATGCCTTGAAGAGGTTGAGATTGATATGGACATGCTTGAATCATGTGTTGAGGATGCAGATGAAGAGTTCAGCATAACCTCAAGCTTTGAAGACAAAAGCACATGGATGGGTAACTTTCCGCCTTTTGATGTGAACAAGGACTTAGCAGAGAAGTACGGTGTACAGGGAAGCCCAACATTAGTGCTTAATGGTATGGTAGTTAGTTCCTCAAGAGATCCAGCAAGCCTGCTTAAGACAATATGTTACGGGTTTGAAGAACAACCTGACGCATGCGATGCTGAACTCTCAACAGATAACCCTGCACCAGGGTTTGGCTTTGAAGGAACAGCTGCTGCAGCAGATGGTAGTTGCAACTAAACCTTTATTTTTTTATTAACTTTTTATATTACAAAGAATATTCGGAGGGAAAAGATGGATCCAGACTTTAGAAACAACAGTTCAGATGACACTCCAAAGACATTTGAACCTAAAGAGCAACCTAGACCGTTTGCTCCAAATGCTGAAGAGAGGAGATTTGAACCAAAAGAAGAGGAATCAAAAAAGGATAAAAAATCCGATTCTGCATGGATGTGGAAACTTGCAACTGCAGTCTTGGCTATATTATTGATAGCATCAATATTTACCAATGGCTTTAGTTTTTCTCCAACAGGAGGAGCAGTTGATGTTATAGCAGATGACGATACAGATAACTCAGGCAGCGCAGTTGCTGGAGATGTTGTAAAGATTGAAGTATACTCAGAATTCCAGTGCCCGTTCTGTGGAAGGTTCACACCTACACTTGAACAGATCAAAGATGAGTACGGTGACAAAGTATCAATTGAGTTCAAACACTTTCCATTGAGCTTCCACCAGTACGCGCAAAAAGCTTCAGAAGCTGCTGAATGTGCACGTGACCAGGACAAGTTCTGGGAAATGCATGACAAGATGTTCGACAACCAGGACGCCTTGGATGTCGCTTCACTTGAAAAGTACGCTGAAGAGCTTGGATTAGATGTTGATGCTTTCAAGGGATGCCTTGAGTCAGGTGAAAAGGCTGCTACTGTTAAGGCAGACTTTGACGAAGGCCAGAAAAAAGGAGTTTCTGGAACACCAACAATCTTTGTCAACGACCTTAAACTTGTCGGTGCAAGACCATTTGACTATTTCCAGGGCGCTATAGACGCAGAGCTTGCAGGTGAGGACTGGGTTGACCCAGCTGCTCAACCAGCTGAACCTGAACCTACAGGACCAGCAGATATCAAGCTATCTGGCAAGGACGCTTCAAAAGGCCCAGACAACGCACCAGTGCTGATTGTTGAATTCTCAGACTTCCAGTGTCCATTCTGCAGCAGAGGAAGAACCACAATGGATCAAGTTGTTGAAGAATACGGCGACAAGGTTCAGCTAGTGTTCAAGCACTTCCCACTGAGCTTCCATGAGAATGCACAGAAGGCTGCAGAAGCTGCTGAGTGCGCTCTTGACCAGGACAAGTTCTGGGAAATGCACGACATCATGTTTGATAACCAGGGCGCTCTTACAGTTGACGACCTGAAAGGTTATGCTGAAGAGTTAGAGCTTGACATTGACGCATTCAATGATTGCCTTGACTCCGGCGAAAAAGAAGCTAAGGTAAGCGCTGACATGGCTGAAGGCCAGAAGTATGGAGTAAGCGGCACACCTGCTTTCTTTATCAACGGCAACCTTGTTTCAGGAGCACAGCCTTTCGAGAACTTCAAGGCAGCAATTGATGCAGAGCTTGAATCAGCAGGCGACACTCAAGACTCAGAAGTAGCTGACATAGAAGAAACTGAAGATGAAGAAACCGACACAGAAGAGGAATCTGCATAAGTTTTTTCTTTTTTTTCTGATTTTTTTTGTTTTTATATCATTCTCATATGCTGAAGAGGTTTGCTCAGTAAACGAACCTGATTGCGTTTCAAGCACTGACCCTTCACTTTACAACGCACTTAGTAACAACTCAAATACAGCAATTCATGATGAAAACTCAATCTGCATAGTATACTTCTATGGTGACGGCTGCCCAAACTGCGCAAAGATAAAACCATACCTTGAAGAGATCCAGGACAAATACAAAGAAAAGATTCATTTCCAGGAATACGAAATCTATAACAACCTAAAGAATTACCAACTTTACAACCAATACTGCGGTATACAAAGAATCCCTCTAGAGAAAAGAGGAGTACCACTTCTTGCAATTAATGATAAATTCTTCATGGGAAGCACCCAGATAAGGGATAACCTTGAACAAGAGATTGAATCAATGCTGGAATCAGGGACGCGCTTATGTCCATTGCCTAACGAGATGGGCTGCCACAACATCGACACATCTGAGAACTCAGACCCAAGCATTGAACATCTTGAGAACACAAAGATAACCCTTCCTTTAATACTTGGTGCTGGACTTGTTGACGGTGTAAACCCTTGTGCATTCGCTGTCCTGATCTTCCTTCTTACTTTCCTGCTCGAAGTATCCAGCAACAAAAGAAGGATGATTAAAGCTGGCGCAGCCTACACATTCTCTGTATACCTGTCATACTTACTTGCAGGCCTAGGCCTGTTTTCAGTGATCCAACTCTCAGGCATGTCAAGAGTAGTTGTGACTGCAGCTGCTGTATTAGCAATAGCTGCAGGCCTTGTCAATGTAAAGGACTATTTCTGGTACGGCAAAGGCTTCTCCCTAAAAATTCCTGAATCAAAAAGAGAGACCATCAAGAAGTGGACATACAAAGCAAATGTACCTGCTGCACTTGTACTTGGCTTCCTTGTTTCAATGTTCGAGCTTCCATGCACAGGCGGCGTATATCTGGCTATAATAGCACTTCTTGCCGACTCAGTCACACGACTCACAGCAATATACTACTTGCTCATATACAACCTGATGTTCATCCTTCCTTTAATTGTCATTATAGCTGCACTAACATGGGGCATGAAAGCTGAGCATATAGCTAACTGGCGCGAGTCAAAGAAAAATTGGATGAAACTGGCAATGGGCTTGCTTTTGATAGTTCTTGGAGCTGGAATGCTACTAGGTTGGTTCTAAGCACAAGCAATTCCAAGCATCCATAAGCTTTATAAACTACCTTAATTTGACTTTCTTATGTCAAAAAACCTAATTTGTTCAGATGTTCATGGAGATCTAGAGGCACTTGCACGTTTTCTTGATTTTGCTCATAAAAGACAAGCTGACAGGATAATTCTGGCAGGTGACTATATCTTAGATGTCGAAGGAGAATCAACCCAAGACAGGTTTAAGAACATGGTTGAACAGCTGGCAATCACAAAAGCACTCCTTGACAAGGCAGACATGCCTTATTATGCTATCCCAGGAAACTATGAATGCTCACTTGAAAAGATCTTTAGAGAGCACGACCTTCATAAAAAAACAGTAATGTTTGATGATGCAAAGGTTCTTGGCTATGGAGGAGCATCGTTCCAGGGTTCACCATTCTGTATACCACAAGACCTGGGAGATCTTGCAGAGTTCATGGTTCCATTTTATGGAGAAGAATTCTACAACCTTGCTGACAAGCACAGACCAAGCATAATCATAACACATCACCCCGCATACGGACTATGCGATGAATTATCAAAAGCAGGTAATGTAGGTTCAAAGTACATAACTGCATACATTGACAAGACACTTAATCAGCCAATTCTGACAGGTATACCAAAACTAATCATATCCGGCCATATCCACGGCTGCGGTCCTACTGGAAAAGAATGTAAAGGTATCATGAAATGCAAAAACGAAAGAACATCAAGAATATTCCATGCAATCAACCCTGGAAATCTTGGAGTATGGCACGAAGGACCTTCTGGAACATTTGTTGAAGCAGACCTTGAAAAGGACGGAACTTTAAGGAAACTTACACAATACTCATTAAGAGGCTCTGACACACCAGGAAAGGTTAGGGTTGTTGACACTTACACTTTTGAGTAGATCTTAATTTACTTCTTATCTTGATGTAATTTTTAAATTTTAGAAACATTAAAATACAATAAATCACTATCAGATTCTATGGTATTCTACCACAATATCAATCCAGTAGCTTTCACAATGTTTGGCCTAGAGATAAGATGGTATTCTATCTTATTCATGTTAGGATTTATTATTACATTTCTCATGCTAAAGTACTTTGCAAAAAACAAATACATAAGGTTGTCTGACAAGGACATTGATGACTATATATTCTGGCTGATAATCTCAATAATAATAGGAGCAAGATTGTTCTATATACTTTTCTACAACCTTTCTTATTACCTAAGCTCACCTCTTGACATATTCGCAGTCTGGCAAGGCGGCCTCTCATTCCATGGAGGTCTTGTGGCAACGATCATTATGACTTACTATTTCTGTAAAAAGAAACATATCAGTTTCTATAAGTTCACTGACCTTTTTGTTATCCCGGTATCATTAAGCCTTGCCTTAGGAAGGATAGGCAACTTCCTTAACGGAGAACTTATTGGAAGGACAGCTGACATCTCATGGGGGATAAAGTACCAGGATGTTTCAGGAGTGCGCTACCCTTCTCAGATTCTTGAAAGCCTGAAAAACCTGTTCATCTTCACAATCCTCTGGTTCCTTAAAGACAAGAACATGAAAGAGGGCATAATGTCCTGGTTATTCATCGTCCTCTACGGAACTCTGAGATTTTTCATAGAATTTGTAAGACAGCCAGACCCTCAGCTTGGCTTTATTGTCGCAGGCCTTACAATGGGGCAACTGCTTAATATCGCAATGGTTGTGATAGGCGGAATATTTTTATATAAGATTAATAAATAATTAAATTATTAACTAAATTATTAATTAAACGATCAATTAAATTATTAGATGCTTTGTTCCAAACATTAAAAAACAAAAAAAGGTGATTATATGAAAATCGCTGTTGTCAGCAGGACAGCTAAAGAATCCAGTCTTGTAAAAAGGTTCTTGCCTAAAGGCTTTGTTATTTCTGAAAAACCTGAACTAGTGATTGCATTCGGCGGTGACGGAACACTTTTATTTGCTGAAAGAAAGTTCCCAAATACCCCAAAACTTTTCATATACCATTCAAGCAAATGTAAAAATTGTTCAGGACACAACCTGACAAAAGTTTTCAAGCTTCTGAAGGACAAAAAGATTCAAATCTCAAGACAGATGAAACTTGAAGCAAAATTGCACGGGAGGAGATACACAGCTTTAAACGATTTCAACATCCATTATGTGCCTCCGACTGCATTAAGGTTTTCTACAAAGATTGGAAACACAAACCATAAAGAGATAATTGGAGACGGCTTGGTAGTATCAACACCATTTGGTTCAACTGCCTACTTCAACTCTATCACAAGAAAAAGTTTCAAACATGGGATAGGGGTAGCATTCAACAATCCGACTGAAAAGATTAAACATAAGGTCCTAAACGAAAATTCAAAAGTTGAGGTGAAGATTATTCGTGGTCCTGCAGTTCTTGCAATGGACTGCAAAAAGGAGTTAGTACCCTTAAAGAAAGGCGACATAATAGTTATCAAGAGAGCAAAAAGACCTGCCTCTCTCTTAAAGGTCAAAGGATGCGACCTTAAAATAACAAGATATTAAGAGGTGAAAAATATGGCATGCGGATGCTGCGGTGTTAAGAAAAAACCAGCAAAAAAGACAACCAAGAAGAAGACAGCAAAGAAGAAAGTGAAGAAAAAGAAATAATCGATTAATTTTTTTTTATTTCTTTGATTATTTTTATTTTTTTGCTGATTTAATTCATAGGTCATGATTTTAATTCTTAATTTATAATTCATTTACATCACTTATACTACAACATATATCTGACAGTCTATAAAAACCGATACATTTAAATAGGGCTTGCTAGTTTGAAGAAATCACAGGAACTGGAGGTGTTTACAACATGGTCTTTATCTGTAACTTTTGTGGCAGAACAGCGGAAGATTGCGAGGAGTGCTGCGGCGAACTCATGGTCGCAGAGGAATTTTAGGAGGTATCTAAGATGAAAGTTAAGATTTACACAACACCCACTTGCCCATACTGCAAGATGGTTAAAGAGTTCTTGAAAGAAAACAATATTGAATACGAAGATGTTGATGTCTCCACAGATCAAGACGCTGCCAAGGAGATGGTTGAAAGGTCTGGCCAGAGCGGAGTTCCAGTAATAGACATTGACGGAGAGCTGATTATCGGCTTTGACGAGGCAAAACTTAAGGAAAAACTAAAACTAGGTGAATGATATGGCAAAATATGAAGTCACTCAGGAACATGAGAAATGCATCAGCTGTGGTGCATGCGTGGCTGTATGCGCAGATAACTGGGAGATGGGAGATGACGGCAAAGCAAAGCCAAAATCAAAACAGAGTGATGCTGACTGCAACAAGGACGCAGAAGCAGGCTGTCCAGTGAAATGCATACATGTAAAAGAGAATTAATTTTTTTCATCTTTTTTTTCAGGGGGATTATCACAAAATAAGAATCAAACAATCATAAGGGGGTGCTACTATGGCAGGATTCGATCCAAGTCTTGACAAGACATTATTTGAAGAAGAGGTTGACTTTGAAAGGACAAAGATAATTGTCTCAGTAAAAGCATACAATGAAGGTACACCAAAGCTTCAGCTCATAAGGGAGAACAAGAAAGCTGACGGCTCAACAAGTTTCGCTAAACTGGGAAGGCTCACAAAAGAAGAGATTCAGGCGATTCTTCCGGTTATACAGAAAGCTATTGAACAGCTTTAGATTATTCTTTTATTTTTTGCACAATCTTTTTATAAAACTCTTAGGTAATTGATAATTATGGGATACAAGATAGCTTTACTGGGATGGGATAAAGCATTATTTAATGTCTATGAAGAACATCTTAGTAAAGAGCACGACATAGTTTACAAAAACTCAGACAGATTTTCAGGCATAGAAGAGGTCATTAACTCTGGACCAGATGTCACAGTACTTCTCAACAGGAGAAAATACGAAGGGTTCATAAGAGCATATTCCAAGACAGGTAGACCATTGGTGGTTGTTACAGGTGGCGGATCCTGCAAAGAACTTGAGTCTGAAAATGTTCACTTTATATTCAGACACCACAATCTTGGAGATATCTCAGGCAAGATTTCTGAGATCCTTACAAGAAAACAATCCAACAAATAGATTTATATAATTTCACCCTATTTCTTATCGTTATGGAAGACATGAAGTACATAAAGGAAAAGATAAAGCAGCTCTGCAAATCTCTTGAGAAAGAAAAAAACATCAGGATACTCTTTGCTGTAGAGAACGGTTCACGTGCATGGAGAATGGAAAGCAAAGACTCTGACTATGATGTCCGCTTTGTCTTTGTAAGACCGGTTGAAGAATATATCCAGATCAACAGGCCGGGTGATGTGATTGAAGCTGCATTTGACAAGAACTTTAACAAGCACCCAATTGAAGGTTCATTCATTGACTTAGTTGGCTTTGACGTGTTCAAGTTTGCAAAGATGCTCTCATCCTCTAATCCTACAACAATCGAATGGCTGACTACAGACATTATTTATTATGGCAAGCAGAATAAAGTGTTCAAAGAATTCGCAACCAAAAACTTCAATAGTATCTCTCTTTATCATCACTATAAATCAATGTGCAGGAACAATTATCTTAAGTACCTTAAATCAGGTGACCTTGTGACTTACAAGAAATATCTCTACGCATTCCGCGGACTGATCAATGCAAAATGGGTTGCGCATAAAAAGACAATACCTCCAATCATATTCAGGGATGCACTTAAAGAGATGAAAGGAATACTTCCTGATTACATCTTAAAGAAACTCAACGAGATTATCAAGCTAAAGTCAAAGGGCAAGGAAAAGCAGATAATACAAAACATTGTAAAGATGGACGAGTATATTGAAGAATTCCTAAAGGACGACAGCGAAGCGCCTAAAGAAAAGGCGCATGCTACACTTAATGAGCTTAATGCTGAGTTAAGGAAGATTGTACTTTAGTGGTGTCGCTTATACTCTTCAATCTCTTTTAACAGTTCTTCTTCTGATTTATCAGTACCATCAGCAAAGTTATGCAATCTTCCTGTTGCTAAGTGTATAGTCCAAGCTGCAAGCATGTTTGTATAGAAAGTGTTAATACAATGCTTATCGTCAGCAGCATCATAACCCACATAATCATTTCCCTGACAGAAAGCTTCATGCCTAGCGACAATCCTCAAATCATTGTCAAGATCCTGAAAAGACCTCCTGTTGAAATCATGCAAGGCAAACTTACCATAAACGTCTAATGTAAGCACATTAGTATAACTATCATCACCTGCCCTTATAACATTAATTAGCTGCTCCTTACTCACATCAGGAATCCTGCCGGTTCTGTGCAATGTTGCATCAATCGACAGATGGTCCATAAAATTACGCATATCCATAGAGGTAGCATTCACCTTAAACACCTTATTCTCAAGTTCTAACTCTAAGTCGCTTCTCTTCCAGGAAAGGTAACGATGTTTTGCACCAGGTGTATCAATGTCAAAAACATAATCATTAGGTTCGATGCTTGCTTCTTTGTCTAGCTCTCTCCAAGTATCATCAACTTGTAGTCTGTACTGGGGTTGAAAGAATTTCTTTGCTTCAATTGTGTATTTCATATTATTAACCTAGCACCCAAACCAACAATATAAACATTTCTAAAGCAAAATATATAAATACAATATAATTATAACACCTTATAAATAATATTTAAACAAAATCAAACAAATAAGGGGTGTTATCATGAAAAAAGTACTTACTATGTGTCCATACTGCGGCGTAGGATGCTCATTTTATCTTAATGTTAAAAATGGAAACGTGACTGGCGTCACACCATGGCCTAAAGATCCTGTTTCTGAAGGAAAGCCTTGTATAAAAGGAATGGGTTCATGGGAAACGGTTTATTCTCCTGACAGGATCACAAAACCTATGATAAGGCTCGGAAAAAAACTTGTTCCAGTAAGCTACAAGCAAGCATATGAACATATCTATAACAACCTTAAAGATATCACCCCTGACGAGATAGCTTTTTACGGCAGCTCACCCTGCACAAATGAAGACAACTACCTTCTTGCAAAGTTCGCCAACGATGTGTTCAAGTGCAGAAACTTAGACAGCTGCGCACGTCTCTGCCATGCAACAACCTGTTATGCATTCTACCAGGCATTCGGTATAACAGCAATGCCATCACGTATCGACGATTTCAAAAGAGCTGACTGTATACTTATAATGGGCTCAAACCCAGCTGCAACATATCCAGTTGCATTCCAGCAAAAAATCATGGCAGCAAAAAAGAAAGGCGCTAAATTGATCTGCGTCAAGGACTGGAAAGATGAGACAGCTCAACAGGCTGACCTGTATGTAGAAGTTAAAGCTGGAACAGAGATGGCATTCCTTAACGCTCTGATGTACGAACTTCACGAGATGAAAGCCATCAAGCTTCCAACAGGAATGCTTGAGAATGTTGAGAAGTACACACTTGACCATGTGAAGAACATCTGCACAATGTGCTACTGGAATGAGAAAGATGTAAAAAAGGTTGCAAAACTTATCGCTAAGTCAAAGAAGTTTGCACTTGGCTTTGGAATGACACTAACCCAGCACACTTACGGAGTCTATAATGTTCTCGCTGCAATCAACCTAGTGATTGCAAAGCACGGAAAAATAATCTCAATGCGAGGAAAAGCTAACATCCAGGGAGTAGGCGACATGGGCATGCTTCCAAAAAAAGGCGGTGACACAATCTCTGGCTCAATCTTCCTTAACCCTGTAAAGGCATTATGGATTATGGAGAGTAATCCTGCACAGTCAATGCCTGACCTAAACCATGTACATAAGGTACTTAAGAAAACATTCTTAGTACTTCACACAACATATCCAAACGAAACAATGAAATTCGCTGACGTTGTTCTTCCAAGCTGTGCATGGGCAGAACGTTCAGGCAGCTTCACAAATGCTGAATCAAGAGTCCGTTATGTTGAGAAAGCAGTTGAACATATGGGCGACTCAAAGCCTAACTGGGTTATGTTAAAAGAGATCGCTGCATACTTTGGCAAAAAATATAATTATAAGACGCACCTTGATGTGTTTAAGGAGATCACTCAAAAAGTACCAGGCTATCAGTTTATGGATGCTGACAAACTTATCAAGCATAAAAGCCAATGGGTTCATCGTCCAGTTGAGTTCGAGCACTACCACCCTGTTGAGTTTGAGGAGGTTGAAGAACCAACATCAAAGAAATATCCGTTTATTCTTTCAACAAAACGTTGGAAATACATGTTCTGTACAGGTGAGATGAGCATAAGACAGAGCACTTTAAAAAAGCTCCAGCCAGAGTCACTCTGCTTAATAAGTGTTGAAGACGCTAAATCCTTAAAAATAAAGGACAATAACTTAGTAGAGATAAAAAGCAGGGCAGGCAGGATAAAAGTAAAGGCAAAGGTGACTGATGATGTCCCTAAAGGTCTTGTGCTTGTGCCGTTCCACTATGGCAAGGTCCTTGTCAACAAGCTTATCCCGCTTGAGTTCGGACCTATTGTAGAGGAACCAAACCTTAAGAGGATTGCTGTCAATATAAAGAAGGTAAAATGACAAACATGAAGAGAACATGGCTGCTTACTTACCTAGTTGCCACCTTCTCTGCATCAGTTGCATACTTTGTTCAGAAAAACGGTGAAAAGGTTGCTAACCAATGTTCTTATCTTGACCCGATAACAATTGACATCTTTGCATTCTCAGCAGCTGTTTTCCTTATAATTGAAGGTGTATGGCGGATTGTAGAGCATCGCGGCCAGCCGTTAAGAAAACAGTTCACAAGAACATTAAGGGTTGGCTTTGGTTTCGCTATTGCAACAATCCACATACTTCAGTTCATCCATAAATAATTAGTTTAATATTAATCAATAAACATTAAAAAGATGGGAGCACGCGGTATACTTCGGGATATCCTTGTAATAATATTGTTCTATCTTATAATAAAGGCATGGATATTCAAAGAAGGCATTACTTCTACTATTGGACTTACTACTCTTTTATTGTTTGCACTTTCTGTATGGTTTCTTGTTGAAAGGATTGGGATGGTATGATTTTTATCTTATTATGTAAGTCTCCCCACCCAACAATCTCATCCCAAACTTATCCACAGTAAAATGCTCTGAAAAATTAGAATTATCAACTAACATCTTTAGCTCATTAGCTTTAGACTCTAGCCCAGTACCAAGTGTTATATGCGGGGTATAATTATTTCCTTCTGCCAGTGTAAAAGTATCAACCTTATCACTAAGAAAATCCCTTAAAACCCCATGGAATTCTTTCAACCTGCTACTAAGCTTAACAGCAATATACACAACCGGTTTTGTTGGCCACTCTTCAGTATCCCAGAACCCACCTAAACCTTTAATGTCAATATCCATTGGTAAATATACGTCAACAATCTTTTTTATGCCAGGAACAAGAGCTTTAATATAATCAACATTATAATCCTGCTCATAAGCCATATACTTTAAACCTATATGGATTCTTTCAACATCAACCTTCTTTTCAAGATATGGCATTAATCTCTTCTGCTCTCTTAGGAAGATATTTGAAATCTCAGGGCATAGAATCTTCAAGGTATAGCACTTTCCATTTACATATCTATGTAGAGCCATAAATGCTCAAGAATAGGATAAGAAATAAATAGTTTTCTATTAAAATAAAAAAGGGATAACACGATATAAATCTTTAAATAGAATCCTCAACTAATAGCATTATGGGGAACAAACTACCAGCTTTAGTACATTCAAAAGAGACTTTTTCTTTAGAGGAGGTTCTTGATACATTTATAGATGATTCTCATAACAACAACTTTGTTGACAGGTTTACTAACTGGATATATTCACAATACCAATTCTATAAATCAAGATACTATGGTCAATGTCTCGGAGTCAATAAAAAGAATGAAATTGAATGGTACATGCTAAGGCCTTATGGCGAAAGGTTCAGATGGGAATTATATAAAAAACCTGAAGCAGCTATTCTAGAGACAATAGACATAGAGCAAGAACAGGCGATTCAAATAAAAGAAGATATTTTAGATGCATGGGAAAAACAAGGGGTTATATCAAGACATACCTGGATTGACATGGTCAAAACTGCGCTGCTGTTTAGAAAAATGCAAAAAACAGGGATACCCTATGAACAAATCTTTGGCATTAGCGCAGAGATTCATCGATATATCAGGCTTACAAAAAAAGGACCAGACCTATACCAGTGGCAATTCTATGAAGAATTCATTGACTGGGGTTAACTTCAACCCATTTCGAAGCCTAGTTCTGAGTATATAAAGTTTCTGTACCTATGTATTACTATGACAAGTAAAAAACTTGGAGGTAATACAAAAATGAACAAGATAATGGCAATAATGATGATGCTATTGGTACTGGCATCAACACTTACTGGCTGTGACACGACAATTAATGGAGATGGCACAGACACTGATAATGATCCAGTAATAAAAGTACCTATGAAGTTCAGCGAACTTCAACGTTTCAAGTCAGAGGCTGAACTTGTGAAAGCTTTTGAAGATGCAAAGAGCTCAAGATACAATTATGGAATTTTAGAGTCATTCGGAGCAGTCAAAGCAACTGCAAACATAGAAACTGCAATGCAGGCAGCACCTGCTGACACTGCAACAGACGACTTCTCAACAACAAACATTCAAGTGCAAGGAGTTGACGAAGCAGACATTGTAAAGACAGATGGAAAATACATCTACTTAATCGCAAACAATAACTTAGTTATTGTTGAAGCAGGCGAAAATGCAGAGCTACTTAGCAAAACTGCTGTTGGCAGTGCAAGCGAACTCTTCATCGACAATGACCGCGTTCTAGTCTTCACATCAGGTTATGAAAAGACTACACCAACACTTGGAGAGGTCATAAGAGACTACTATCCATCAGCACAACTCACAACTGCAAAACTTTACGACACAAGCAATAAAGAAGCTCCAAAACTTCTAAGGACTGTTGACATTGAAGGCAACTATTTAACTTCAAGGAAGATTGAAGACGATGTTTATTTTGTAGTAAACTCATACCCGCGCTGGGACAATGACATAATCCCGCTTTACAGGGACTCTGAAGTATCAAAAGACCTTGAACCGATTGCAGAACCTTATGAGATTGGCTATATTGAACCAGTAGAAGCAAGGAACTTCATAACAATAGCATCACTCTCAATGCAGGACACAGAAAAGGAAGTTCAAAAGGAGACAATTGCAGGCTCTGGCCAGAATGTGTTTGCATCACTGGAAAACATGTACATTGCACAGACTGACAATAACTGGAACAATATTGGAGAGGTTGTTCAAGGAAACAAAGAATCAACAGTTGTAACAAAGTTCCACCTTGACAAGGGAGATATCAAATACGTAACATCAAATGATGTTCCTGGACGCATTTTAAACCAGTTTTCAATGGATGAATACCAAGGCAACTTCAGGATCGCAACAACCGCTGGAAACGTATGGGACCATGAACAACTCTCATCAAACAATGTTTATGTTCTAGACCCTAACCTCAAGGTAGTTGGAGAGCTTGAGGATCTTGCACCAGGTGAAAGAATCTACTCAGTGCGTTTTATGGGCAAAAGAGGTTATGTAGTTACTTTCAAAAAGGTTGACCCTCTTTTTGTGATTGACCTTGAAGACCCTGATTCCCCTAAAGTGTTAGGAAAACTAAAGATCCCTGGCTACTCTGACTACCTTCACCCCTATGACGAAACACACATTATAGGGATAGGCAAGGACACAGTAGAGGCGTCTGAAGACGAAAAAACTGGAAGAAACCTGGACTTTGCATGGTACCAAGGAATAAAGATGGCAATCTTTGACGTGAGTGATGTAGAGAACCCAATCGAACTACACAAGGTTGTTATCGGAGATAGAGGTACAGACTCAGAAGCGCTTCACAACCACAAAGCCTTCCTGTTCGACCGCGAGAAAGAACTGTTAGTGCTTCCGATTACACTTGCAGAGATACAAGGTGAAAAGACAAGACTTAACCAGTACGGAGAATACACATTCCAGGGAGCTTATGTGTACAGGGTTAACCTTGAAGACGGATTTGAGTTAAGAGGAAGAATCTCACACACTGATGAACAGGAGATTTTGAAAAGCGGCTATTACATCAGAGGAAACCCAATCAGAAGAAGCCTTTACATCAACGACATCCTCTACACACTCTCAAACAGTAAACTGCAGCTTAACGACCTGTTTACATTGGAGAAACTAAAGTCACTGGTGATTTAACCTTTTTTTATTTTATCTTTTAATTTTTTTAAGAATTCAAATTACTTTAATTTCTTAATCTCAGCAATCCTCTTATTTGCATCAACTGAACTGGAAAACATCTTCCAGAATATTCTTGACATCCACTCTGCCCAATCCCTGTCAGTTATCCTGTAAAAGATTGATATCTTATCCTGCAACTCATTTATCTTACCAGTAGGTTCCTTTATTTCCTTGATTGTAAAGACCTTATTATCAGCAAGCACACTTCTTAATGGATGCCTTCCATGCCTAACCTCGATCAACTCAGTGCCATACTTAAAATTCAAGGAAAGTATCTTCTCAACATTCTCTTTTCCAGGCAGATCAACCCTTGTAAGCACCTTCACACTAACCCCTCTTTTTACAAGATCATCAACAATCTTAAACAAGTCAACATTCTTATGCTTAAGGTTCACAAACGAAAGGTTTCCAGAGAATATAAGCACCTGCCTCTTAGCACTCGCAAGAACCTCTGCAAACTCATTTACCTCAGCCGCTTTCTCCATTGTAGCCTGCTTCTTAGTATCAGCGACATGCTGAAATATGTCAAATGCAGAAAAATCCTCTTTTCTTCTTGCTGCAAATATCTGCTGCTCAAGAATCTGCTGGAATACAGTATTACTCACCTTATTTACATTCTTTGAATAGACTATCTTAAGCGCTCCTCTTGAACCCTCCCTGAATGTACGCACTGCAATTGTTCCAAACTCTTTAGCAATAGTATCTACATACCTGTCAGCTGTCCTCCAGCTTTTCTTTATATGCTTAGAAATCTCCTGTATTGTACACGGCTTTGTATAGACAAATTCCTCAATCCTTCTGATAACATTATTGTCCAACATAAGGAATCATTAAGTAATCCTATATTTAAGCTTTGCTGTGATGTACAACACTGTTGACAAAAAATGACAGCAAAGGATTATACTGTTTACAACTGTGTTCTACTTAAAAGAAGAACAAATCTTCGGAGGTGAACAAAATGGGCGGATGTTATACCAGCTACAGCGCTCCAAGAAAAGTAGCTAAACCAAAACCAAAGTACCAGAACTTGTTGAATAAGTTCAAGAAGACAAAGAGCATCGAGCACCTTATAAACGCACACAAGGAATATGTCTCAGAAAAAGGCGCCGGCTTTTTCAGAGAACTGGCAAAACTAAGAGGCATTGACAACGACATACCAAAAGAGTTCCCTGAGATAGAGTATGAAGTAAAGTTTGATATCCAGCTGATTGAGGGCAGCGGGAAAGAGCCAGAGATTGCTGACTACCTGAACACATTTGATTTCCCTGCGACAAAGGCAGCAAGGTTCATAAAAGATCCTGTAAGCAACATTGCAACAGGTACAAACAGCTTTATTGGCAGGGGTTTAGAAGAACGCTTGGTTGTTATTGAGAAATGCGGAGGACTCTACCTTAAGGAAAAAGGAAGCATACTCCCAGTTGATGTAGGTGTAGATTACCAGGATATAATTGTGAAAAGGACTGAGGTCAGATATCCTGTCTCAGCACAGGAGATGATTGAAAAATCAAGTGACATACTTAAAGAATCAGGGGTTGAACTCAAAGGCAGGATAAGAAAAGAGAAAGGAGACGACTTTATACTTGACACAAACGACGGCAGGCTTTATTCGTTCACCATAAACAGGAGCCACCTTACAAAAGCTGGCCAGAAAAAAGAGACAGCTATCCAGAGACAGCTTGAGCTTGAGTATGCAGGATTCATTCCAGGATTTTCAGGGTTTAAGAAGAACTCAGAGAAACAGATTGTCCAGGGCATGGTCGACCTTGCTAGATTTGTATACAACCTCTACAACAATGCACCAATCAAAAGAAACTGGAGGATGCAACTCAGGGTGACAAACGAGAGAAAGTACGACTTTGTTGCAGGAAACAACGTGCAAGAACCAGAAAAGCTTGAGCAAGTGCTATTGCTCCCTGCATAAAATGCAACCAAACCTTTTTTATTTAGGCGGTCCGCACGGCGCTGGAAAGACAACACTATCTGAGCTTTTGGCAAAAGAGAATCCAAGGATAATGCTTCCAGAGCTGTACTCGCGGAACATCAAGTTCCACACTGATCCCTATTATAGACAGGTGTTAAAGGTATGCAACAGGGCTATTGAAAATTTTGAATATCTTAAGATCGCAAAGGATAACCCTGACAAGATTGTGATAGGCAACCGTTCAATCTATGACGTCCTTGCATACAACTGGGTCTACTATGCACGCGGCTGGATTTCAAAACAAACATGGCAGCAGTATGACGAGCATGCAAAAGACTTTTTTCGGAATGAGAACTCTGAACCAAACGCAATAATTGTAAACCCTGACCTTGACATTGTGCTAAAACACCTTGGCATGCGATGGGAGAAGAAAGGAAAAAAATGGAGAGAAGACGATACTGAATACGCAAGGTTGGCATGTGAAGCTTACAAAAGACTGCAAGGAAAACCAAACATCTACTACATTGACAAGGAGATTAATTTCAGCAAGAGCGTGCTTGACTCAGTAAACTCATGGCTGCTCTCATTATCAGAACCAAAAAAGATATACTGCTATGCCTAAACTCAGGAATAGAAATACATTTAAACCAACCCAAAAACCAAGCAACTAATGATTACAAAAAAGATACTTGAGGAATGTTTAGATGATTTTTGGGTTCTTAAATGGAAAGGCCACAGGGAACTTGACCAAGACAGAGACTATAAGTCATACAACTTCCCAAATGAACTTGTCTATCGCTTAAGCCCTTTCAGTTTCAGGAACAATATCGCAAAAGTGACTGGAGAACCTGGAAGCGTATGCCTTAACATAAAGGACGGACACCTGCAGTGCAGGAGCTACAGCGATGAACTTGTAATGCCGTTGTACGATTTGGTAAAACAATACCTTGACAGGCCAAGAGACGAAGAACTAAAGGAACTTGCATCTCCTGAGGAGTTTCCAGAGATTTTTTATCCAGGCTACCTTCACGACGGCACGGTCACAAGGAAATGGGGCAAGGAAAAAGTAGAACTCTTTCATAATGGCAATCCAGAAAAAGCTTTCTTAGCATACGCAACTCTGCGTAGAGAAGAACAGATTTATTCTTCAGCATTGTTCGAGCCGATGCCCCATATAATAACTGAGATAGAGAATCTTATGCCAGGCTTTATTGGATACGCATTGACTTCAGGCTCACATTCAAGGAACTGGGGCGGTGCAGCTGGAAACTTAATGTCATGGATTGACTCAGATGTAGACATCGACCTGATAGTTGACGCAGAACGCAGCCAGGAATACTATGAAATCCTAAAATATCTTTGCAGGAACATGCACGGTGACCACCTTCACGCATGGGGCCAGACAAAATCACACCAGCTTTTCATTATTGACAGAAAGATTCCTGATATTGAACTTCCATTCACTGGCCAGCTTATCAACCATCCAGTCAAGTACTATATTTTTTTCACAACAATTGAACAGTTCTTTAAGAAAGAGACAGATTACATGGCATTCCTTATGGCAAACGGAACACTTCTCGCAGAAAAGGACTCAGGCACATACAACAGCTTCCACAAAAAAGGCCTTCAACTATATCCTTTTGGCGACCCTAAGGATTATGTAGATATAAGACCTTAATTAAAGTAAAAAAACTTTTTAATCAGAATTATTCTCATGATTTATGACAATATACTTGACAGAGCCTTTGACTTCTGAACCGCTTTTAACACAACCTGCATGTCCATGCTCGCTCCTTAAACCATCTGTATACTCAAACGCATTCATGCTCTCTGGAAGATTTAATTTTATATTATCTTCATAACATTCAATCTCTGCCCTCTCAGCAAGAGCTTCTAAAGCATTGCAATAACTCTCACAGCTCACACCGACAGCAACTGGCTCACCAGTCTGCTCACTCATCCTGTAAGCTTTGTCAATTACCTCTCCAAGTATAGCTTTATAGAGATTCTCACTTGCAAGGTTAGTGTAAAGCGTCTCAACAAACAGCATGGGACCCTCGAACTTAGTATCTTCTTCAGGTTCAAGTTCAACAGGCAACAACCTGTAGATGCTTCTTGCTTTAACACTTCCAAGTCCATCAATCACCTGTATCAGCCTCTTGTTAGCATCAGCAACATATGCAAGAAGACATTTATTGTACGAAGTATGCTCAGTCCATCTCTGGCATGTCCTGACTGGAGTGCAACCTACATCAATCATAGCATTAGGGTCATCAGTATCACGTATCAATAAAGGCGTACTGTTCTTTACCTCAGGACTCTTTATCAACTCAAGTACATTATCAAGAGCTGTCTGGAAATCCTCATGTAACTGCGCACCAATATGCGGAATGCTTGCAGTAGGAAGCTGTTCAGGCTTGTCGATTTTATGCAATGCTTGAATTATAATCGCAGCACTATACATCCCTGTCAGTCTATCAACCTGTTTATGATCTTCTCCCAAATCATCACCTTTCACTTTCTTCTGCGCGATATGCGAAATCAACATCCCTCTCTGCCTGTTAAGCTCTCCAATATCAATATACACAGGATCCTCTTCATACAATTCAATAAACCTCTGCTTCATTTCACTCCTAATCTTCCTGATAGCTTTATACTTAGGCTCTAGTCCAGATGTATCCCCCAATAACCTGGGAACATCCTTATTCTCCATCCAAACCTCAACACAACCGTGAAGACAACTCAACTGCTTATCAGCCTCATCACTGCAATACTTAAGATCCCTGAACCTGTCAAATATCAGGCTCTCCATCAACCTGCCTGCCAACCTAAATCCCTCAGGGAATTCTTTAAGATATATTGAAGAGATATTAATCAAAGGTTTATAGGCAAATATGTAAGGATTGTCAAGCTTCCTGCATACTATCTCCTCAAACCTTTCAATAGCATCATCACTCAACTCAGCAAACAACGGATTTCCCTGCCTGTTCAGTCTCCTGAAAGACTTAAGTATCTCCTCACCGTTCTCAAGCCTTGGATTGTATTCAGCATTAGGCATGTCAAGAAGAGCAGCAAACTTAACAAATATATCACGCGCCTGCTTGACACCATCAGCTTTCTCAAGCATATCAGTTATCACTCTTGCAGGGACTTTATACTGCATCATCTTGACTATAGAATTAAAGAACTGCCTTTTGTTATCTTTAGACTTCCTCATATGCTTTGTCCCAGCGATCTCATTCATCAGATCCATTCCATGTGAACCGAGATTCATTACAGACAGCTCGCTAAGTATAGGCAATGGAATATTTGAATAACACTCAATCATCTCATCTAAGTCACGCTTCCCGATAAACACATCAGGCTTCATCTTTGAATAAGCATGATCCTCAGGCACCACAAGACTGCACGTCTGCTCAATAAGGTCAAACAAAGCATTCATCCTGAACCCTTTATACTTCCTGTCGCGCTCCATGACATGGTCAAACAACCAGAGCGCTACTTTAGCATTCCTTTCATTGACATGCATCAATTCCCTGATTTTATCATAACACTGCTGTGCTGAGATTTCGTTATAGGTCTTTTCCCCAATACCAGCAACACTACCGAATACCCTTGAAGGTCCAAAACCAGTTTTATCAAAATCACGGCCAGCTTCAACAATCTTCTCCAGACTATCATTAAGCTTAGGAGAAAGTTCAGCAAGACTGTCAAAGACTTTGTTAGCAAAACGCCTTTTATCAAGCTCGCCAAGTCCAAGACCAAGCACCTCTCGCAGGCCATCTAAAGATATATCCTTGCCTGCTTCCTTGTGCCTGTCAATCAAAGCTCTGATAGAACCAATAAGCTCCTTAACATTATCACTCCTGTCTTCTTTCTTGATCCTCTTCATAACCCTATGATGCAAATTTTCAGTATCAGAATAAACACCATAAGAGATATCACCCAGGATTTTATTCAGAATCTCTCTCTGCTCCTCAAACTCTTCTTCACTCTCTAATAGCTTAAGCTGCTGCACTAGCCTCAAGGAAAGCTTGCACTCTAACTTCTGCTCAAGCTTCAACTCTTGCCTTAAACATAAACACATTCCAAGTCCTGGCATTATCAATCTCATACTTTATAGTGCTGTAATCTTTATAAATGTTACTGAATTATTTACAATTAAGTGGTAAAAACCTTTAAATAACACCCAATACCTACAATGCATCAAGGATTGAAATGGCAAAAGATCTTGAAGAAAGACTGAAACTCACAAAAAGGCAGAAAAATATAGCTAAGAGCATGTACCAATTCAGTGTTCTTATGCGGCTAGCTGAAGAGCTGAAGAGTCTTGGAATTGAAGAAGCAAAAGCAAAGGAATATTCCAAGAGATTAGAGGACATGTACAGGGACGAAGCAGAATCTGACAAGCTTCTTGAAGAAGAAGGCTACAACAAGGAACATTTCTTTGACATGAAACCTACAGCAGCCTCGCAAGGAATTCCAATAACTCAAGAACAGTATGAGAGCATAAAACAGATTTATCTAAGCCTGACTAAAGGCATTGAAGGCAAAAACAAAGACTTATAAAGGTTATTGCTACTTACAAGGAGTAAATTTAGAAAAGTTTATATATTCTCAAACATTAGTTGACTAATATGGGGAGGCAGGATTTAACAGCAAAGATTGAAGAGCTTAATGACATATCTATTGAAGGTTGTGCAAAGTACCTTGTGAATTTTATGAAATATGCAGGAAACATTGATGTTATAATAGCTGCTCTGCACCCTGGACTAGCAAAAAAGATGAATGATTCTATGGAAGATGGGTATCCGTTAGGATTCCAGGAGATAGGACATCCTTCAATAATATTCAATTACTTCCAAAAAAAAGGCTATGAATTTTATTTCTGCAGTGCCGAAGAGTTCCCGGACTTGTTAAAAGAAGTAAAATCAAAGATGCAAAAAAAGGGCCAGAAAGATCTTTATCAGATCTGCCATGAAAATGATTGCCAGAAGGTTAAAGAGCAGCTTATGCAAGAAGGATTTAACCTTGCTTAATCTCGTTAGTCACCGTAGATACGCTTCCTAATAACATCTCTTCTTTTTGCTTTCTCTTTATCAGTAATTCTCCCAGCTTTTGCATCCTCTTCCACCATCCTGTTGATAACCTGGTCAATCTGCGCCTTTGAAGTTTCATAAGGCGTTTGAGAACCTGCAAAGACCTGAAACCTTGCACCTCTGTAGGTAACATGCACGTCATGGGTACCGATTGTTTTATCATCAATAATAAACCCTTCAACATTATCCTCAATCAATGGCAAGGCATCTCTAGTATCATACGGCCCTGCACCAATGGACTCAAGCTCTTTCATCTCCTCTTCATCAGGCATCCTCAATAAAGGTTTTAACCAGGGCTTGTAATTCTTGTCAAAAGCTTTGACAAACCTGTCAGCATACCACTCTATACTCTGTGGTTTAAGCTCAGTTATCTCTTTATTCTCATCCCTCTGCCTGTAAGCACTATCAATATATCCGCTTTCTTTGTATCCATCCTGAAGTATCTCCTTGATATCCGGATCCTTTGCAACTGATTCAAGTTCATCAAGCACAACATCAGCAGGCTTGTCTGTAACAGGGTGACCTAAATCCTGGGCAATTGTCCAGTTAGGGTCAGAGAATATAACACCTTTCTTTGTCTTCCTGAGTATACCGATAAGCTTTGACTCCTTATCATCTTCCTCACCATTCGCCAGCACCAATAAACCTGTAACAATCAACACCAAACCAATAGTACCAAACAAAACCTCAGACTCAACATAACCAATAAAACCACCAGTTATTGTTCTCTGGGAAAAGACTAATATAAACACCCCTAGAATAAACAAAAACAGACTAAGCTCTCTTTTTTTCATATTAAAACAAAACATAGTAGTATATTTAAATATTTCCAAATTTTATTGATATCACAATAAATTTATATATCATAAGTTATTAAACTCAGAATATGAACCTTAAAAAGAGCGTGTCATTACTTCTTTCAGTTATTCTTATACTTACTCTAATGACTGCAGTGTACGCTGCCTGTCCAACACATGAATTTGCTGACGAGCTTAGCTGCCAGAAAGCATGCCTTACATGCTCACTAAATACTGGAACAGGATGCTGGGGCTGCGATGCTACCAAAGAACTCCCAGAGAAAGAGCTTATGACAATGCTTATCAAGGAAAACCTTGAAAAGATTGACTTGAGCACAGCACCAAAGTCATTGAAGTTCATTCTCGGAAAACCAAAAGTAAACATCATTATCAAAGAAAACGGAGACTTTGCAGTCTATGGCTTTGAGGTCACAGGTGAAAGGATCACAGGTTTTGCAGAAGGAGGAATAGAAAAACCGAATTATGAGATTACAGTATCAAAGGACGCACTTACAAAACTTATTAACTCAAAAGACCCTGCAACAACACTCGAAGAGCTCTACCTTGACGGAAAGGTCACAGTAGAAGCAAAGACTTTCGGTTCTAAGATTAAGCTATGGATAGCAAAGATGTTCATGAAGAAGAGAAGTTAACCATAAGCTCCTTTATCATGCCAATAGGTTTCTCCGCATTCACATTCTGCAAATAGTTCTCCGGTATGCTCATAGCCTATTATCTTTGCCTTCTTCCCCTTACAGCATTTTGAAGACACCTCTAAACCTAATAACCCCCACGGATCATTCTTCTTCTCTGCATTATGTTCAGGCTCCTGCACCTTAGCCTCAACTGTCTTCTCCTGACATAACTTCTGAAAAAATGAATCATTCAAAGCATCCTCAAGCAGGTCATCCTTCCTGTTCCCTACAATTTTTACCATAATCCTAGTTAGCTCTACAGCTTTATAAGAATTAATATACTACAAAACAACAAAAGATCAATCAGCACAATAACATCCATGCCTTACATTATCCTCTAACTTCACATCTGTGCAAAGCTCCCATGTCTTATCATCATAAAAGAAATTCTCAGAGCTGCAGTCAGGGTTTGTACTTTCACCGATACTAGAACAGTCAAGGCAATTCCCCAGCTTATAACCCTGCTTCCTGCAATAATCAGCGCAGTCACTGAGATTAGTCATTATCAGAACCAAGACTATTAACAACAAAAAAGCAAACAGAGCTATACCTCTTTTCATTTTAATAAATTAAAAGTGAGACTGCTATATAAACCTTCCCTAATGTTATCACTAAAACAATATATCAAAAGTTTTAAATACCACTATGATTAACCCTCCCTTATTCTGATTCTACAATTCTGTTAAGACCTATCTTCACCTATATTATAGGGAGAGATCCCTAAAAAGGAGGGCTAAAATGGCTAAGAAAAAAGCAAAAAAAGCAGCTAAAAAGAAAAAATAAATGGGAGGGTGGTCTAATATGTCTTGGGACGATGATAACGACGATGGCTATTATGATGATGAAGACGAAGAATAGATAAGGCCAATTATTCAGTCTATTGTTTTTTTATTCTTTTATTTTCTCTTTCTAAATCTTTAGATTTATTCTAAAACCTAAACATCTTTAAGACAATATACAAAAACCCGCCAACAAACAAACTAATCATGTTCATTACTAGGCTTAAGAAAAACGCTCTCTTCAGTGTAAATATTTTCTTATGGAACAAGTGTATTGCATAAGTCTCAAACCCGACAGCAAACACCTCAGAAAGTATGATTGTCAATGTAATGCTCAACTTCATTACAGGAAACAAGAACCATACTATTGGCAATGACACAATGTTCGCTATTAACACTGTTATAAGGACCTTCTTTGACAGCTTTGCAACTGCAAGGAATATCAATGCAACCACAAACTCAAGCAGCAATGTCAATACCAAAGCAACAACAAACCCTTCAGTCTTGTCAGGCGTTATGATTGGAGTTGTCTCAATAACCATCCCACGATACGCATTAATATCAGGTGATTCAGGCACAAAATCAATCACATAACTGCTATAAAAATTCCTTCTTTCCACAGCATCAGATATCAGCATACCAGCTGTAGGATGGTATACAACTATCCTGAATTCATCCGGCAACATGTAATTGAAATTACAGAGATTTCCATTGCAGTTTGTCCATGCAAGGTCACTGACCTTCCATACACAACCTCTCTCAAAATCAGGTTGTTTAAAAGAATAAAATACCTTACACAACTCCTCATCAAACCCTTGATCCAAGTTATAAGCACCACAACCAGGTGTCTCATTAATATACTTCATATGCGCAACCACATTCATGCATATTCCGGGATTCTCTCCATACTCAACAGCAAACTCCCTGCACTTACTATCCCATTCCTCCTCGTTATAATCCTCAAGAAAATCAAGGATATCTGAATAAGCAATAGACTGTCTGCACTCTAACATCTTGGCAGGCATTGCCATCGGACGTCCATCAAACAATAACTCAACCTCTGCGCTAGGCTTTGGACCTAAGTCAGCAGCAGCTATTGAAATTAGAATTACAAACATAACAAGATAGGTTAACCTTTTCATTGCCTTAACTCAATATCAATTGTTCTTGTTGCAGCCAGCTCTCCGGAATTAAGCACTTCACATGTTATCTGGTAAGTTCCAGGCCTTACTCCAGCACAACCATAACAGCTAGGAGCCTGATACTCAACCTCTAAGGTATTCTCTCCAACCACTAAAGGCCTTACAATAGATTCATCAATCCTGTTCCTTGAAGCCATTATCCCGTAAAACCTGACTGTAACATTCTCAAGTTCTCTATTGGAACTTATAGAGGATGCCATCCTTATGACCTCATTGGAATGATAAAGCTCTCTGTCTGTTGTAAAAGAAATCACGCTCACTGTAAGAGGCTCTTCAGTATCCTCCAATTTAAATGCTTGTGTCTGACAACCAACAACTAATATTAAGGTTAATAATCCAAACAATATTATTTTGTTCATTATACTGCAACAAACATATTTAATACTATAAAAACCTTTTCAAAACTCCTAAGTTTTTTGAACCTAAATCTTTATAATTCAAAAACCACTACCAGCAAAAATATGAAACAATTAGTAGACATGAAAGAATACGTAAAATCAAACCAAAGCCTGAACGCCATTGTTCTAGGCAACTGCGCAGTCGGAGCTGTATACAAGAGAAATGCATTCCTTGCTAATCTCTCACCACTCGAAGCACATGAACTTGAACCGATGATAAGAGACATATACAAGTCAGAACCAAAGATTGATAAGAAATATCTGCACATATTCATCGCAGGAGGAGCACTTGAAACAGAACTCTTCAAGGACCATCCAGAAAAGTTTCAGGTATACAAGGAATGGATACTAGAGGGAAGGGAAGATGTATTGAAAAAGTTCAAGGAACACAAGCTTGCATCAAGAGTAAGAAAAGTACGCTGGGCACCCGTTGACCAAAGGATACAGCTTACTATTGACATGGAGATGAGAAGGGTCGCAATATGCTACTTCCACTGGACTAATCTGTTTTTTGACAAGTTTTTCAGGTATAAGGTTTAATAAATCATCAAGCAAATAGTATAAGATAATTAAGTCTCACAAGACTAGATCCAAAAGCCTAGCACTTCCTTTCCTTTATCTTCTCGTACACTAAGGTCAAACCTTCAATTATATCCTGCATCCTTGTATATCTCTTTGAAAACATTGTCACTGGGTTAATCAGTTTCATGAAATCTGCGCATCTCTGAGGGTTGATTGTCAGGTAAACATACCTTATCCCCAGCTCTTTCCCTTCTTCCATTGCCTTCATTGTGTCATGGTATGCAATGTCATCCTGATAATAAGCATAGTCACAGTTAGGAAATCCATCAGTCACTATAAAGAGATATCTAGGCTCTGGCATCTTCAACAGCTCCTCATTCGCAAAACGTATAGCTGCTCCGTCCTTGTTGTTAAAGTATTCTGTGCACGCAGTATGTTCAAGTGCAGATATCCTCTCTTCAATCCTTCTATCCCAGGGTTCTGCTGTAGTCTTCAACCTTTCCATTATTGTCGGATCAGCATCCCTGTAAGAATGAAAGCTGTAGACAAAGAAAGGTTCATCTATGTTCCTAAGCGACCTACCTATTGTCAGGGTAGCATACTTTATCAGGTCAATCCTTCTATGTTCACCATCAACTGAAAACCGAGTAGAACCGCTCTGGTCAAGGATGATCCCAAGTGACATGTTCAGTTTCAGAAGCTGCCTTCTCTGGTTGATCCTCCTGTCATACACCTTCTGCGTCAAGTCCTGGCCAGAATGCAACCTCACAAGTTCATCCTTGACATACCTTTGATTGATCCTTCCACGCTTCTTTGTATGCCTCTCGATCTCCTTCTTCTTTACCCTGAACCTTCCAAGACTGTTCGACAAGATCTCTGACATTGTCCCGTAGCTCTTTAGATATTTCTCAAGCTCTCCGCAATCCCTTTCATCAAAGTCATTCACTTCAACAGTTGCTTCCCTAGTGTACGCTCTCTCTTCACAATCCCATTCCTTATACCTTTTCATTGTGTGTAAACCTCTGCCCATTCTATTGCAATCCTCTCATCTATCCCAGACTTCTCAAGCTCGCGCACTATGTTTCTCTTTGACTCTTCCTTTGCTTTTTCTTTCAGCTCTGTTATGTTCGACTTGTTCATCAATCCATTGAACGCGCAGACATTTCCGATTAAGTCAGCTATTGTCAAGTCTCTTCCGATGCTTAGCTCCCTTTCTCCTGCCATCACTGTGTAATCGACTATGCTTCTCTGCAGGTCACCTAGGATATGCCCGACATTATAACCCTGGTCTCTCATCAGTTTATAGTCCCTGATCAGCTTTATTGTGATTCTAGGGCTGGGCTTGTTGATGTTCAGCCTTCCTACCTCGTCAAGCTCTAGGCCATACTTCCTGCTTACCTCTCTTGTTCCTCGGCTTTTAAGATTCTCCAGAGCATCCAGGCTTCTCACGATTGCCTTTCCAACTGTGTAGATTTCATGCTTTCCCTGGTCTTCAAACTCAAGCTTCTGCTCCCTGCTACTGTCAAAGTACAAGTATGGCGCGACTTCTGACTTGATTTCATGGTCCTTCAGGAAAGCTCTCCATCTGCCATCTCTGTGCTCAGCAAACTTCACAGCACCCTGGTACCAGTAAAGACCTCTTGCCTGCATCCCTTTCATCACTTCCTTAGCGTCGAACAATCCGGTCTTAAGCAGTGCCATCCTCAGCCTAAGCTCAGCCGGCAGTTCACTGAAGTAGATCAGCTTGCACCTGTCTCTTACAGCAGTCTCCAGGTCCAGGTTAGCAATCCCTGTCTCTGGGTTGTATGTAAGGAACAATCCAAAACCGTCCACTGCCGCAAGTTCATCTACATTGCCCTCAAGGTCGCTTATTGTCCTTCCCTCTTCAAGCACAGAGTTAAGAGCCTTCTGCACTGTCATTGGCAGCTGGTTGATCTCGTCAAGGACTGCGATTTCTCCATCTCTCATTGCCTGGTAAAGTTTTCCAGGACTGAACTCAGTCTTTGTCGCTACACCCTCCCCGACTCTCTCTGCTGCTAACTTCTCACCGCCGATTATGTCCCTGGCCATTGTCTCCTCAGTGCATCTTACCCTGTAGACCTTTTTACCAAGTGCCCTTGCCAGCATGTTGATTGCTTCGTTCTTCCCTACCCCTGGCTTTCCTTCAAGAGCTACTGGCTGCCTGTTCATGTAAGCAATTGCCATCCTCTGGATTTCGTCAAAGTTGCTTCCGTTCTGGTTCGCTATGTAAAACTCCATTTTCATTCTACCTCCTATCTGTTGCATCATCGCGTCGTGCTCATTTGGTGTTTTATTGTATATGATGTTCAGACCTCTAATCAATCTCTCAAGTATCCTTATACAATCCATATTAGTTTACTTCATGCGGATTTTGTTGTACGTATGCCTGTATGCTGATCCATTCCAGTATCGCTAAACTCTCCCTCACAACTTTTTCCATCACAGCGTCATGCTCTCCTAGCAGGAACTCAGGGACCTGCTTCTTAGCTTCAAGCGCCATCTCCAGGTTGTTCTGGTACTGATGTCTCTGGCACATTGTCATTTGCTTGAAACTTTCCAACCTTTCATCCCATGTCCCTATTTTTGAGCCAGTCATCTCCTCATACTCCTTGATGAGCTGTTTTTCTCTATCAGTGTATTCAACCTTCATTTCCATCCCTCCATGTAGTTAGGTCTCAGTACTCCTTAAACCTGCTCACCAGTTTTTTTGTAAGTTGGAACTTATCCTTTATAGTGGAACAGTTCCGCTGCCCTGTAGCAGTTCTTTGCAAGCTCTGCCTGTCTTAGGTCTCCAGTGATCATGTACTTGAACTTCCTAAGCTCTCCAAGCTGCAGCGCTCCAAGCTCTCTCTCACGCCAGCTTCCTGCTTGCCTTATTTTATGCTCCAGGTCCGCTATGCTTTGGTCGATTTTCATAAGCTTCCCTCCTTTTTGCTGCTTCATTGCGTCGTGCTCATCGCCAGACTATCCTTTCAGCCAGCCAGTGTCTTTTATCAGCCGGCCATTCAGGGTGTCTCTGCCTCAGTTTTCTTTCGAGCTCTTTCAGCTGTGTGTTTTTATCCATCTTATACCCAAGATTAACATAGAAGAATATTAAGTTCTGTTGTAGAATTTTCTACAACACATACTTATATCCTACCTTATATCATTAAATATCAATGGAAACAGTAAAAGCGCAAAAAGAAAACCTGAAGAAGATTGTAGAGGAGCTGGTTAAAGGGCTGAAAGAACCTCTCTACCGCGGCCTGGGATCTCAGGCAGAATCAGACTACAGGAAAGAAGGACGCCTTAAACCTTACTCAGGCAGCATAAGCGTCGGAAAAGGCGTCTTCCTGACAAACAACCTTGACATGGCACTGAGCTTCATGGACAAGACACTAGTAGTCACAACAAGAGAGAAGCTGGACCCAGAAAAAAAGGCAGTTGACACTAGAAAACCTGGCTACGACAAAAAAGCAAGGGAAAAGCTGGGAGAGAAAGCCTCTGGCCTAGAGGTATGGGAAGAGATCCAGAAAGAGGATACAATAACCTTTGAAGGAGGACCTGCTGACAGCTATGTCTACACTGCCAGAAAACCGCTCACAAAAGACCAGCTGCTGCTAGAAGTAGCTGTAGTCTAAAAATCTACAACAAAAAGAAAGATTTATTAAGCCTAAACAATTTCACTCTAGATGATGGATATTGAGAAAGTACTCGAAAACCTGGGATTCTCACCTAATGAGATAAAGGTATACCTAACTCTAAACGACCACGGCTCTTCAAAAGCTGGAAAGATAGCAAAGATTGCAAAGATTGACAGAAGTTCCTGTTACAATTCTCTCAAGACACTACAGGAGAAAGGGCTTGTCTCTTATGTCTCAATAGGAAAGGTAAAATGGTTCCAGTGCACAGGTCCGCAGAAACTTATGGATTACTTGAAAGAACAGGAATCAGACCTAAAGCAGGTTCTTCCTGAGCTGGCTGCAAGGCATAAGATGTCAAAACTGAAAGGCCAGGTTAGATTATTCAAAGGCCTGAAAGGCGTAAGAACTGTACTGCAGGACATAATCAGGACTGGAGAGGACAACCTATGCTTTGGTAACGAATCGCAGCTTGAGGAAAGGATGCCAGCTTATCAAAAACAATTTGTAAGGCAACTAAAAGAAAGAAAAATCAAGGTAAGGGAAATTGTAAGAGAAGATCGTACAAATAAAACATCAAACCCAAAACATACGCGTTATGTCCCAAAAAAAGTTGAATCACCTGTTGTAACTAACATCTACAGTGACAAGATAGCTCTGATAATCTGGACAGATGAACCAGAGGCAATAATAATTGAGAATGAGGCAGCTGCAAAAGCTTACCGTTCTTATTTTGAATTTATGTGGGAAAATGCAAAAAAATGAAAAGGATAGTTGTTCTAGGCGATGCTGGTCGTGGTAAGACAACATTCGCCTCTAAACTCTCAAAAAAACTCAAGATAAAACTGTATTCAACTGATGATTATTTCTGGACAAAAAAGTATACAGTAAAACGTCCAAGAGAAAAGGCTATCAAGATGCTGAAAAAGGTATACGCCAGGCCAAACTGGATAATCGAAGGCACCACAAGATCCTTCCTAAAACCAGGCATGGACAAAGCAGACAAGATAATCTACCTTAAGCACAGGTTCTTACTAGGCCAGTTCTATATACTATCAAAACGAGAGATAAAGAGAATTTACAACAAAGAACCTACCAACATCTGGGAATTCATAAAGCTTCTTCATCACGCGGTCAAAAAGAAGTTCAAGTTAGGTGACCAGAGGGATAAACTTACATGGGACGAGTTATTAAGACCTTATAAGAAAAAGGTTGTCAAACTTAAGAGTTTTAAGGATATGAAAAAGTTCCTGGAAAAGATAAATTAATCCAAAAAACTAAACTCAATACTCAACCTTTTCAATAATATACAAAGGCTCGCCACCTGCCAGAACCGGAGTGTAATCAACCTGCACATACGCAAAACCATCTAACTTGTCATAGACATATTCAACATCAGTTGTTTTTGTGTCTATCATTATATCATTTAACATGATTCCCTTAGAACAAAATGTCTTTTATAAACATTATTATACTCCAGAACCTTAAACAAACTCAATCACATAAATACTTAAAAACTCTGAACACTTTTCTATAGATTAAATCAAGCTTAAGTTTTCATTCCAAGCTGTTTTAAAAATTAAGAACACCTAGGGGTTTAAAGACGGTGACTCTGTCCTGGATCCTCTTACAGGATCTGGGATAAGTTTTTTTTCTAAAATTTCATAAGGTTTTTATACTAAAATATCAAAATCATGCTTAATGTCAAGATACAAAGAAGAGGTGACCAGAGCACTTTCCAGTAGAAAGAACAGGATAAGGTATCATGCATTCAACATAATCTTAAGCCTTATCGCAATAAAGCTTGGCCTATACCTCACTCTTTACTCAGCTTACCTTACTTTTGGAGAAGACAAGAGATATTACATTATTGGAGTAGGATTCATTGTTATAGCTGTCTACTTAGTATATCTTTTCGGTAAAGAGATACATAGAAGTGCAAAAGGTATTAAGAAAGAGATGAAGAAAAAAATCTAAAACCTACTTCTTCTCAGAAGAATAAATCCTTAACCTGACAAAACCATCATCAGATTTATATGATGGCATCTTAGTTGCCTGGAACACATGAAAGTAATCTGAAAGTGTAAAAGGCCGACTTCTCATGAACTTAGGTACCTTGTTCCTTAACAGGTATGTTTTTGTGCTATATTTTCTGTCACAATTTGAAAGATTTTTGAAAGTAAAACCAAGGTCACCTTGCTGATTAACCTGTCCATCATACCTTAACTCAACATGTCCAGTCAAAGAATCACCTACAAATATCGGGATATTGACAGAACCACCTTTCTGGATATAATACTCAAAACAAGTTAAACTCTCTAGCTTAGAACTTGGTGCTACTGCTGCCGCGCTTAACAATAATGCTAGACCTTTCATTAAGAATAAGGTTAAAGAGTTGTATTTAAAGCTTCTGCAAGCAAGAATTCCAGCAAAACACTTATATACTTAAAAATTAACAGAATGTGTAAGAGGTGATATTCATGGCAAAAAGACAACTTAACAATCTGCTTATTCCAGGAGGTCTTCTTCTAGGACTTGGCTTAGGCATGATCTATAACCAGGTAGCAGGAGGAACATTGATTGGTCTAGGACTTGGCTTTATTGCAGCATTTATCTTTGGGAAGAAGAACTAAGATAATCTAGTATCAATTTTACATCCTTTTTATCTTTCTCTCTTCCAAGCCAAATTTATATGACACAGATTTCAAGAACTCACTATCTCCTTCATAGAAAACCTTCTTTCCTAAAGCATAAGCATACCCTGCCTCAAAATAAGCTCCTTTGCTCTCTCCAATGACATAGATAGCATCACACTCCCTTAACCTCTTCATCGCTGTGAACACTACCTCCTGCACTGTCATCTTTATCTCTCCATAATTTTGCTCATCCCTGAAAAAAGCAAACACCTCATGCCCTTGTTCTTCTAACTCTTTAGAAGTCTCTTCAATCTTTTTCCTAAGCTCTTCTTTATCAGAATTCTTAAACTTGTATGCTAAGTATATTTTCATTTTATTTTTTTATTTTTTTACCTGATTTAAATATTTTTTGAAACATAACAAATAATAATACAAACACTTATAAATTCTTACAACCATTACAAACCTATGAAAATCTCAAAACTTCTTAAGATTGTGCTAACAACAGCAGTAATAATTTTCATAGTACTGCTTTTCTTCTATATCCCTATTGAAGAACATCTACTTAATTATACCAGGACTTACGGTTTCTTTGCATTGATCCTTATCATCCTTATCACAGAGATTGTACCTGTTCCAATTGGCGGTCCAGAGTTCGGTGCAGTTGGAGGCTCACTTCTTAACATAAGCATTGCAAACATCATAATCCTTAGCTCAGTCATAACAATCCTTGCTTCTTACTTCAACTACTGGATTGGAACACGTTTTTACCCCAGAGTTTGTAAATCAAAACCCTGCCAAAAAATAATGCCCATGTTCGAGAAGTACGGCCACTATGGTCTTTTTATTGCAGCCATCGGACCTGTTCCATATGTACCTTTTGGCTGGACATCTGGAGCTTTTGGCATGAAACTAAGAAGATATCTTCTCTATGGAATCATCCCAAGACTTATCAGGATTGTTGTAGTGACATTATTCTTTTCTAATATCCTTGCAGCAATCTTTTAGATATTTCTGGAATAATGTTTAGCTAATCCAATATAATAGAAAGCATCAGGTTTATTAGCCATTAATTTTCTTGCACCTAACCTTATTGCATCAATAAAAGCTAAGGTTCTTGTCCTTCTTTTCAGTTCTTCAGTCTCAGCTCTGGGAAGATCATCACCTAACATGTTCCTGAACTGAGCATAACACTCAACATAGAAGTCTGTGTCAAGAGCTTCCATTCTTGCAAGGTCAAACTCTGGAGTTCCTGGCTTCACATACCCAAAATCTCCAATAACCCTTATACCTTTACCATTTACCCAAACATTTTCAGGCCTTGCATCAAACTGGCACAATGTCGTAGTTGGATTATCATAACCTGCTGCTTCACTTACTAAGAAATTGTAAAGCGGAATTAATCTAACAAGCTCCTCAACACTTCCATAAACATTCCCCTTTACTTCAGCCAAACTACCTCTGCTCACTCTGTCAGAGATCTCTTCTGAAGACAACACTGAAGGCCTTAATCCTTGCTGATAAACAGGATTATCCTTATGCTCTCTCATATGGAAGTGCAGTAACGCCCTGTTAAGCATGTCAACAACCTTATCATCTGCTTCAAGTATTGACTTATCAATCCTTAGCCTCTCTGAAAGTTTGTCAAGCAACTCGTTTTTCTTAGATAGATACAAGATTTCATCCTCAACAGCTACTTTAGTCTCATTCACATCATGTGTTATAAGCAAAGCAGCCTTGTCAATTCTAAAGTTCCCCCATAACTTAGGGATTATCGGTCTTAATATTGCATGCTTCCATGCATCTTTGTAGAATTCTGCCTCTTTCATAATCATAGCAACCCTGTCAGAGACCTTTGCAAAAACCTTATCACCTTCAATCTCACCTTTCCATACAGCTACTGACATTGTATTACAGTCGACTTCAGAGAAATCATCAAATACCTCCTCTAAAAAGTTAAGCGCTGGCTCGATTATCTCCTCTCTCTGGACAGGATTTATGATTGGATTCACAGACTTTGCCTTAGTTTGAAATAACCATTCATCAATGTTTATATTATACTTAAAATCCTTCAGATCCTCCTTAACCAAGTGATACTCCTTGTCAGGTTTTGGAAAAGGACTATAGTTAGGATTAGCATTAGCATCATCACCAAAAGGATTAAGGAAAGTAGCAGCTGCAGCTACAGTAACAAACCCTTTCTTTAACCAGTCAATTTCCTTCAAAAAATCAAAATAACTATCTATACTAAAGTCAGGACGCTTCAATTTATCCTCATCATCCTCAACAACATACCTCTTCTGCTCATTACCACAATCAAAATCAGGAACATCTGCAGGATCAAGGACAAGATTCTGCCTATAATCCTTTAGATAATCCTCAACAGACTTCTTCAGGCCCTTAGAATTATCATTAGAATCATTATCATTAGACTCCTTACCATTGACTTCATCATCTTTAGAATCCTTATCATCTTTAGGGTCTTCAGCCATAACTCAACCTTTAAGCAGCTACTTATAAAGCTTATTAAGTAGAAAATCAAAAAAGAATATTCTTAATATTCATTTTCTTGAAATATATCCTAAAGCTCATAATGAATATAATGACAAAATACAAACGTATAAAGGAAAAATTCCCCTGGGAAAAGCCTTCAGGTTTTCCAGACTATAAGCCAAAAGAAAAAAAGAAGTACCAGGAAATCCCACTTGGTTCCTTGACAGCAACAGCTATAAGATGCCCAGTAACTGGCAGAGAATGTGCATATCCAGGAATGGACTGCAAAGCTTGCCCTATTATGAAGTCGCGTAATAACATGTTCGAGGAACTTACCATGGATCATTACAGGCATATCTTAGCACAACTCTACTCTGCTTCTAGAAAGATCTCTAATCTGGAAGACAATGTTGAGAAAGAAAAGGTATTGGAAGATTTCTTCAAGAACACAGAAGAATCCGTAGATATACTACAGGGATACACAACCTGGATGAACGAGATGCTTAAAGGACTTGATATTGGCAAGGACACGAACAAGGATTTTAAGTACAAGGGATTTGATGTGAAATAATCCGAAGAGAAGTTAAAGGCTAGGATAAGCTTTATAACTTACCCTAACCAGAGATAGTTAAGATGGGAGGAAGCATTGCTTTAACAATAAGAGAACCAAATGGCAAGGAGCATAGGATGTGCCGCTCGACAAAAATACTGCCAAGTCTTGTCAATAACCTTAGACTTATCAACAAAGATACTTCTTTTATCCAGGGAGAACTTAAACCTTGGTACGAGATGCGCGAGGACTACCTTAAGCACGAAAAGGAATGGCTCGCAATCCAGAAAAAGCATGATAGTTGTGCAATAAGAGATTCTCCATTTGAAAATAATATGACCTCATGCTATGGAGACCATCCATTTCTGGCACCAACTGGTTATGGTCTTGTTGTGATTGACATGTTAAAAGATCAAATCCTAAGCACCCAGGGATATACGTGTCTTGGAAATATCTATGGGATACAAATCAGACACGACCTTAGAGAAGATATTGGCGGTGGTCACACAGTTCTTTACATCGGCCCTGAAGACAAAAGACCTAAAAGGAAAGGACTGCTTGCATTTGATTCAGACGATGAATACTCCAATGCGATGAGATTCAAGGCATTATATGAAGCTGGGAAGGTAAAAAAAGCTGTCAACGAGATGAGTGGAGAGATTATTCCGCTTGAAGGAAAATCACTTGAAGAGATTGCTGATATGGTCATGAAGTCTCACGACCTTGTTTTCCCTATTGACTTCTCACCATTCACCATCAGAGACTATGCTGAATGTGATAAAGAAGACGCAATAGTAATGCGTTCAAGGATTGAAGAACTCGGCTTTACACTTTCTGACAAGGAGAAAGAACTCTGGGACTCCTGGGTTAAAGAGATGGACGAGGAATAATTTATTCTAGAATCTTTGCAACACTAGCATCAGCAAATATCTTCATTGTATCAAATATCTTAAGTATAGGATGTTCTGGTATCAAAAGCTGAAGATCAGTGCAAGCTAATATCACGCAGTCAACATCCTTAAAACCATTGATTATCTCTATCAACTCCTCTCTATCCTTATTGTTCTGCATCCCTTTCACAAGATTAAGTATAATCCTCCCCATCCTAGCCTGCTGAAAACCGTCAGGAGTCATATAACCAATCCCTTCTTTCTCAAAAGCATTTTCATACAGCTTATTCTTTATAGTCGCTGATGTAGAAACAATTCCAACCCTCTTATATTCATTCTGTTTTATGAACTTCACAGTCTCCTCGATTATACTAAGAACAGGAACACTGACAGCTTCCCTGATATTCTCTATAAACACGTGCAGGGAATTGCAAGGCATCACAATAAAATCTGCACCTGCTTCCTCTAAACGCTTAGCTTCTTTTATTAAATAAGGCAAACACCGCTCAATCCCAAGATTCTTTGATATAGCATCCTCTTCAATCTCATAAGGCAATGGCACGCTTGCTATTAATATTGAAGGTCTGTGTGTTTTATCTAATTTCTGGCATGAAAAGACTAAGTCCAGGTAAAACTCAGATGTAGTCTCAGGCCCTAGTCCTCCGATTATCCCAACTATTTTCATAAGAACTGTTAATCATCAATCCTTTATAAAACTTGATTTCAAGCCCTTTTATAAACCCCTTTCACCACTTATCAGTGGTGAAAAAACGAAACATTTATATATTAGTATTACTTATTAGTATGTAGGGTGACTAAAATCGCAAATTCTCTTGAACAGATAGTTCAAAAATCAAAAAAAGGGTTTATTGGAAAATCTCTTGGTTATTTATTCCCAGTTTTCGACACATATGATAGCGTCGGCGAAACAGAAAAACTTCTTGATGACCCAGAGGTCAAAGCAACTGGCATCGACGAGAAAAAAGCTTATGAATGTGTCCTTAAAGCTCATGACGAATATCAAAACCTTCTTACAGCTGCAAAACTGGCAGACACAGCTGACAGGATTACAAGTATAATAGGTGCAGGTATCGAAGGTTTTCTATCATTTTTCGGAGGAGCTCCTGGTATGTTCACAAACATCATAGAAGAAGGTGTTGAGATGACAGCAAAAGCACCTTTCATGCTTATGTCACTTTTCGACTCACATCTAAGGTACAAGGTCCCTGGCTTGCTTGCAAGGGAAGCTGCAACATTCTGCGTTCCTACAGGAGGAGACGTCTATGACGCTGTTACAAACCTTTACATGAGAACAGCTAAAGAAGCAATCAAGGAGTATGCTAAAGAGAAGATGCTAGAGAAATAGATCTCTTTAGATTTTTTTTAAATTATCTTTATAAATAACTTTATTCTAACAGTGTCATGAAAAAGGACTTAGTCCCATGTAATTCTGACCTAAGCGAAGCAGTTGGCAGAGTGCACGCTATTATGGAATCTCGCGCTAAAGACACTGCCAATCGCATTTATGATAAGCTGAAAGACTTATACTTTGCTATTGTTGATAATAACCTTATTAGAAGAATTGAAAGCTTTATGAGCCATGTAAGCTTTGTGCAGGATTTCCCGTATAAGGAGACATGGATCTGTACTGATGACCCCAATTGGCATGCAGTGCAAATTCACAGATGGATAGAGCATGGCACTTTTAAGCCATTTCTATCTTACGATCTTTCTCAAGATAAGGATTTGCCTGAAGATGAATGGACTGATAAACATATTGCAAACTTCTCTAACCAGTTTTATGATAGCATTACAATCTTAACAGGAGTTGACTGGGTAAGAAAATCTGGCTCACCCTCAGATTTATACAAGATCCTGATAAGTAACCCAAAATTCATTAACATCCTTGGAAAACACTTTCCAAGATTTAGAGAATATTCAATATTCCAGCCTAAGATTCGAATAACAGAAAGCAGTGTTGAATTCTCTTACTCTTTATATGATTTCTTCACAGAAACTTATAGCTACTACCGTAAAGAGATAAGACAAGACCTTGAGCACATTGACGAGTTCATAATAAACGGTCTCCAGCAGAAGTATGCTGAAAAATTGCAATATCTATTGTGATAAAGATGAAAAAGAACCTTATTCCATATCATTCTGACCTAAGTGAAGCAGTCGGCAGAGTGCACGCTATTATGGAATCTCGCGCTAAAGACACTACTGATTACTTCTATAACAAGCTTAAGGACCTTTATTTTGCTATTGTGGATAATGATTTGATAAGAAGGTTAGACGACCCATTGATTGTATTTGACCAGCCTTTCCCCTATAAAGAAAAATGGACAATGGAGGTCAAGATGAAAACAATTGTTGCAAGGACACCGATGTACACTGTGGAAGAAGGGGATGTCATGCTGTTGAAAAGGTGCATTTGCCAAGGTATATTTGATTCTGTCTCTATAATGACAAGTATGTATGGGACAAACTATGCTAGTGAAGTTCCTTATCCACTGTACGAGATCTACATGAAAAACCCAAAAACAGTAAACCTTCTAGGCAGGTATCTTCCAAGATTCAGGGAGTATAAGATTCTGCTACCAAAGATAAGACTAATAAGGAATGGCAAATCTAAAAGCATCTATGACTTCTTCACTGGAGTATGCCCTAGCGAAGAAAAATGGACAAGAAGGATAAAACAAGACCTTGAACACATTGACGGGTTTGTCATAAAAGCGCTCCAGGACGAACATTCTAAAAGACTAAGATTATTGATATGACTTTTTTGTCACACTTTTTCTGATTAATTTTAAAAGCTTCCAAAACTTATTATTGGTCAATATTACAATTTTGTCATAGAAAAATGGTATGCACACCCCATAGATTTGCGCTGAGCGGAATTGCAGCAGGCAGCATGCGAGGCTTCTACAACACGCCTCAATCAGGAGGTTATCCTACAATAAGACTCGATTATACTGCGCAGCCACAGATTAAAAGCGTATACTCCACAAACCAGCAGGAAGACGCACGCTACCAGTTCCAGCAGCAAACCGCTCCTTTATACCAGGCAGCTAAAGGCTACACAGAAATAACAAGATTATCATCTGGCATGACATACGGCCCTTCAAAACCATTAGAATTACCAACACCTCAAAAACAAGAAACCCCTATCATAAATGTAAAACCTGAACCTATCAGGATACATCAAGAACCTAAACCAACCTACCAAATCAAGTACTATGAAGAATTCAATTTCACACCAAAACCAAAACAATCAAAAGCAAGGGATGAGCTTGCTTCATTGATTAAAAAGGAGTTAAAGGAAGATGTGCTCTACGCATGACGCTGAAAGGCATGAGGAACTTGCAAAGCTTCTCTTAACTGAGAACGAACTTGATAAAGCTAGAGAGCACTACCTGGAAGCAGCTTCGATTTACACACTCCATAATGAGATGGACAAGGCAAACATCTGCTATAAAAGATCAAGAGAAGCGATCAATCAAGAATTCAACAAGGAATTGACAAGACAAGAACTTGCAAAGTTCACTTTAGAAGAACTTGATTCTATAAGAAAAGGCTCAGACAAGGACTCTATTAAAGCACTGGCAGAGCTTGGAAAAAAGCTAGAGGATTCTGACCCACAGAAAGCTGCAACACACTACCTAAGAGCAGCTGAGCTTATGCTGCATGAATCAGAGCATCACCCTGAGAAAGAAGACGAGTTTATTGAAGTAGCTAACAAGATGTACCTTAAAGCTAAACAACTGAAAAAACAAGAACCTAAGAAAGCTGAACTTATCAGAATAGTGGACAATAAACTTACATTTGCTGACATCGGCGGATTAGAGGAATTAAAGGAAGAGATCCGTTTCAAGATAATCGAACCTTTCAAGAACCCTGAAGTGTTCAAGTTCTATAACAAGAAGATAGGCGGCGGAATATTGATGTACGGACCGCCTGGCTGCGGCAAGTCATTGATAGCAAAAGCAACAGCAAATGAAGCAGACGCAGCTTTCATGCACGTCAAATGCTCTGACCTAAAGTCAAAGTTTGTTGGAGAGACTGAGCAGAACATTGCTGAACTTTTCAAGAAAGCTAGAGAGCAACCAACCATCATATTCTTTGACGAGTTTGAAGCACTTGGAGCTGACCGTACAGAATCACTCTCATACGAAAAAAGTGCAGTTGCGCAACTATTGACAGAGATTGACGGATTTGACTCTGACAATCAAAAGATCCTTCTGTTAGCAGCGACAAACGAACCATGGTCAATCGACCCAGCACTAAGAAGAGAAGGACGCTTTGGTAACACTATATTCATTCCACTTCCAGACAAGCAGTCAAGAGAAGATATTTTCAGGATACATATGCAGGGAAGACCTGTTAAGGATTTAGACTACAAAAGACTTGCAGAAAAGACTGAAGGATTCTCAGGAGCAGACATCAAAGCAGTATGTGAAGCAGCAACTGATATCCCTCTTAAAGAATCATTCACAACAAGGAAAAAAAGACATATAGAGATGAAAGACATGCTTGTAGGGATAAAGAAGTCCCAGTCTGTCATGAAACAATGGTTTCAGAAAGCAAGACAACAGATAAAAAATAAAAAATTACAGGAAAGTTTCAAGGAACTGGCAACTACCTAGTTATTGCCAGCTCTCCCACTATAAGCTTATCAATATCTGAACCTTTAAACCTGTAAGTCACTTCAACATCATACCTTAACTTCTCAGTTTTTTGCTCATACGGATCACATAAAACATACAATGTACCTATTGAATCTTTTGGAATCTCAGGTCCTTCTGCAGTGCACACCTCTTGCGTGTCCAGGTTTGTCAGCTTGACCTCTGTAACAGTAATATCCTGGCCAAACGAGTTATACACCTTAATAGCAACACCCTCAACAGTCAGAAAAGAGTCCTGGCAGCTCAAACCTGATGGAAGCACGCACCTGTCAGGCATCATCATCTCAGGCTCCATCACACCAAACATTGCAAGTATTCCAACCCAGAGCAATGCACTGAACAGGTTACCAACTATCCCGACAATCCCTAATACTAAAGCAGCAGTGACCTTTCCATTCTTCTCTACTTTCTTTGCCTGTGCTGCAAACACAACTGCAAGTATTGACAACACTATCCCAACTAAAGGAAACAGGAATATCAACACCACTCCTATTATACCTAAGACCAATGCTGTTGTTGATTTTGACATTTTAATTTCACCTCTTATCTATCCTTCATCTGCAACTCGCCCTGGACAATCCATTCATAACCATAATCAGTAAGAACCCAGATCTCAACACCTAACACCTTACGCTCTTCTAACCCACAATCAATACTGATCTCCTTAATCTCACCCATTGCCATAGCAAAAGGTTCCTCAATCCCGCAGGTCTCACCAGTAACCCTGTCCCTTAAAAAAACCCTATTGATTGTAATATCCCTCTCAAAATCATTCCTTATGTTAAATTGAATTGTATCACCAGAATAAAACATGTCTATGCATGGCAAAGGATTACCTATTTTACATATATCATGGATTACCATTTTCTTATCAAAATCATAACTGAAGAACCATGACAAAAGCTTCATCGCAAACACAAACATCACGATGCTTCCTATTATTGCAATCACTCCTAAAACAATTCCGGCTGTAGACCTTCCATCCTTCTTTTTCTTTCTTCCTAATATCCCAAACACAACTGCAAGTACACCAAGCACTATAGAAATAAATGGAAGGATCATCATCAAAGCAAAACCTAAGACACCAAGAACCAATGAAACTGTTGATTTGTCAGCCATATGTCACCTCTTTATCAAGTTCTAAGATTTATATTATTTAAACATTTCCAAAAAAGATATAAAACATTAATTTTCCATATTTCCTGAAAAAAGGGTGTTTTAGATATTAAGGAATACATTTGCGCATATACCAGGTATTGGTAAAGACACAGAAGAACTTCTATGGAGAAACAATATCTATTCCTGGAAAGAGTTCCTTGACAACCATCACTCTATCAACATTCCAAGAAAGGAACATATCTATGAACACTGCAACCATTCACTAAAAGCACTGGAACAGAATAACCATGAATTCTTCCTTAACAGGATCCCTCATAACATGCACTGGAGAACTTATAAGGAGTTCAAGCCATGCTTTCTTGATATTGAGACAACTGGTCTGAGTAGGCACTATGATGACATAACTGTCATAGGCCTATACAATGGTCGCGAGAGTAAATTCTTTGTAAAGGATGACAACATGCACGAGTTTGCTCCAGAACTCAACAAGTATCCGCTTGTTGTGACATACAACGGCAAATGCTTTGACCTTCCGTTCATCCAGCACAAGTTTCCTTCTTTAAACTTAAATAAATTCCATATTGACTTAAGGTTTGAGATGAAGAAGATTGGATTCTCTGGAGGTCTTAAGTCAATTGAAAGACAGCTCGGCTTAAACAGGGACTCATCATTAAAGGACATTGACGGATTTGAGGCAGTGCGTCTTTGGTACCGCTACAAGAGAAGAGGCGATGATGAAGCGCTTAGACTTCTTCTCAAGTACAACCAGGCAGACATCGAAAACCTGAAGACTCTGATGGACCTTACGTATGATAGATTGAGAGCATCTGAATTCCTTTCAAGGATTGAATAACCTTTATAAATTACTTTGTTCTATCAGCTCTATGTCACTATCAGATATCGTAGCACAGGCAACTTCTGGAATTAATCTTGGACATATCTCAGTTGACAATTCAATAAAAGAACACATTCTTGCAGCACCTGAAGACTATAAAGGCCTTATCAAGATTATAGCAAACGCTGTACGCCTGGGCTACAGGCTAAAGATTGACTTCAACGGCCTTGAACAGGAGCAAGAAAGAACAGCTTCCTTGATGAGAGACCTGCAGGGACATCTTGGTTTCCTGATGAGCGAACAAAGCAACTTTCTTACTTTCATGCCGCATACAAAACTAAGTTCTCTTGAGATAAACCTTGGAGCTTACAGGTTTGCAAGGGCACCAAAACTCTCACACACTATAAGGCCAAGAAGACCCATTGCAGATATGACTAAAACAGAGGCGCTTAGCAAGGCAAAAAAAGAACTCTATGACAGGTTCTATGGCAACATTGAACAATATCTTGAGATTGCAAGGGAAAATGAAGACGTCTTCACTAAAGACCCTTTGATAGGCATAATCGAATCTGAGTACAAGAAAAGAGTATCAACAGCAAAAAAAGAAGCAGTCGGGATAATTGAAAGATTGCAAGGTTTGCCTTTAACAATCCAGCAAGCATATGATGGCCTTGATTATGAAGACTATGTATTCTTTAAGGATAATATGAACATCAAGGACAAGTCACAGATACAGGGAGTGTATGGAGAGATTCTTGGTTTGGGGATTGTCAAGCATATAATCTCAGAATACCCTGAGAAAGACATAAAGGCAGGTTTCACATTAAAGGACCAGTATATCCCAAGGAACATAGCTGTGAAATACCGTAAGAACAAGCAAAACCTTGTCATAAAAGACTTCAGGTCAGGAGTTGTTTGCGAGGTTGATAACCTGTTAGTGTATGAAGGGGTTCCTATTGTCTTTGAATCAAAGACAGGCAGAGACGGCATGTCACTTGACTCATACCAAAGACAGAAAACACTTCTTTCAGATATCTACGGAGTGTCACCATACTTTGTTGAAGTCCGTGTCAAAGCGCGAAGCTATCTCGAGAAAAGAGAAGACGACTGGTACATCCTAAGCTTCCCAGTGCAGCAAGAGTTGATGACAAAGACAGATTCTACATTTGAAAAGATGTGCAGAAGGTTATGGTAAGAAATTTTCAAAAGGTTTTTATAGTATTTTTACATTGATTTTCTTTTAATGGAAACCATTATTGAAAATACACTTAAACGCTTCGCAAGCCACTATCTAGCTTCCGATAACAAGCATTGCCGTGAACTGGCTGACCAGCATGCCCATGAATTTTTAGAATCTGCTGTTGAACCAGACGCTCTTGAATTCTACATTAAAAAGTACGAGACCCTTAAGACCAGCCCTGATGTAAAAAAGATGGCAGATGAGTTTAAGGAAGAATGGAAGTTTTTAAGCCTGCTAAACACCTATGCCTAGGCAACATTTAAATATATATTAACATTTAAGTTCTTAAGAGGTGATACTCAATGAAAAAGATATTTTTAGTGGTTTTTATTGTTAGTCTGTTATTGTTAGGAGGTTGTGGTCACAAGTTTACAACTATTGCTCAGGCTAAGGCTGAGTGTAAGGACGCTCCTGACTATGAGCATTGTTTGAAGGATGTCGGTATCCGTTCTTTCAATTATGGCATCTGTAAGATTATTGAGCATGAAGAGAGGCGTGCTAAGTGTATTGTCAAGATCGCTATCAAGGCTCGTGATGATCGTTTTTGTAAAGAGCTTCCAGAACTTATGTATGTTCAGGATGCTGATGCTTCTCGTGAATATTGTTATGAGAAGGCTGGTAATGATTTAAGCGGTTGTGGTGACTCTTTGCAGCCTTGTTGTTTTGGTACTGGTTGTGAAACTGCTGATAAGACTTGCGTTGATTCTGTTGGTCATTGTCTGACTAATGAAGAGTTCAACAAACTTGGCGATTATTTAAGGGTCAAGCAGCAATAAATTTTTTAATTTTTTTTCTTCTATTTCTTTCATCCATTATCTTTATATACAACTCTAACCAGATTTTCTTAGGGAATTAGCTGAATAACCAAAACTTCTGAAGAAATCTTAACTTACAGTGAACGGTCCCCTGACCTCGTGCACAAATTCCCATAACTTGGTTTCATCCTCAGAATTCTTTTTCCATGTTGTTATTATCCTGTACTCAGTTGCAGCTGGGGTTGTATCACCCCACTGATCTGTTACTGGACCAAGGTATACTCGCTCATCATATTCTGTAATTGGATATCGGGTATCCCATTCATTAGATGCTATCAATGTCTTTGTTGCATACATTCCAAGATTCTGCTCAGCATTAAAGCACTGCCCGTTCTTTCCAACACCGCCTCTGCAGAAAGTGTACATCGCATCTGGAAGTTCACTGAACTTTCCTCCAGGCCTGACATACTCAATGTAAATACTTATAGATTCACCTTCTTTCAATCCTGCAGGCATTGTACCAGAAACCTTAACATCATAATCATCAAGCTCAACCTCAGGGAAAAGACCAGGACCTCCTTTACAGATTCCTTTTTTCCCTACATCCTTGATTGTATTGCAGCATTCCTCTCTTCCCTCCTCAGTCTTCAGCAGCGGACAGTTTTTTACTAGACAATCATCACGTTCAGCTAATGGAACCTCACTGCACACGCTCTTAACCTCAGGCAGATTTACAGCCTGCTCAAGAAACTCTGCAACCTCAAGATCAGCCTGACTCTCAAAAGGATAATCACACCCTGAAACAATCAAGATTAGGATCACCAGGATTATTGCATATTTCATACAACACTTTAAGAACTACTGATATTTAAGCTTTACTCACAAGCGCAACTATCATACCCGAACTCCTGAGTATAGGTAGCCCATTTACCTGTCTTGAAATTATCAAGCTGACAGAACTCAACACAAGCATCATTTTTACAAGGTCCACCTAACTGCTCTAAAAACTCTTTCCTGCACTCACCTGCATTAGAAACATCCTGTCCTGCATCCCTCTTTGCCTGATACCCTTTTATGCATGTCTCATACTTACCCATCGCACCTTCAGCACATCCAAGAAAACTTTCATACCCGCACCACTTTACATTATACACATCCTTGCACGCATCACATGAACAGAACACATCAAGAGCACAACCTGAGTACTCATGCTTCCTGCAATAATCATACTTAAGCTGCTCGCACTTCTCACCGCAATCCTGTTCACACCCCTGCTTAAGCTCATTACATTCCTCAGGTGTAAGAGATATTGTTTCAGGCACTGCTTTGATCTTCTCCTGATACACATCCTCAACCGGAACCCCTCTCACCTGTGCCTCTACCACCACCTCGCATAAAGACTTCATGCCAAGGTCCTTCACTTTATTGCATAACTCTTTATCCTTGGTAATAGCAGCAACACTTGTAAGACATTGGGATTGCACATCCTTCTCTTTAAGTTCAGCGCATATGTTCACATCCTTGGTTAAGACAGCAATACCAAGTATACACCCAATCTGCATATCCTCATTGACTGGTAAAGCCCTGCAATGGCTTGGCTTCGGCTCCTTCAAGGCACCGACTGCAATACTGTAACACACCTGCTTATCACCCTCTGGCAGCTTGTCACATATCTCAACATTCCTCTTCAGGTCAAACTGGTCAAACACATCAGTCACAGGCTTCTTTCCCTTTACCTTGATCTGGATAATAGCTTTCTCATCCTTTATGTCTATGTCCCACTCAACCTCAGGGTCAGGGTTAATGACTCTAGGCTGCACTGAAAACTCAAGTTCATCTACATGTTCAGCAAATGATTTTGGAATAGCCTCCCTGTAAACAGCTTGATTATCACCCTCAAACTCTAAAGTTATTGTTCCTTCAGTATCTGTAAGTTCGATTGATTTAATTAAATAAACATCATCAGCTACCTCTTCCTTATCATATGTTAATGTGAAAGTGTCATCCACCCCATCATCATTAGTGTCAAAAGAATCCCTCTCACCTTGTATAATATTAGGCTTACCGCATGAACAGGCTGTCAAGAACAATAATAGTACTATTATTATAATGCGTCTCATTACTATATTTAAACATTAATGATATTTAAGTTTTACTTATAAGCAAACCCGAAAATCTTCCAGCAATCCCGTAAAAATCCTTATAAAGCTTACTCACTTATAAGATACCTATGAAACCAAAAACTATGGGAATACTTTCTTTCATCTTCTCTTTTGTTTTCTTTCCAGCAGGATTTGTGTTTGGGGTTTTAGCTGTAAGAAAACTTAAGCAAGGTGATGAAGGTTACGGGTTCGCAATTGCAGGAATCGCATTATCATCCCTATGGCTGATGCTTACAATGGTCTACGGAATTATGATGATGACATTCCTGGGACTGGCGTTATCATGAAATGGATAACTTTTTTTGTATTTTTTTTGCTTCTTCCCAGTGTAATGGCTGGAATTACCATAAGGGATCCTGACGGTATTATCGAAGCTAATGTTTTCCAGACATTCTGGGATGAGGATGAATGCGGGTATAATGCCAGGGACGGAAAGGATTTTGGGACTCTTATGATTGAGGATATTGAGAACACTATAGATTCCGGGTATCTTAATATAGGTTATAATTACGGGTCTTTTAGTTTTGAACCTGGTGAAGAGGGTGAGTATAAGCTTACAAAAAAGATCACCTATGATATTGATGTTGAGTATGTCGGTGTTGATACACTAGACGGAAGGTTTTATCCGTTGTATTCTGCTGTGATGGAACATTACCCTTATAGTGATGATTACGTTTACCTTCTGGATTCTGATTCATATTACGTTTACTTCAGGAATGATAAGTGGTATGAATTTAATCTTAGCTTGGAGGACGGAGATCATGTTAAGGTCAAGGATAATAAACTTTATATCAACGGAGAACGAGTCTATGGAGAGACGCATGAGTTTGATGAGTGTGACCGTTATCTGGATGAAGAGTATAATGTGGATGTTGCTGATGCAAAACCTTCAATAACTGTAACCCTTGACGGCGAACCGCTCTACGGAAAGATATATGCGTATAAAAGTTCAGATTTAGACTATGATTATACAAAGTATATGGTGCTTGAAGATGCTGAGCCTTATGAAGAAGGTGTTTGGTACTCTGTAAGGATCCTAAGGGACAAAGATATAACAGACCTTCCGTCATACCTGAAGTTTAGCCAGAACACCCCTGTCTATGTAAACCTTGACAGGCTTGTCGAGGTGGAAGTCAAGAAAAGACCTGACAGCAAGTCGCTTGTGTTCGTGTCTGACGATTTCTTCTGCACAGACGCAAAGGTCCAGGATAAGGGCATCTTCACAGTTTCAGCCTCAAGGAAATATCTTGAACACTTTGACAACAAGGTAGCTCTCCCAAGCTTTACTGACAAGTACAGGTTCTATTTCCAGAGCAATTATGGTTACAAGATTTACTTTAAAGGCTCTTACACTCTTGATGAAGACAGCAAGATTGTGATTGACGGTGAAGATGTGTATGTCAATGGCGAAAAGCTTGAAAGCCTTGGCAGTAAATCCGATTTTGAACTCTATTCACTTAAACTTTCAGGCGAATGCACAGATCTTCCAACAACAGGTCCTAAAAAGAATAAGGTTATTGAAGATGACCAGGAGACTAAGAAAGTTGACGATGGCTGGGAAAAGCTTGAAGCGCCTGACCTTGTCTTTGCATTATTCTCAGGCGACGGGAAGTATACAAAAGAAGAACTCCAGGAATATGGTGAAGAGATAAAGAAAGAGTTTATGAAAGACCTTGACATATGCGCAGATATCCATGTCATCAGTGCAGGTTCATGTAAAGGGTTTAAGTACGACGGTGAAAAGGATTATGATAACTGGAACCTTGGCAAGGACTGCGTGCTTGCGGAAAACCCTTCCTACAGCAAATATTTCAACAATACAATATACTTAGCTGTTGGCAAGAAAAGAGTAGGCGGTTCATATTTTGATTACGGTGTTAACGGAAAAAGCAGCTCAACAATACCAGGGTTTGCTTTTATCAGGTATGGTAAGATGCAAGTTGCACTCCACGAGATAGGCCACTGCTTCGGCCTTGGCGAGGGTTATTGCTATAACCCTCCAGGCAATGACAGATGTCCAGAGAAAAAGGATTGTTCTATCAACCCTACTGACCCAGAACTTGGCGGAGATGAACCAGCATTCTGGGGAATATTTGACTGGTTTGACCAGATGATAAACGGCGACTATTGTGAGGCTCGCACTGGCTACAGGCAGAGTGTTAAAGGAAACAGGTGGAGCGATGAACATGACGGAAGAACCTACATGGCAATGGAAGACGCTCCAGGACCTCGCGGCTGGGACAAGTATGATAAGAAGCAGCTTGAGAATCATGAACTGTTGAGATGTGATTAAGTTATCTTTATATAAAACCACCCGCTAACTGAAACATGGAAAGGTTTGAGGGTAAGTTCAATAATCTCGTGGAAAAGTTAAGAGAAGAATGCGAGAGGAAGTGCAAAGAGATCGAAGATTCGCAGGAGTCAATAGACTCTATCAGGTTTAACACATACTCAAAGAAAAAAGGTCCTGCTAACTACTATAGGTCCTTGGGAAGGTTCTAAAATGTCATTTGAAAAGCTTATCAAGAGACTTGGAGATTCTAAGAGTGAGGAGATCAAAAGAATCAAAGAGAGCTATGAAGCAAAGATCCAAAGGCTGATGGATGAGAAAGCAAGGTTTGTCTCGCTTATGGCAGTTCCTGACCAAGTGCTCAGGACTAAGCTTGGCAATCATGAAGATGACTTGGTTTACCAGACCACTGATGACGAATCATTAAAAGAAAAGATAAGAAACCGTACTGCAACCTCATCTGAATACTTTATATGGCTTTTCCCTGAGGAAATAAGTGAACCTCAAGTTCTGCCTGAAACTGTAACACCTACACAGGAGCAGGACTTAGATCAGGGACTAAGGATAAGTTCAATTGAAGCTGATGACCTGAAAAGGATAGAAGATAGAAGGTTGATAGTAAGAAAAGATGAAACTGGCGATACTGAAACAGTAAACCTGCCTTCAATACCAGGCCTGCCAACTGAGCCAAAAGAAAACCCGATTATAACTATCAGGGACGAAAATCACGATCTTCTTACAATCGGAAAGATACATGAAGCCATAAAATTCGTAAAGTCAAAAGTCGGTGAAATGTATGATCTAAAGGGTTTAACTAAAGACGAGCTATTCGGGCTTCAGGCTGAACTTCAGTCAGAGGCTAAGAAATCAATCCCTGAAAAACTTGACAGGTTAATAGACTTTGCTAATGTCTATATTCCAGGCTGGGGATGGGACACTCTATGCAACTCTGAAAAAAACACAATAAAATATACAAGACAAAGGGACAGGCATACAGCCAGCCACGAGACCAGAAATGGCAGGAACTCCAGGATTGAAGAACTGGCAAACATTGTCCTTAATACGCACAGGATGGTTGAAGCCAATGAACAGTACAGGCATATAAAGTGCGGCCCTGGAGAAGGATACGATGGTTATATTGTTGAAAGATACCTCTCTGAACAGGTCTCATCTAAAAGGATCCCTCTGCATAACAGGATAGTTGCAAATGACCTGGAATCATTCATAAGGTTCCACGAAGAATATGTAGTTCCATCACTTTCTGAACAGGAGATTGGTTCACTTGATATTGAAACAGATTACGGATTCATGAAAAACCTACTAAGCTATTATCAGAAAAAGAATAAGTTAACACCAAAGAAACGACAGTTCGCCTTTGACCTGATGGTCAGATATATCCCAAAGATCACAATGGCAGATGAATCCATCAAAGAAAAGCTCTCCAGGAGAAGGTTGGCAGATGGAGCTCAGTGATTTAGTAGGAAAGGAAAAGATCATTCAAATTCTTGACAATGTTCTTGGTTATGTTGACGCTGCTTCAGCAACTGACGGATGCTATCTCTCTCTTGCCTCTGAAATAAAACCAGGCAGGTATTCAATAAGCTCATCAGGTTTCAGGTTCAGGAAACCTGTGAAGTTTGTCCCAGTGCTTGACTCTTACCTTGACTGCTGTAAAAGGATAATAGGTTATGGAGATTACATGAAAAGGACAAGCGATTTAATCAAAAAAGTTGTATCTGTCACTGCTGACCTATACCTGCCAAAAGGCTGCTTTACTGGCAATGATTTTAGTGTCTATTCTAAAGATGACAGGAAAAAGGCCTGGAAAGAGTTCAACACCTTTAACAGGTACAACAGCCCTGACAAGGACAAGAGAGCTGTAAACGAATTTGGAGAGGATTTCCTAAGAACTTTAGAAAGGATTGTCTATGAAAAAGCAAAGACACTTCCAATGAATGATGTTGAGAAAAGACTCTTAGACCTCTCTGACAGGTATTCTATAACTTTCTGGTATAAGAAGATGAACTTTAAAACTAAAGCATTCAGCGCTGAGTTCACAATGGACGATCTTGACATAGTTGAAGCTTTGTTCAGGACACTTCCAGGCTTGAACATGTTCTTTAACAATGTTTATAAGGAAAACGGAAAAAGAGACTTCTCCAAAGAAATGCCCAGAAGGTTAAGCAAGATTGCAAACATGCTCAGAAGCAGCGAGTTTTATGCAGAGATTGCCCAGGTAGAACTGGACAAAGAAAAAGATAGCTTACTACCTTTTGACCAGTGCGAACTTGATGCACTTAGGTCAGACTTCCAGAAATACCTTCCAATAGTTCTCAGGACAAAAGTCACAAGAATAATGTTCAATAACATGCCATCTAAGCAAAGGCTTGCATATACTGCCATGGTAGTCCCAGAGTTCCATGGAGCGTTCAGAAAGCTGAAAGCCTATGGATTGTCTGAAAACAAGGACATTGAATCATTTGCAAGATTTGACTTTGTCAACTCCTGCACCAGTTATATCATGTCAAAGCTAGGCTCATACGACTGCAACATGAGAAAAGAAAAAAAAGAGTACTTTGACAACTTCTTTAGGTTAAGGGTAAGGTAATCCTAAAAATATTTCAATAAACCCTATCCAATAAAATCACTTCATCATTGCTTTCACTGGCGGTATCCAAAATATAACCATGATAATCAAATACCAGTACCATGCAGCTGTTGTAACAGCTGGATAAAGTTTAGCTACTAAAAACGCAAACGCAAGAATCGCAACCTCATCTGATGCAACCTCCCATGTATTAAACTTCTTTTTGTGGAACAATGCCATTATTCCCATTAGTATCACCTCATTAAAGTTTAAGGTTAGGGGATATTTAAGTGTTGTTGTTCTAACTAATGATCAACTCAGAAAGAAAGTGTTAAGAGAATGTTCAAATCCTGCTATTAAAAATTCCTTTTCCAGCAAACTAATTTCTTCCTTTCCATACGATTCAAGCCCATCTCATTAAACCACTGTTCAAGCTCTTGATAAGCCTTCAACCTTTCATCAATCTTATCTTTATTCATGATCATCATTATACAAGAACGTATCTACGAATTCTTTAGCAGTGTACATCTCAAGAGGTGTGTGGTTAGTATCATGGACTTGGGTGACTATGAAACTGGTGTTCCCATCTACAAGAACCTTGTCTACAAGTCGATACATTCCTTCCTCATGCTTTTTCCAAAGAAAGACCACTCCTCTACCCATAGGAAACTTCATAGATTCCCACCATCTACAGGATTTTTCATGTAGTTCATCTGCCATATCACTTCTCAAGAACAGAATTATTTTTATATTCTATTGTGGTAAAAGGTATATATGCCAAAGAAACAATTAAAGAGGATGGTTGAAGTGAAATTTGATTCAACTGAGGAGATGCGAAAGTGGGTCAATACTCACGGAGTTCAAGCAGGTGATATTGTCAAGATTTTCGAACCTCTCTTTGGTGGAGCAAGGGTTCAGATGTTTGTTAAGCCTGAGCTGTTGCATGAAGTCAGGGAGCAGAATAAACGGTTTATGGGAGTTTATGACCCACCTCCGACATTCTGGGAAAATGCACGGACTTGGCTTATCATAGGAATTCTGATGATAATGATCGCTGTATGGTTATGGAACTTTATTGGATGATTGATTCTAGAGTAAGGTTTATATAGGTTTAAATATTATTCTAACGTATGTACAAATTTTCACCATCATCATTATCATTACTGAAAGACTGCCCTAGATGTTTCTGGCTAAGATACAGAAAGAACATTAAGAGACCTGACACACCATTCCCTTCCCTACCATCTGGGATGGATAAGGTATTGAAAGAACATTTCGACAGGTTCATGAAGAGAGGCGAGGTCCCTGCAGAGTTAACTGAAACTGGCTGTACATTATTTGATGATGAAGAAAAGCTAAAAGAATGGAGAAGTGTGTTCAAGGGCATTAGATGGACTGACAGGAAAGGCAACTTATTCAGAGGCGCTGTTGATAATATATTGGTCAAGGGCAAGAAACTCGTAGTTCTTGATTACAAAACAAGAGGCTATCCTGTAAAAGAAGACACACATGAACACTACCAGGATCAGATGGACATCTATAACTTTCTACTAAGAAAAAATGGTCATCCTACTACAGACTATGCTTATCTGTTATTCTATCATCCTAAGTATGTCCATAGGAACGGTTCTGTTGACTTTGAAGCTAAGTTGATTAAGATGAAGATTAATGTGAAGAACGCTGAGAAGATATTTAAGAAAGCTGTGACGGTTCTTGATGGCGATAAACCTAAACCAGGCAAAGAATGTAAGTTTTGCAAATGGTGTGAGGAGATATGATCAAAGCCATCATATTTGATTTAGATGATACTTTAGTAGACTTCATGAACTTCAAACGCAAAGCTTCTGATTTAGCTGCAAAAGCAATGGTAAAGGCAGGATTAAAGATGTCCTTGCACAGAGCAAAGAAGATGCTGTTTGAGATGTATATCCAGGACATTGAAGGCGAGGAAGTATTCCAGAATTTCTTAAAACTCCAGAGATCCTACCATCCAAGGATCTTGGCAGCAGGGATCAATGCTTACCTTTCTTACAAGTACAAATTCAACTGGCCTTTCAAAGGAGTAAAAGAGACTTTAAGGAAGTTGAAGAAGAAAGGGTATAAGCTTGGATTATTAACAGATGCTCCTAAGCTTAAGGCTTATATGAGACTAGATTTAGCAGGATTAGCTGACATGTTTGATGCTGTTGTTGGCATTGAAGATACTAAGCATAGAAAGCCTTCTAAGCTTCCTTTTAGGAAGATCCTTAAGGTGATGAAGGTCAAACCTTCAGAGGCTTTAATGGTTGGAGATTGGCCCGAAAGGGATATCAAAGGTGCAAAAGCAGTTGGGATAAAGACATGTTGGGTTGATAGGGGAGAGTTTGAGGGGATTAAGAGTGATTTTGTAATTGAAAGTTTTTCCAAAATACTAAAAAGGATTGATCCTTAATTTCTTAACATATTCTTAACTTATTTTATGAATTAGAATTATTTCAAACAAATTATGATTAAAGGTGGTAAGGGAGGAGCGAGAACTGTTTCAGGATTGAAATTTGAATCAAGAGTGTCATTGAAAACATTATTTAACGAACTGCCTAATTATGAAGTTAAAGATAATGAAGTGTTCTACAAAGATAAGTTTGTTGCAGAACTGTTCAAAAAACATGACTTGTATAAAAGGTTTCTTTCACCTAAAAAGATAAGCTACTTAGATTTTATATCTAAGAAAATGCTACCTGATGACTCAATTCTTGTTATAGAACAAAGGACTTTGTTTATTATCGAGGTAAAATTTCAAGAAGTAGCTGGATCTGTTGATGAAAAGCTCCAAACCTGTGATTTCAAGCGGAAACAATATGAAAAATTGTTAAAACCTTTGAAAATTAAAGTTAAGTATGTTTATATTCTTAACGATTGGTTTAAGAAAAAAGAATATAAGGATGTTCTTGGCTATATTGAATCTGTCTCTTGTTACTATTTCTTTAACGAACTCCCTTTGAAATTCTTAGGTCTACCAAAGTAAATCTTAACAATTCCTTAACTTTATTTAAATACTTGCTTAAGTATTGCTTAATATATGGACTGGCATTTAGTAGCATGGCTTAAGAGAGGATCAAGGAGAAGAAGCGTTCTAGAGTACATTTCAAAGTCTAATCATCCAGGTTCTGCAAATGATGTTAGGAAGGCTATGAAAATTGCCATGTCACAAGCCAGCGCAACTTTGAAGGAGCTTAGAGATAAAGGACTAGTTGATTGCTTGAATCCAAAGGACAAGATAGGGAAGTTGTATAGAATTTCTCAAAAGGGGAAGGAACTGCTGAAATGAAAAATGAATTTGGTATAACTAAAAAAATAGTTCTCGAGATTATGAAAGGTGTTTCTAAGCGAATGAAAGCATTTGCAGATTTAAGAAAAGAATATGATATTCACTTAAGCAATAAGAATTTATCTGAAATTATTGGTAAGATTATGGAAAAGGTTGCTGCAGACGTTTTTTCAAAACGCCTAGGTTATGAAGTAAAGAAAGCATTAAGTGACAGAGATCCTGATTTATTTTTTACTAAGATAAATAGACCTCTAGAAATTAAAGTCACTTCTGGGGATTCTAGCTGGGTAGGTGGTGAATTCAGTCAAAGACCCTTTGATTATCTTCTTATTTCATGGGGTGGAGAGAAGTTTGATGAGTTTTTTGTTTGTTTCACACATCTAGAGAAGACGGATTGGAAATCCCGTATGCATAAGAAGTTTTATGGTCCTATACTAAAAGCTAAAGTTGTTTTTAAGAAGAAAAGAATTGATTTTATTGGTAACTTTTATGTTACAAAGAAAGGTGCTGTTAGGATAAAGAGAGGTAAGATATAATGGCCAGAAGGAAAGGAACACATTTAGAAGACTTAGTAAGTGAAGTACTAACAAAAGCAGGTTTTAAAACTCAAGAGCGAACTAAGATAGATGAATACGAAATAGATGTTATCGCTTCTATAGAAAAATTAGAATCTTTAGGAGAATATAAGAACATTACTCTCAAACTTAGATTTATAATTGAAACAAAATATAGGACTAAATCAAATTTGGATATTAGAACGCTCGTGAAAACCTGGAACAAAAAAATCAAAAAGATGCCTCAAAAACCTGACGGGGTTTTAATGGTTATTGATTCAAAAAATCCAATTACAAGAACTGATAAAAATTGGGCAATGAAAAATTATCATATCCTCCTTTGGGATTATGACGACTTAGAGGGATTTCGAAAAGCTTGCAATAACACCTATACAAAAGAAGAAGCAAAGGACACTATTTTAGCTCTTATGAATGTTAAGATTAAACCAGGAAAACCACTCAAACTCCCTGCTTTAAAAATAAAACAACCTGGTGCAAGTTTTTATGTGTTTGCAATAAATCCTAAGGATTTAATGAAGATTGCATGGGTAGACACAAGGAGTAAGAAACATCCATGGTATGATCCTAAAGGGTATCAAAGGATATTAAAAGTTAAGCGACTACAAAAAATTGGGGAATACTTAAGCTTAAAAAAAGCTAAACTTCCCGGAGATATTATAATAAATATTGATAGTGGCATTATTGATTTTAAACCAGTTAAAAAATTATCAGTAAAGAAAGATTATAGCATTGGTATTTTAAGATTACCTAATATCCGTGATTCTGCATGGATAATTGATGGCCAACATAGAGTATATGGTTTTTCAAAGTCTAAACAAAAGTTTCCAATTCTTGTAGCTTGTTATGATAAATTAGCAGTAGAAAAACAAGCAAGGTTATTTAAAATTATTAATCAAGAAGCTAAGAAAGTGAACCCTTCTCTTATTTATGAATTATTAGAGTTTTATCCACCTTCAGAACCACTCTATCATATACATCAGATAGTAAAAGAGTTAAACGAAAATAAGGAATCTCCCTTCTATGATTTAATAAACATGACTGGCGGAATAGAGAAGGGCACAATAATTAAGCAAGTAGCTTTTAGCCATATGCTAAAAAAGATTAGCAAAAAAGAAGATAATGAAAGAAAAGGAAAAGTGATACATTTTAATAGATCGGTTATTATAAAAGAAAAAAAAGTTATAAAAGAGAAGAAAGTTCTTTTATATGATATAACAATTGAATTTAGTGAATTTTTAAAAATTTTTGTAGAGTATTTTAAGATAATTAAGACATTATTCGATAGACAATGGAATAAAAGAGGGTATATTCTAACAAAAAATAACGGAATTAATTCATTAATTGCAATATTCCCCCACGTATATCAAAAGACTCAAGGCAGTAAAAAGCAAATGACCAAATATTTGTCAAAACTTAAGGGTTTTTCATTTTCTAGCAGAAAGTATGCAGGATCAGGCTACAAGATTTTTGATGAAATTGCTAAAGATTTATTAAAGAAACTAAAGAATAAGAATTGGAAAAAATATCTAGCCTAAACTTTCCTCATAACCACACAACGATTAGTCTTAGTCCCCTGAGACTTATGCTTTTTAGAGAACGCTTTAGAGATTTTAGGAGCTTCCATGTAATTGACCAACACTTTCTCAACCTTAAACCCAACCTCAAATGCAAGCTCAACAATCAACTCATCTAAGTACACCTTCTTACCTTTATTCTTCACATCACCAACTTCAATAATACAATACTTCCCCTTCTTCAGAACACGATACATCTCTTTCATTGAATTCTTGATAAATTCACGATACTCTTCCATACTATCAGTCTGCACTAAGACCTTACGCAACTTCTCTCTATTATAACCTAAGAACCAAAACCTTAACCAATTATCATCAATATAATTAATTACA
>JAHWHG010000016.1 GCA_019323515.1 Candidatus Woesearchaeota archaeon
AACTTAAGGAGAATATGGTATATACCATTGAACCTGGTGTTTATATTCCTGAGCTTGGTGGCGTTAGAATAGAGGATGATGTTTTAATAAAGAAAGATGGAATCGAAATTCTAAGCGAGTCCCCTAGACAATTAATTGAGATTTGAATGATTTTTCCATTACCTTTTTATGAGTAGTTAGGATATCGCTTTGTGGGGTTTTAATGAGTTGGTATGACGAAGTCGAATATATCCGAAAACAAGCTAAATTGAATAACGAGTTTTTTGCAAACTCACTTCCGATGATTGCTAGTGAAAATGTGCTATCTCCACGTTGTAGAGAGATGTTGATTACTGATTTTCATGGGCGATATGCTGAGGGAACACCGGGTAAGAGATACTATGAAGGGTGTAAGTTTTTTGATAATGTTGAATTGAAGGCAATGGAACTTGCAAAGAAACTGTTCAACTGCAATTATGCAGATGTCAGGCCAACTGCTGGAACAACTGCTAATCTCGCAATTTTAAAGGCTTTGATGAAGCCTGGTGAAACTGCAACTGTTTTAGATTTAGCAAATGGCGCTCATATCTCTTTTGGCAAATATGGTGGCGCTGGTGTTCGCGGCATCAACCTTGTTTCTTATCCTTTTAATGATGAGATAATGAATATCGATATTGATGGCGCTGTAAAACTGATTAAAAAAGTTAAACCAAAACTTGCTTTAAATGGGCGTTCTGTTTTTCTATTCCCAAGTCCGATTAAGGAACTTGCAGAGGCTGCTCATGAAGTAGGTGCATATCTTGTGTATGATGCTGCGCATGTTCTAGGCCTCATTGGTGGCAAACAGTTCCAGGATCCATTGCGGGAAGGTGCAGATGTAATGAGCGGTAGTACACATAAGACCCTTCCTGGCCCACAAGGCGGTATGATTGTATCAAATCATAAAGACGATACTGAAGAAAGCAAATCTTTTCTGAATAAGTTGAACTATGGTGTATTCCCAGGTGTTACATCTTCTTATCATCTTCACCATGTTGCAGCTAAGGCAATTGCATATGCTGAGCATCTTGAATTCGGAGAGGCTTATGCTAAACAGACAATAAAGAATGCACAACGCTTTGCGCAGTCTTTACATGAAAGAGGATTCGATGTTTTTGGCGAAAAACTTGGTTTTACAAAATCTCATCAAATCTTAGTAGCTATTGGACCTGGCAAAGGAAAGGAGGCATCTAAGAAACTTGAAGATGCAGGCATTGTTACAAATATGAATACTATACCTGGTGATACAAATCCATTTAATCCTTCAGGATTAAGACTCGGGACACCTGAGCTTACAAGAATCGGTATGAAAGAAAAAGAAATGGATGAAATAGCTACATTCTATGAGCGGGTTCTTTTGAAAAACGAGGATCCAAAGAAGATTAAGGCAGATGTTAAGGAGTTCCGAAAAGACTTCCAAGAACTTCATTATTGCTTTAAGGAAGGATTCCGAGGATATGATTATCATAAGTTGATTTAGGTTTATGATTATTGCAATTACTGGTACACCTGGTACTGGAAAAACTTCTGTTTCTGAGATATTGCAGAGTAAATCCTTTAAAGTTATAGATTTAAACAAGGTTGCTTGTGAAAAAGATTTCTTGATTGAACGAGATGAAGAAAGAGATTCTGAAATCGTAGATATCAATAAGTTTAACGATTATGTCAATAGCAATTACCGTCAAGAAGATTTGATTTTTATCGAAGGGCACCTGTCTCATCTTTTGAAAAGTGTGGATAAGGTGATTCTTCTTAGATGTCATCCTAATCAACTAAAAAAGAATCTATCAAATAAAGGATGGGGTGAGAAAAAGATTAAGGAGAACCTTGAAGCAGAGATTTTAGATATAATTCTCTGTGAGTCTGTTGAAATTCACTCTGAAGATAATATATTTGAAATTGATACTACTAATAAGTCTATTAATGATATAATATCTAGTATTCTAGAAATAATTAATAATAAGTTTAAGAGTATGACAAAATATAATATAG
>JAHWHG010000017.1 GCA_019323515.1 Candidatus Woesearchaeota archaeon
TCCTATGCAAAGCATCATCATCAACACCGCTAACAACCTTTACAACTTTGTCAATCGTATGCTCTTTATCTCCGGGATTAATACGTTCAGGACTATAACCAACTTTAAAATCTGAAGGGCATTTAAGACCCGACTCTTTTTCAAGTATTGGCAAACAAACCTCTTCAGTTACTCCTGGATAAACCGTACTTTCATAAACAACAACAGCGCCTTTTTTCAAATTATTACCAACCAATTCTGAAGCAGACCTTAGATATGAAAGATCAGGCATCTTGTGCTTGGTTATAGGAGTTGGCACACATACGATAATAAAATCAGCTGAAGAAATTATTTCAGGGGTATTTGTAAAGGCAATATTCACTGATTCCAAGTCGCTTTTTTCTGTCTCAAAAGAACAATCATTGTAGTTCTTTAATTGAGAAATCCTCTTTTCATTAACATCGAAACCAATTACATTGTAACCTGCCTTGCTAAATGCAACCGCAAGCGGCAAACCAACATACCCTAGTCCAACCACGCACACCTTTTCCATTATGCTCACAAACCCCGACACTATTTATAAATCTTGTTAAACATCAATCGTCACCAAACAAGTACAGCCTATATAAACCAAATAAGGCCTGAGAAAACCATCTGAATTAAAATCATAAAGGCAACAACCTGCTTCTCTGTAAACCTGCCAGATCTTGTAAAGAAATGCGGAATAGAATAAATCCTTTCATAAATTGATTTGATTTTTCCATCATCAGTAACCTTGCCATATGTTTGAGCTTTAAATCTCGACCTCAACTTGAGGAAAAACTCAACAATAAATGGAATTGAAACAATCAATGCTGCTTTCTCGATATTACCTACAACTGCTATGCTAACAATAGCTGCTCCGAGTAGATATGTCAAAGAATCACCTGGCAATACCTTTGCAGGAACCTTATTGAATATAAAGAAGGCAACAAGAGTGCCTAAGACAGCAAAAGCTATTACTGCGGCGTCTGTCCTCCCATTTACATAAGCATAAAGTCCTAAACTCAATGTATATACAATACCCATGCCAGCCCCCATACCATTAAAACCTTCTAGAAGATTCACCATATTAGCAGCACCTACAACTCCAATAGGCACCAGCAATAATGGATAAAGCAGTCCAAAATCAACAGAACCTATGAAAGGCACTGTCATTGTAGAAAAGCCTGCCTTAATGACCATTAACGGAATTGCTGCAGGTAATGTCAACAATGGTTTCTGCCAACGTTTAAGCCCTACATACAAACCTTTTTTTGTCTCCCTTATTGAAAGGTCATCCATAAAACCTATAAAAGCGATAATCACCATAGCACATATTGAAGCCAGTATAATTGCATTAGAAGCCTCATCTTTCAATATAAACGTCTTTATAAAGATATAAAACAAAAGCGCAATGAACAAGCCAATCATAACAATGGTGCCGCCAGATATAGGTACTAATGGTTGATGCTTTTTTCCCATATCTTTTACATCCAAGCCAATACTGCTAAGATATTTAATACCTCTGGGAAGAACTAGGAATGTAACCGCAAATCCTGCTGCAAGTACCAAGAGCATTGACAAAACCATAATAAATATTATCGAATACTGGTTTATAAAGTTTTTGAAGAAAAAATCTTATCTGCCTCTTCTAGACCATCGAAATTGCCGATATCAAACCACCGCTCTGAAAAGGAAAATCCATATACAGGCACTTTAGTGATAAGGTACGTAAAAAAGTCTCCAGAATCTTTCAGGCTTGGAGCCTGCTGAACATATTCGTCGTATTGTTTAACATCATCTTTCTTAATCAAGTAACACATTGTAGCTGCTAATGAAGATTTTGGGTTCTCTGGTTTCTCCTCAAAATCGATTATTTTATTATCATTATCCACTAGCACAGTTCCAAACTTTCGTCTTAATTTTGCAGGGTCTTTTAGATCATAAAGCGCGACTTTAGAAAAATCATATTTAAAGTTAATAAAATCTTTAAGGCTAAACTCAAAAAGATTATCTCCAGCAATTATAAGGACATCGTCATTGATCCCGAGCTTCTTTAATGCAAAATGTATATCGCCTACAGCGCCCAGCGCATCCTCAGGAGTCAAAGTTCCATTATTAATAATCTTTATGGGGGTTTTGCAAGAGAACTGCTTTCTCCAGTCAAGAAACCTTGGGGTGTACTTGTTATTTGTTGTAATTATTATCTCATCAACCAATCCGGTCTCTTCAATCTTTTCAATAATATGCTCTATAATAGGTTTATTGCCAATTACTAGAAGATTTTTCGGATAGTTTTCTGTTAAAGGAAAGAGTCTTGTCGCGTATCCAGCGCAGACCAATATGGCTTTCATTGAACACCTCTGCCTACCCCAATATAGTTAAAGCCCAGCTCCTTCATCTCTAGAGGACTAAAGACATTCCTACCATCAATTATATTCGGCTCTGCCATAATCTCCTTAAGCTTCGCTTTATCAAGGTCTCTGAACTGGTCCCACTCAGTTGATATAATCAAAGCATTACAATCTTTGACTGTTTCATAAGGAGTTTTACAAAACTCA
>JAHWHG010000002.1 GCA_019323515.1 Candidatus Woesearchaeota archaeon
CAACCTGGTACTGCGCGGATTCTGATTGATTACAGTCAGAAGCGTAAGCCTTGAGTGTTCAATCACTTTGGAGTCAGGTTAGCCCGTTTCCTTCGGGATATCCCGGTTCGAATCCGGGCGCTGGCGTATTTCTTAGAAAGATATTTAAATGTTGGTTGTTAGATTTTTCTTTATGGTTTTGAAATTAGATAAATTCTATGTTGCTCAGGATGTAAAGAAGAAGTATAAAGTGCGTTATGATAAGAAGAATAAGAAGCGTCCTTCTTGGATTCAGGTTGATGCTCCTAAAGGTACTGACTGGATTCAGGTGATTGTTAATGGAGAGGCGTTCTGGTACAGGACGTACTTCAGGAATTATTATTTTCCAATGAAGCACACTCCAGAGGATTTTGAGAATTATTATGATGAGATATCTTCTTTCTATGAAGAGATTGTTCCGCATAGTGTTGAACAGGCAGAGAAGATAATCTCATTGTTGAAGAGGTTTAAGGTTAAGAAGGATGTAGAGATTCTTGAGCTGTGCGCTGGAACTGGTAATGTTTCTGAGATTTTGGCTGAAGCTGGTTATGATAAGATACATCTTGTTGATATATCCTCTAAGGAGTTGGCTATTGCTAAGAAGAAGAAAGTTTTGAAGAGGTGTAAGTTTACAAAGGCTGATATACTTAGTTATAAGCCTAAGAAGAGGTATGATGTTGTGATAAGTTCAATGGGTCTTGATTATTTTGAGGCTGAGACTGAGAAGAAGATATTTAAGATGGTCAAGAAAGCTTTGAAAGTTGGCGGGTTGTTCATCTCTGTGACATTGCATGGGCATACTGGGTATAAAGGTTTGTTGAAGAGGCTTTCTGAAGGTAGTTTTATGGTAAATCTTTCTCCTAAAAGGAAGCATAGGTTTGAGTATTTTGTTGGGAGGAGAGTTTGAGTATGTTAATCGATATAATCGGCTACACAGCAGGTGTACTGACCTTAGTCTTGATGTTGCCGCAGATAATTAAGTCTTATAAAAGAAAGTCTGTTGATGATGTATCTTTCTTTATGGTTCTTTTCTTTGGTATTGCTGTTTTGTTGTGGGCAGTGTATGGTTATCTTATCAACAGTATGCCTTTATTGATTACAGATGCTGTTGCTGTTTTGTTAACAGCGATTCAGATTGGGTTGATGGTGAAGTATAGGAAATGAAATACACACTAAAAGAAGCACTTGAATATTCTAAGAATGATAATAGCAGGGAGTGGGTTGCTTCTATCTTGAGAAGTACTGATAATGAGTCGATGGCTAAGAGGGTTGAAGATCGTGGGATTCTTATTGGTCCTGTTGAGGTTTCGCTTGATAAGATGATAAGGCATTGCGGGCCTGAGCCAGGGATGAAGTTTCCTGAAGAGAAGGAAGTGTTTGAAAAGCGGATAGGTAATATGGTAAAGGATATTGAGAAAGGATGGGATGTTCCTCCTTTAGTTGTTTGGTTTCTTGATCATGAGTATTCTTTAGCTGATGGAAGTCATAGGTTTGAGGCTTTGAAACGTTCAGGTAAAAAGAAGTACTGGACATTTATCTGGTTTGAGAATAAAGAGGATCATGATTATTATCTTTCTAAGTAAGCTTTAAAAACCTAAATTCATAGTTGTTATAAAGCTTGTTACCATTCTTGCAACTAGGTTGTAATTATGGTGAAGTATACTATAACAAAGAAGATTGCGAAGTCTGGAACGAATAATATTATTGTAATACCTAAGGTGTTGAAGGGAGTGTTGAAACCTAATTCTGTTGTCAGGGTTGATATTGAAGTGCTTGATTTAGGTGAGGGTGTATGAAGATAGTTGGTAGAAGGAAGGATGATCTGCTTGAAGATGCTCTTAATGATAGTTTTTTTGAGTTTAAGGAGAAGAAAGGTCTTCACAAGTCTGCGCTTGGTGATGTAGTTTCAACCGGTGGTTTGATGTGGGAGCCTAGTATTGGAGATGACCAGGGCCGTAAAGAAACTCTTGACTTTAATCTGAGTATGGCAAGGTTGAAGGAAAAAGGATTTGTAAGGCATCCAAGATATGATGAATGTTTGAATGTGATAAATGCATATTCCTGTCATGATGAAGTTCATCCTGGAGTAAGGAGTCTTGGTCAAGAGATGGTGTCTAGCAAGGCTGAATGGTTATGTCAGGCGTTTGATGTCCACTATGCTAATACCCCTCTTGGAAAACAGCTAATCCTGGAAGTCTATGAAAATCTTGGACAGACTTTTGTGCATATTATGCATTTTTATCTAGGAGATATTGTAACAGGAGTTACTTACAGTATAGAGGATTTATCTATGCATATTGTGAGATACTTTACTAAATCAGTTGATAATCTTAGTAAGGAGTTCTTTAAGGAAGCCAGAATCTTTATCCCTCTAGCAGGCTCGGGATTTTGCGAGATGGCTAGGAGTGGAATCAATATTGTGAAAGCATATACTGTGCCAGTTAATGGGCAGGAACTTGAGGTGGCAGCATCAAGAGGGGTGAAGGATCATGAAGGTTGATATTAAGGGTAATAGAAAGGATGATTTACTTGAGGATGCACTTAGTGATAGTTTTTTTGAGTTTAGGGAGAAGAAGAAACCTGAAAAGAAAACTGTAGAAGATGATGTTCTTTTATACAAAAAGGTTGAATGGGAAACTTATACTCCTAGGTCTGGTGGTCTTGTGCATAAGACTAAACTCGCGTTCAGGTTTGACAGGCATAGCAAGAGGTTGAAGCAGCATGGTTGGAGCAGAGCGCCTTCTGTACAGGAGTATGTGTCTCTTATTGTTGATTATGAGTTTGCTAGGCTGGAGCAGAAGCTAAGGCATGTTGTTGATGATATGGAAGGTTGGGAGTTTACAAGTACATTAGTTTCCTATGAGCCAGGATTGTTGACATTTATTGAAGGTGTTTATGACACTTATAATTTTGATGGTATGAATAATGTTCTTCCTTACACGAGTTCTGCAAAAGGCAGGGAGTTTGATATTTATGGTGTTGATTCAGGAGAGACAGTTTATCTTAGTGTCCTGGCTAAGAAGTTTCCTGAACTTTATAATTATCTTTATCCTGTGCAACTTCCTGCTGCAGTGATGGCAAATGTTCCTTATTTTGAGTTTCCTAAGAATGAGAACCATAATTATCTTTTGGTAATAAATAAGCATTGTTCTATTAAGCCAGCTAATGAGGCTTATTCAAGGGGTGTTAAAGTAAAATGAATATTCAAGGTAATAGAAAAGATGATCTATTGGAAGATGCACTTAGTGATAGTTTTTTTGAGTTTAGGGAAGATAATTGTTCAGATGTTGCACTCTATAAAAATCTTGAGTGGGAGATGCGCAGTCCTCGTTATACACAATTAGTTGATAGGGGTAAGATAAAGTATGGGTTTGAAGAACATGCTGAAAGGTTAAAGGAACAAGGATGGAGAAGAGCGCCTTCAGCTCGGGAGTATCTCTCATTGATACTTTATTATGAACTTGGAATGATGGATAATAATTTGAGGAGCCTTGTTGAAGATATTGAAGGATGGGAGTTTACCTGTAATATTGTTAATGTGGACTCTAATACCTTAAATGTTCATGATTGTCGAATTATTTTTCCTTCTGAAGATTCTCATGTTATTGCAGGCGCTTCTTTTAAGCATAGATCTATAAATCTTCAAGGGTTAGCAGGATACATTTATGGAGAAGAACTTCCGATATCTGTATTAAGAGATAAATGTCCTGAGCTCTATGATTCTTTTTATATGAAAAGGTTTGCAAAAGTTATGGCAAAGAAAGATCCTTACATAATCCTGCCAAAGGAAGGCAGAAACTGGTTATTGACGGTAAATAGGGATGGAAGTATTAAGCCAGCAGATGAAGCTTATTCAAGAGGAGTCAAACAACTTTAGAAACATTTTTATATCATATTTTCTTTTATTTACTAAATGAAACAAAAAAGAGGTTGCAGTAAGTGTAAACGCTTAAAGGATAAGGATTATTTCTATAATAGTAAGAGAGTAGTTGCTTACTTCTCAAGACCTGATTTTAAAGGCCATACTGTTGTTATGGTGAAAAGGCATGTTGAGAGTTTTGCTAGGTTGACAGATGAAGAAGCTAAAGAGTTTGCTCTTACATGGAGAAAGATAGGGAAAGCTATTGAGAAGGTGCTTAAACCGGATATAATCAATTATCAAATAAACTGTAACTGGGTAAGACATGTGCATGGTCATATCTATCCTCGCTTCAAGAAGTTTGATAAAGCATGGGGAGAACCGATAAAGATTCCTGGAAAGAATGCCAGGTTCAAGAAGCATGAAATGACTGAAAAAGAAAAACAGAAGATTGTACAGTTAGTCAACAAGAGGTAATTAATTATGGGACATTCAAAACATCATAAAGAGTGGTTGATGAAGTATGTTCATCATGAGCATCAGCATCCGCATAAGCATCCTGACTGCAAATTCTGCAAGTGGCATGTAAAAAAAGAGGATATACTTTTTGAAAATCCGCATATAATTGTAGTTATGGGAAGAGCGCACCATAAAGGTCATCTAGTTATAGCGACAAGACCGCATGAGGAGCATCTGATGTTATTGCATCCAAAGACATTGTCGCATTTTTTTAATGATGCAATCAAGGTGTGCAGGGCTTTGCATACTGCAATCAAGTTTGACAGGTTGAATCTTGAGTATCTTGACAATTGGGATCCGCACATACATTGGAATATATATCCTAGGTTTAAGAAGGATAAGGACTGGGGTAATCCTCCTTATATCCCGAAAAAGGGTGAAAGGTTTAAGAGCCAGAAACTGACAGATAAAGAGATGAGAATATTTAAAAGAGAACTAAAGAAAATAAAATAGATATTCAACCTCATATAATATTTTATAATTATTCTTAATACTCTTTAATAATGAGAAAGTTAAAGAGATGGGTAAAGGTTGTATTGTTATTGTTTTTACTGATTATTCTTGGAATTGTATTCTATGAACCTGTTGAGTTAAGAGAGCAGGTGTTTACTGGTACAGATTATGATGAGCTAATTGCTTATACTGGGTTGACTGTCGATGAGTATATAGGGCAGCTTGAGAATCAGCTTAGCTTTAGTTCTTCGTTCTTTGAGAGGGCTGAGACATATTATATTATCGGTAAAATAAAAAGAGATGAGAAATATGTAAAGAGAGCGTACTGGTTCTATTGGTTGTACAGGCCAGATTCTATGGAGGAAAAGGCTATAATTTATGAAACATTGGCGTCAATTGATAAGAACTCTGATAAGTATTACCTTAAAGCTGCAAGGTTATGGAGTGAACTTGGAAATGATTATAGGGTTAGGATTGATAGGGCATTAGGTGAGGGTGAAGATCCTGAGCTTGAGCTGAATATCACTGGGAATTTTGAGGTGTTTGGGGTAAATGAATCTGGTTATAAGGCTGGAAAGAAACAGCTTTTCAGTAATCTGAGGATTGGTACAACTAAGTTTGAGATTTATCCTGAGGATACAGTTGTTGTGCAGGCTGAAAGGGTTACAAGGGACTGGCTTAGTTCACAGGTGCAGGATATCTCTGATAATATATTAACAGTGTTTGCTGAACGTTTTACTTATGATGAGGATGAACTGCAGAGCGAGATTGGATGGCATGAAGGTGCAAGGATAAGCGATTTTATGCAGATAGGTATAATGCCTAAGATTGCGACTGGAACAATCATAAGGAATTTTGATGGGACATGGTATGCGCCTGATGAGAATGGTGTGTTCAGGTTTGAGGTTTCTGAAGATAAGGTAATGTATCCAAGTAATAGGATGTTAACTGAGGATTTTGCTTTGGTGATTGACACGCATGGTATTAGCATGCTGGTTGAACAGGCGTTAAGGTATAATGCAGATTATGTCATCGGGTGCTGTGATTATCCTGGGAAGATAGATGCTGTGAACTATCTTAGTGAAAGAAATGTTTCAAGTATATGTTTTACTGACAGGTTTTTGTACCTGGACCTGTTTAAGGATGTGAAAGCAATAGGAAGTGCCGGTTATAGTGTTGAGGATGACAGGGTTGTGATAGGTGGCAGAGAGATTTTGATTGATAGAAGGGACAGGATAATAGCAATGGATTCTAAAGGTGATGCACAGATGTATTACGATACTGCATCAAGATATTTTAAGGAGATTGAGAAGCATTTTGATCTTGATGTTGAGTATGTCACAGTCAATGGCATGAACCAGATGGATAAAGTGGTTGAGATTGCTGAAGAACGTGATGCTGATATAATTGCAGCGCGGGTTTTCAATTATGATGATTATAAGAATCTTAAGGTATGGTTAGAAGATGGAAAGAAGGTTATACTCTTCCATAGTATTTCATATCCGTTTGGGTATGAACTGATAATGGAGTATCCAGAGCAGGTTAGTTTTGGTGATATAAGAGTAGAAGTTGATTAGGTTTTTGCTTTTTACATCAAAACAGGAATGCCTTCTTTTATTTCATATTCCTTTTTGCATTTCTTGCATATAAGTTTGTCTTCTTTTAGTTCAAGTTCAGACTTGCAATGCGGGCATGCGAGAACATCGAGCATATCCTTTATATTCTCATGTGTCATTATTTTTCAAAGGTACCTAATCTTTATATAAACTTTGCGAAAAAAATTTTGAAAAATCGAAAAGTTTATAAAGAATCCCTCTATTTTATATATAAATTTGTTGTAATCATTGTACAGTTTATGAAACGGGGTGGACTGTTGCAAGATTAATATGATATTAGTTTATTGCACTTAATAATTTAATTGGGGGGATTGGAATGCCAACATTTGTAAAAAAGTGTCCAGAATGCGGTGGAATTAATCTTTTTATTAATAAGGAGAAGGGAGAGGTCATCTGTAAAGACTGTGGCTTAGTCATTGAGGATAAGATGGTTGACTTTGGCCAGGAGTGGAGAGAGTTTGAGGCTGGTGATGCTGACAAAAGGAGAAGGACTGGAGCTCCTATGACTTATACTCAGTTTGATCAAGGTCTTGGTACAGAGGTCGGTACTAAGGGTGATTTCTATAAGCTTGGTAGCAAGAAAGACAGGAACAAGTTCTTTAGGTTAAGGAAATGGCAGTATAGGATAAGTACAGCTATTGAAAGAAACCTGAAACTTGCGCTGGCTGAACTTAAAAGAGTATCCAGCTACCTGAAACTTCCTAAGTCTGTTGAAGAGGAAGCTGCCAGGGTTTATACATTAGCAGTACAGCGTGGCTTGGTAAGAGGAAGGAGCATGGAAAGTGTTGTTGCTGGTGCTTTGTACGCTGCATGCAGAAGGCACGAGGTTCCTAGAACCTTGGATGAACTTTCAGAAGCATCTGGAATTGAGAAGAAAGAGATTGGAAGGACTTACAGGTTTGTAACAAGAGAGCTTGGTATAAGCATACTTCCTAGTAATCCTGCAGATTACATACCAAGGTTTAGTTCTGCACTTAAGTTAAGTCCTGAGACGCAGTCAAGGTCAATCGAGATACTGGAGAAGGCGCAGAAGGCTGAGCTTACATCTGGAAGAGGTCCTACTGGGATAGCTGCTGCTGCTCTTTATGTCTCTGCTTTGATACATGGAGAGAAGAGAACTCAGAGAGAGGTAGCAGATGTTGCAGGTGTTACTGAAGTAACAATCAGGAACAGGTATAAAGAGCTTCTTGACAAGTTAAAGCTTGAGAAGGATATCAAGAAGACAAAAAAGAGACGAAAATAAACCTGCTTAATTAGGTGTTTTAAATGGACCAGCTTGAAATGTATAATAGATTGCAGATTCTTAACAATAATCTTGATAGTTTTAAAGAACTTGATTATAAGAAATTGTTTGGGGTTAATTCGCACAGGCTTACAATGTTTAGAGTTAACAGATATTATCAAGAGCTGGTTGAGATAGGTGAGATCTTAGGCAATGGAATGTACTGCGTTGCACTTGAGAAACATGCTGAGTATGTAGTTGAGAAATATTTTAGAGTCTTTGATTCATACTTGGATTGTCTAGTACCCAAAACTATTTAAATAAAATATTCATTCATTTCTCTATTAAAATCTTTGGGGGTGTTTAAATGGCATTATTGTATATTATAGTAGCAGCTTTAGTTGCTTTGTTAACAGCTTTTGTTCTTGCAAAGAAGATTGATAAGAAAGAGCCAGGAACAGAAAGAATGATTGAGATTTCTAATGCTATACGCGAGGGTGCTATGGCTTTCCTGAAAAGGGAGTATAAAAGTTTAATCGTGTTTGTTGTTGTTCTTGCAGCAGTGTTGTGGTTGTTCCTTGATGACCCAGCAACTTCAGTGAATGAGGGTATGATGACAATGATTGCTTTTTTGGTGGGAGCGTTCTGCAGTACACTGGCTGGTTATATCGGAATGAGTGTTGCAACAAAGGCAAATGTTCGTACAACTAATGAAGCAAGGACTGGGAGATATAAAGCCTTGAGAGTTGCTTTTAACTCAGGAGCTGTGATGGGTCTTTCAGTTGTTGGTCTGGGTTTGCTTGGTCTTACATTAGTGTATGGCCTTTATCAGTATGTGCTTGGATTAAGCATGGAGCTGGCAACTAATCTAATTGCAGGTTTTGGGTTAGGCGCTTCAAGTATTGCGCTTTTTGCAAGAGTGGGCGGAGGCATATTCACAAAAGCAGCTGATGTTGGTGCTGATTTGGTTGGAAAAGTAGAAGCAGGAATTCCTGAGGATGATCCAAGGAACCCGGCAGTGATTGCTGATAATGTTGGTGATAATGTTGGTGATGTTGCTGGGATGGGTGCTGACCTGTATGAGAGTTATGTTGGAAGTATAATAGCAGCAATGACAATTGGGGTATTGCTGTTTGGTTTTAGGGGAGTGTTCATGCCTCTTGCTTTGGCAGCTGCTGGTATTATCGCTTCAATAATCGGTAGTTTCTTTGTAAGAGTAGAGGAGGAGGCTAAGGTTCATAATGTTTTGCGTAATGGGTTGATTGTAGCTTCAATATTAGTCGTGGTTGTAACATGGTTCCTGGCTAAGTGGGTGCTTCCTGATAAAAGTCTCGAGGTGTTTATTGCAATAACAGCTGGCTTGGTTGTCGGTGTTATAATCGGGTTATTGACAGAGTATTATACATCTGCAAAGCATAAGCCTGTTAGGTTGATAGCTAAGAGCAGTGAGACAGGTGTTGCGACTAATATCATACAAGGTCTTGCTCTTGGTTACATGTCAACAGCATGGCCTGTTATTTTCCTGTCAATTGGAATATTTGTTGCTTATCATTTTGCTGGATTGTATGGGATTGCTTTGGCAGCTGTTGGGATGTTGTCGACGCTTGGAGTGAGTTTAGCTGTTGATGCTTATGGGCCTGTAGCTGATAATGCAGGCGGTATAGCAGAGATGGCAAAGCTTGATCCTAAAGTAAGGAAGATAACCGATGCGCTTGACGCTGCTGGTAATACCACAGCTGCAATAGGTAAAGGGTTTGCAATCGGTTCAGCTGCTTTGACAGCTCTTGCGCTTTTTGCTGCATTCGGTACAGCTGTTGGGTTAGAGACAATTGACATAAAGAATCCTTTAGTAGTGATTGGGTTGTTGTTAGGTTCGATGCTGCCTTATCTATTTAGTTCGTTGACTATGAGAGCTGTAGGAAGGGCTGCTTTCAAGATGATTGAGGAAGTGAGAAGGCAGTTCAAGGAAATAAAAGGATTGATGAAGGGCAAGGCTAAGCCTGACTACAGAGCATGTGTTGATATCTCGACAAGGTCTGCTTTAAAGGAGATGGTTGTTCCAGGGTTGTTGGCAGTGATTAGTCCTATACTTGTCGGAGTATTGTTAGGTGTTGAAGCTCTTGGCGGTTTGTTAGCTGGGTCTGTTGTTTCAGGTGTTATGCTCGCTATTTCAATGGCTAACTCTGGTGGTGCATGGGACAATGCAAAGAAGTGGATCGAAGATGGTAACATGGGCGGTAAAGGTAAAGAACCGCATAAGGCTGCTGTAGTAGGTGACACTGTCGGTGATCCTATGAAAGATACTTCAGGACCTAGCTTGAACATATTGATAAAGTTGATGTCGATTGTGGCTTTGGTCTTTGTGCCGTTGTTCCTTAAGTATAGTGGGTTGTTGATTTAGTTTATCTTTTGTTTTATAATTTTTTATTTTCTTTTCTAATTCTGAGAATTCTTTGTCCCATCTATGATATGTCTTCATGCCAGGAGCTGCTGCCCTTGCTCCAGCTAACAAGAAAAGTTCTCTGATCCTGTCGTATTTTCCGTCCTTGTCATAGTCAAAAGCATAATATGTTGATTGGTTAATTGAAACAACCTCATCAGCTGTGCATCTGTAATAGATAACTCTTGCTATGTTGTATGGCAGGACTGTTAGCACTGTAGTGAACCAGAGATTGAGCATAAAGTCTCCTAGTTTATCTTGGTTATTCTTTTTTTCTGGTGTCATATTCTTTTTGTACCTTTTTGAATAAACGGTCTTGTTTTTCTACCTCTTCCCATTTGCCATATGGTATCCTGGGTCCTCCATGGTATAGCTTTTCGACTTTGTCTAAAAGGCCGTCATTATCATAATCAAATCCTCTTAATGGGAAGTATCCTGATAATCTTGGAGATGCTTTGATCATAGTGAAAGGTTTATGTTGTAGGCCATACCAAGTTCTTGTAGGAGTTATTCTCGTGATAGTCGGTTGTCTTTGTTTTCTTTCTATGTAGTTAAAGAATGTTTTTAGAGGGTGGTATGCTATTATCGGTCCAAATGTCAGTAGCATGAATATAGCGCATCCTTTACGGATTGTGTCAATTCCTTTACCAAGTGCGTATAATTGTTCGTTGTTCATACTTTTTTTAGAGATATTGGGTTGTATTTAATGCTGTGTTGTGAATATTTCATCACAAGCTTTAAATAAAACCCTAATTTAGCTTTGTCATGGAAGTATTAAAGAAACTTGGCTTGGATGAGAAGGAGATTAAGGTCTACTTAGCTTTGATTAAAGTAGGAAGGGCTGCTGTTGATCTTATCAAGAGAGAGACTGGGATAGAGAGAACCCATATCTATAAGATTCTTGAAAGGTTAGAGGATAAGAATTTTGCTACTTCTGTTGTTGAGAATGGGGTTAAGATTTTTACTCCAACAAGTCCTGAGAAGTTGTTGTATGACTTAAAAAATACTGAGAGGGAGTTGAAGATGATGATTCCTCAACTTGTCTCGTTTGGACAGAAAGAGAATGTAAGAGTTAGTATCTATAGGGGTAAAGAAGGCTTAAAGAAGGTAGCTGAATATGCCCTGATGAGTGCTGATGAATATCTTGTGTTAGGCGACCAGGGTAAGTTTCAGGAGATCATGCCAATATTTTCCAAACAGCTGATGAAAAGGCTTGAAGAAGGTGGAGTCAAGGAGAAGGTTCTTGTTGAGCATGGGAAAAAGGTTGTTAAATCAAAGAATACGTCTTTAAGATATGTGCCTAAGGGATATAAGTTCCCAAGTACAACAGTTGTGTTTGCTGATAATGTTCTTATTATAATCTGGTCCCAGCCATTTGGTATATTGATTGAGAGCAAGGAGTTGGCTGATTCTTACAGGGCACAGTTTAATGCTCTGTGGAAGATTTCTCAGAAATAATAGAAATATCTTTTTTCTATTTTGTTTTTGTTGTTAAACTTTATCCCTTCTTTTTTTAGAAGTTGAATCTTTTTTTTAGAATTAGGTTTTCCTGCATAAGCTCCAGGTGTTCCATTGCTGTTGATTACACGATGGCATGGTATTGTTATTGGATGCTTGTTATTCCTTAAAGCAGTGCCAACAGCTCTATATGCTTTAGAATTTAGTTTTTCTGCTATGATTTTGTAGGTTGTTACTTTACCTTTAGGTATTCTTTTGCATAGGTTTAGGACTTTAGAGTGAAAATTCATTTTACCTTTAAATTGCGAAAGATTTATAAAAAAATTTCGATTTTTTATAGTAAATATATTGTATATGTATCATCAAAAGAGGGGTCTGAATGGAACTGAGCAGGATTGAAAAGGATTTGATAACTAAACCTAATAAAAGTAGAGAGGACATGATTGCGCTTGAGGCGTATGCTTTTTCTCATCTTGGAGATGCGTTTGCATGTTTTAGAGCGATTAACCGACCATTGCCAAATGTTGCTGATATAATCAATGAACCTCAGCTAAGGAGAGCGCATTATGACAGGAAAAGGTTTACAGGTGAGCAGGTGCATGATGCTCTTGAGTTGTACTTCTCAAAGTTAATTGAAGAGTATCCTGATGTGCGCAAGCTTGCAAGGAAGGGTAAAAACAGAGACAAGTTCAAGAATTATCTTGCTGAGCTTTATCATGCAGTTTCTAGTGTGCCCACTCTAACCCAACATTTTGACAAGGATAAGCATTATTATTATGAAAACATAAGAGAGAAGGCATTAAAGGAAAATGTTCATATGATTAAACTCGATGATGCGCTGATTAATGTCACGGTTGGTGAGAGGATTGTTGTGCCTCAGATTGTGTATGTTATTGACAGTCAGATGGCGCCTTTCTATGTTGATATGAAGGAGAAGTTCTTGCAGAAGTGGAGGCAGAGAGAGGTGTTCATAGAGAAGCTTGAGAATGTTGCGCATAAGTTAGAAGTGAGCGCTTCACAGTTGTCTATTGTCTTAAAAGACCAGGCTTATGAGCATGCTCACTGGCTTGCATATGCAATACAGAAACTTCCAGAAGTAATAAGAGGCAGGGAGTTAGTGTACCAAACTTAATATCTTTTTATAATTCTTTATTGTTGGTTTTTGTTTATACTCCTGAGCAGCTTTTCTTAATTTTTCTATGTTTATCTTGAAACCTTTTGATTCAAGTATGTCTTTACTGCTTGTGATGTACTGAGTGAACTGTGTTACGTTCTTTGGCTTTTTTGAGTTGTTAGCCCTTTCAAAGTCTATAAGGTGTGACTCTAGTTTGTCGTCAATGATCACATGCTTGTTTGGGTGGTGCATCTCTTCCTTGTTAATCCCTAGCTTATCTAGTTTGAGCATTAGCTTGAATGTATCTTCAATCACTTTCTTGAGCTTTTTCTTGTCAGTCTCTAGCCTGAAGAAGTCTCTTATGAAAGTCCCTTCAATGAACTCATAGACAAATGAGTCATTGTATGTGAACAACAGCTTTGGGCCTATGCCTTGTTTGTTTAGTTTTTTCAGGAAAGAAATTTCGTTCTTTACAGTATCCTTTGCAGCAATATCTTCCCTTTGTTTCTTCACTGCTACCTTTTTCCCTTTATACATTGCAGTGAATATCCAGCCGCGATGGCCTTTAGCGAACATCTTTATACTTGAGAGGCCCTTTTTTTCAAGCTGCTTAAGAAGTTTTGTCTTTTTTAGCCTGTAGCAGTAGAGTTCTTCCATGAAAACCTTCTTTATAGCAAGCTGTTCAAACTCTAGAAGATTTTTCATTGCTGTCTCCAGGATCTTTCTCTTGTTTGTGAGTGATGAAAATATTACCAGGGCCTGTCCCTGCTCTGACATGAAGTCAGAGAGTTGGTCAATGAAATCTTCAAGAATCTCATAACCATACTTGCCTCCTGAGACATATAAATCAACATCTGGTTCTTCGCCTTTATGCTTTGGAAGATATGGCGGGTTAAATATTATTGTGTCAAAGCGGTTGTTCTTGTTTTTGTAGAACCTGAAGTTGAAAGCTTTCTTTTTTTTGTCGTATATCACATAATTGTTTCTTAGGAATGAGAATAAATTGGAATCGCGTGCAAGCATCTTATTGAGTTTCTTTATTATAATAAGGTTCTCAACAAACTCAATTGCTCTGTGGTTGATGTCGAGCGCTACAACAAAATCTGCTTTTCTAGCAGCTTCAAATGCAAGTATCCCAGAGCCTGTACCCATGTCTAATACAGAACCTTTGGCAAACTTCCTTACCTGTTCTAACAGAAGATATGAATCTTCCTGTGGCTGGTAGATTGATTCATGCATCTTTCAAAAATTGGTTGTCGACTTCCTTAACATATTCCTTTACTCTTGATAAGACTGATGTCAGCAAGAAGCGCTCAACCTTTTCCTCAAATGTGTCTGACAATAACGCGAATTCAGTTATCCTATAATTGTTTATGTTCTTTTCAATAAGGAAGAGGTCCCTTAATCTCTTAAGCTGTCTTCTTATGTTTGATGATGCCACGCCGATGATTGGGTGGTTATTCTTTTTCCTTAACTGTATCACGAGATCGCGTACCTCTTCTGAGTTAAGCTCTTTTTTTTCTTTTGAAGCCTGGAGAAGGACGTACAGCACGTCAACTATTACATCCCTTGAGTCACCTGGCTGCAGAAGTCCGGTTGAAAGGCAGAGCTTTCTGACCAAGTCTCTGTCCTGAAAAGAATCTGGTTTTTCGTATCTACGTAAAGTAAGTTCAGATAAAGGAGTATCTTTTGAAATCTTCATAACAACACCTCATTTTTTGATTTTGATTAAAAATAATAAGAAAGGATTAGTATTTATATGTTTTGGTTTGGAAAAGGTTTAAATATTATAAACAGCTCAAATATACATTATGAATAAGCCTAGACTTGATGTTGCTAATCTGTTTTTAGTTTTCATTATACTTAATGTCATTTTACATTATATCATTCCAATAAAACAATTAATCTTCATTCCTTATTCTTACATTGGGATTGTTTTGTTTGTTTTAGGATGGGTTCCAAACATTTGGTTAGGGATATACTTTAGAAAGTTGGGTACCTCAATTCCTACACGCGGATTACCGAAACACTTGGTTACTACAGGTTTGTTTAGGTTTAGCAGGAATCCTATATATCTTGGGATGGTGCTTGCTTTGTTTGGAGAGGCTGTATTCCTCGGTTCGCTGATTACTTTTATAATCCCTGTCTTGTTTATAGTTTTAATAAATAAATTCAATATCCCTATTGAAGAAAAGAATCTTGAATTGAAATTTGGGAAAAGGTATTTAGATTACAAAGCTAAAGTAAGAAGGTGGATATAGCATAAGATTTTTATACTATAACCCTTAATATTATAAAAAAAGAGGTATCAAATGTTCACACTTGCAACAATGCTTACAGGAGTCAAGGAATATTTTTTAGCAAACCTATGGCCTAGGTTTTTAGAGCTTGTGTATGTGCCAGTGAAGCATCCTGAGACTATATGGATAATCACGCCACTTGTTGTCACTTTGATACTTATGCAGTTTTATTTTGGTCGCTATTCAAAGGAAGAGCTTGGATGGAACACTGCATTTGGGAATTCTATTGTGCTGTTGTTTATTTCAATTGATCTTTTCAGGCACATCTATGGCCAGCCTGGTTATCTTGACCTGTTCAGTTTCAGTACAATCATAATGAAGACTTTAGTAGCTTCATTGGTTGGGTTGACAGCTGTATGGATGAGTTTTCTTAACTTCTTTCATGTATTGCCAGAGAAGCTTGCCTTTATCTTGTCAAGCAGTCTTCCTAATAACCTTATAGCTTATGTAGGGATTGCTGTTGTGTATTCTGATATTGTGTTTGATGGCACTACATTGTTAGCAGCTTTGATGTTGTTTGCAGGGTTGTGGTTGATATTTACAATTGTAAAATTGCTTGAACCTAAGGCTACTGAAAAGATAGTGAAAACTATCACAAGAAAGAAAAAAAAGTAAAAAATGATTATTTGTTTTTTTAATATAATCTAAGATGTTGATTTTCTATATCCTCACTATTGATTAACTTTAAAATATGCTTGTAGCAAGTGTACTACATGGTTACTGTTATTGAGAAGCTGAATGAGCTGGAGGGTCTTGGTATAGGAACTGTGGTCTGCTATAAGCATGGCGTTGTTTCAACTGAAAGCGAGCTTATGCAGATTGCTATTATTGTGCCTGATGAGTTATCTGTTGGGATGAAGACTTTACTTGAGAGAGGGTTTATTGAAATATTGAAAGAGGTCTATAGAGATGATATTGTGTTTGAGCAGGAGATGCTGCATATATTTCCAGACTTTAGGTATTTTGTGAACTTCCATGTAGCAGATTACCTTAGAAGGTTCAAGACAGAGGTTCCTGCAGGGAAAACATTAATGGCTGTGACTGTTCCTGTTAAAGATGAAAGAATTGTGAAAAAGATTGCAAAAATGGTTGAAGACGTGCTTTAAGTTTAGGATTTCTCAAAACAAATCTCAAATTCCTTATCCTTGACCTTTGCTTTTGAGCTGTGCATGAACTCTCGTCCGACCTTGTCAGACATCTCTATATCAGATGCTCCGCATTTTTGCTTGATTAAATCGCTGTGCTTTGAGAGTTCTTCAAGAAGGTCTGATGGGACCTTTATGAAAAGGTTGATGCGGTCTTTCTTGTGAAGGCCTTTGTTCTTTCTTTCAGACTGGACCCTTCTCATCAATTCACGGGCAAAGCCTTCAGCGTCCAGAGAGGCGGAACGTTCCTGGTTGATGTAAATTGTTCCCCACCTGAATGCAGAGTCTGTGTAAGGCTCTGGAATAGTTCGTATAAGGATCATGTGGTCCATCTTTACAGAAATCTGCTCGCTTTCAACATCGAAAGTGTAAGCTCCTTCTTTTTGTATGTGTTGAAGTATGCTCTGCGGGCTTGTGGTAGTTAGATGCGCAATGATCTTTGCAGATTTTTCCTTGAACTCTGGCTGGAGTTTTGCATAGTCTGGCTTTAATGTCTCGCTGACTCCTTCAAGTGCTTCCTTTACTACAATCTCTTTAACATTTGTCTGGTTCTTAATTAAATCAAGCAATGATTCTACTGCAGACTTTGTTTCCTTGTCTTTAGTTGTTATCACAATCTCTTTAAGAGGCCATCTTAAGCCTAGCTGGAGCTTGTCTCTTGCAGATAGTACAGATTGTATGATGTTCTGGCTGATTGTCATCTGCTCTTCAAGTTCAGTGTTGATTAGCGATTCGTCATGCTTTGGCCATTTACACATGTGAATGCTGTCAGGTTTTAGGTCAAACTCCTTCCTTAAGTTTTGATAGATTGCTTCAGTTATGAATGGGCAGACAGGTGCAAGTATCTTGATTGTCTCAAGAAGAGTTGTTGCGATTGTTGAAAGTACTGTGTCCTTGTCCTTATCAGAGCCGACTGCTGCCTTGTCACGGATAAGTTGAATATAAGTTCTTGAAAGTTCAAGGTAAAGCTGTTCAACATTTCCAGGAGCAAGGTCTAAAGTATAATTTTCAAATATTTCTGTCTGGCGTTTAATTGTAGAGTGAAGCCTGGAAAGTATATAATGTTCTTCAACTGATGATTCAGCCTGGACAGTGAACGGGTTTTTGCCTAGCTCTTTTGCAAAGTCTATCAAGTAGTTATGGACGTTCCATAAAATTGTAAGGTTCCTGTGCTTAAGCTTTGCCTCTTCCCAGCTGAAGTTTATGTCTTCTCCAGCAGGAGTTGCACAGACATATGAACGTAAAGTGTCAGCGCCGTGGCGGTCAATAAGTTCATAAGGTGAAATTACATTGCCAAGTGACTTTGACATCTTAACACCTTCAACATCTGTGAGCATTCCGTGCATGTAGCAGGCCTTGAATGAAAGCGGTTTGTTCATTGCTACCATTGATGCTACCATCAGCATGTTGAACCAGCCGCGCACCTGCTCTTTTGCCTCAAGTATGAAGTCAGCTGGCCAAAGGTTTTCGAAAAGGTCTTTCCTGCTTGGAAAGTCAAGGCAGTTCCATGAAGCAGTGCCTGCATCAATCCAGACATCAAGTATGTCAGGGATTCTTTTCATTTGCTTGCCGCATTCTTTGCAGGGGATAGTAATCTCGTCAATCCATGGTTTATGGAGATCTTCAGGTACTTTTCCTGCCTTGTCCTTTAACTCTTCAACTGAGCCGATAACATCATAGTAACCGCATTCGCATCTCCAGATTGGAACAGGGGTCCCCCAGAAACGTTGCTTTGTGATTGAGTTGTCGCGCAGGTGTTCAAGCCAGCCGCGCATTGCGTTCTTTCCTGCTTCAGGTACCCATGTAATCTCTTCATTAGCCTTCAGGAGTTCATCTTTCACGTCCTCGACCTTGAAAAACCATTGTTTTGTTGTCCTATAAACAATAGGGTTATGGCAACGTTCGCAATGTGCATAGTCGTGCTCAACGTCGCTGGTGGCGATGAGCATTCCTGTCTTGTCAAGCTCTTCAATGAACTTATTGTCATCTTTCTTAGCTGTCCAGCCAGAGAACTTGCCCATTGTTTCGTCAAACACGCCGTTCTCTTTTAGGGTGTTATAAGGCGGAATATTGTTGCGATAGCCTACTTCATAATCCTCTGGACCGCAGCCAGGTGCCATGTGTACAAGGCCAGTACCTGCGCTTAGGTCAACATATTCATTTGAAAGAACAACAGTGTGAATCCTTGGATGTTCTTTTTTCATCTCTTTGTATGCAGGGATCTCGTCTTCCCATGGATGCTTATACTCGATGCCTTCGAGTTCAGTTCCTTTGAACTCTTCCTCAATCTTTAGCATTTCATCAGTGAAGTTCTGGATAACCGGGGCTGCAAGTCCTTTTGCAAGGATCCAGGTCTCGTCTTTTACCTTTGCACGCACATAGTCAAGTTCTGGATGTACCATTATCCCAAGATTAAATGGGATTGTCCATGGAGTTGTTGTCCATATTACCAAGAACTCTTTATCTTTTCCTTTGACTGGAAATTTTAAGAAGATTGATTTGTCAGTGACTTCCTGGTATTCCTGTTCATGTTTTGCAAGTGCTGTCTGGCAGGAAGCGCACCATGATAATGTTCTCAGACCTTCGTAAAGTCTTTTGTTCTCATGTGCTTTTTTGATAAGCCACCATTCACCTTCCATATAATTCGTGTTGATAGGATAATAAGCGTTCTCAAAGTCCATCCAGATACCTAGGCGAAGAAGGTCTTCATCCATGACCTTTGCTTTTTCAACACTCCATTCCATGCATTCCTTTGCGAACTTGTCAAGGCCAAAGTTTTCAATGTCATGCTTGTCCTTTAATCCGTTCTTTGCCATTACCTTGTGAGCTGTTGGAAGACCGTGCATATCGTATCCTGCACGATCCCAGACATCAAAACCTTTCATCCTTTTATAACGAAGTACAAAGTCTTTAGAAGAGTTGTTCCATGCATGGCCCATGTGAAGCCTTCCTGAAGTGTATGGAGGACCTTGTAAAAAATAAAATTTTTGTTTTCCTTTATTGTTCTCTTTTGCAGTCTGCCAAATCTTGTTCTCAGCCCAGAATTTAAGTATCTCTGGTTCTTGTTCTAGAGGATTATATTTAAGTACCATTTTACAAGAATGGAGTTAGTTTTTTATTTATAAAGGTTGTGGGTGTGTTTATAAATTAAATTCAAAAAAAAAGGATAATCAAAGTTTAAACCTGTTATATCTCTTGTCTATTATAAACAGAACACCAGTTATCATAAGAGGTACTGCCAAGAACAGGATTGCATAGATATTGTCAAATATGAATGCATATGCTATCCCTGTTATCAGGAAGAAGTAACCACCAAGTTCGCGTTTTCTCCATGCGATTATTGTAGCGATGAGCGGGATTATCCAGACAACGCTTTCGATTATTGTTACTAATGAAAAGCCATGTGAAAGTACAACAAACATAAACCAAAAAAAGGTTGTGATACATGCCATGTATCTTGGTACATAGTGTATATATTTATTTTTCAAGTATGCTCACCTGTTTTAACATTTTTCTACATTCTTTATCATTGAGAAGCTGCCTTGAGACTTCACAGAACAGTTTTCCCACGTGATAAATAAGTTCTTTTTGCTTTACAACGCAGTCCCTTATCTTGTCGATGGTGTGCACTCCTTCATGTGTAAGAAGGACACGGTGTTCAAGGTTTTCAGATACGCAATTGACAATATCTATAAACTTTAGATATGTTTTTTCAAGTTCGTCAAGTTTAACGTTTAAGTCATCAATCTCTTTCATAAGAAAGAGGATGTTCATGTCTTTTTGTTTAGTAAACTTGTAGAAGATTTTCTTGCTTACCTTAACATCTTTTGTAAGTATCGTGACCTTTAATCTTGCAAGGTATGAAGTAAGGCCTTCAATGTTGCTGTTTATAAGCTGTTTCATTGCAATCTCTTTTGTGAGATAGTTTAGGTTTGTAAGCGCCTTATTGATCATTGTCTTTTCAGAGAAAGGTGCCTGCTTTATCTTTGAGGAGTATTCAGCAAGCTTGAGCTTGTATGAGTTCTTGAATTCTGTGATAGCTTCCTCAATATCTATAAGATCATAAGCCTCATCCTTGATCCTTTGGATAGAACGTCTTTTCTTGCAAATCTGGGGTTCAGGCTTCTGAATAATAGAACCTACAGTAGTATTAACAACATTGTTCAGATATTTGTCTATTTCCATTGTGCTATTTATTAATACCACCTCTTCTTAGAGAAGTAATAAGGTGAAATTTATTTATAAATCTTTAGGTTAAGCTTATAAATAATCAGTGCTAGTTTCTGTTTATGATATCATGGAATGATTTTGAGAAAGTGGAGATAAGGGCTGGGACAGTGCTTAGGGCTGAGGAGTTTCCAGAGGCAAAGAAGCCAGCTTATAAGCTTGAGATTGATTTTGGTAGTCTTGGTATTAAGAAGACGAGTGCCCAGATAACTAAGCTTTACAAGCCTGAAGACCTGGCAGGAAAGCAGGTAGTTGCTGTTGTTAACTTTCCAGCTAAACAGATTGCTTCTTTTATGTCAGAATGTCTTGTTCTAGGAGTTGTTGGAGAGAATGGAGAGGTTGTGCTTTTGAGACCTGAGCGAGAGGTAGCTAATGGCCTGAGGGTCCTTTGAGTTCATAGCGAATTATGTTTGCTAGTGCAATGCCATCGCTTACTTCTATATCGTGTTGTTTTCTGATGATATCTTCAACTAAGTCAGATATTGTAGGTTGTTTGTCTCTTGAGAATGTGCCTTGATAAATAGTGCGATGTTGTTCGTAATGGTCAATTGTTGTTAAATTAGAATAACGGTTCCTGTCTTGCTGTGACTCAAAGCGTAGTATTACGTGATCATAAGTCTGGAACTCTTTAAGGATAGCAGCTGCTATTGAGCCTGGTGTCTCCTGTTTAAGGTCATCAACCCAGATATTGCCGTTTATTCCGTGTCTCATGTTATTCTTAAGAAATAAAAGAAGTATTTAAGTTTTTATTTGATGTATTATAATCCTAAAACCGTGTTACACATCCTTCTTTCCTTTAACAGGCTTGTAAGGATGTACTTGTCCTGGATTTGTGGAGCTTTTGATTGAATATAATCAGAAAGTTCATCTTTAGTTGTAGCGCTCATGTGCCAGATATCTCGAGCTTCATCACAGATCATGTAAGGGTAGATGTCAATCTCAGACAAGTACCTGCGCTCCTTTGGAACATCTATAAGGAATGATGACAATGCTGAATTGGAGTCATAGACTCTAGCGAAAGGTCTTGTCCTGAAAGAATCTTCAGTGAAATAATCCTTGTGCATTGTCACTATAAATGAGCAAGGAAGGCCTTGTGCTATCATAAGGCAGCGGAATGCAATTGTCTTGTCATATTCGTCACCAATCCCTTGTTCTAGGATCTTGTCGATTGACCTGAATTCTTTTGTCTCTTCTGTTGATGGAAGTGATTTGATGTAATCTAATGTCCTATGTGAAACTGCTCTAGCAGTTGTCATGTCTGAGAGTTCATAAGTTGTATGCTGCAGCTTTTCAACATGTGCAAGCACTAGCTTAGATACTTTTGTCTGGTCTCCTTCTTTTAGCCATGGATTCATACTTTTTGCAGGTTTTGATTTTGTTTAAATATTTATCGGTTTTAGTGAAGTTATAGCAATATTTTTATAGTTGTAATGACTTGAATTGTTATTAATATCAGTTAAGAGGTGATAATTATGGGAATAAAAGACCAGTTGAATAAGTTGAAAGAGAATTGGCTGATCCTGTTGTTGGTTCTTGTTGTTGTTATTGGCCCGATGTTTTTTGGGAGTTTTGGAAGTTATAGGAGCATTAGCACTGAATCTTTTGGCTTGACTTCATTGGAGTATGCTGAAGCTCCAAGAGCAGCTGCAAAGTATGACTCTGATGATGCAGGTTCAGGCGCTGTTGAGAGAATAATAACAAAGGATGCTTCCTTGTCAACTGAAGTTGAGAGAGGGACATTTCATTTCTGGCAGGATGAACTTAAGAAAATAATCGCTGCTTCTGATTCAATACTACTTAACGAGAATGTGAACAAGTATGATTCTGGCTGGAAGGAGTATTACAGAGGTTATTATCAAATCAAGGTTCCAACTGTGAAGTATGATGAAGTGATTGCAGAGTTAAAGACATTAGGAGAGGTGGAGTCATTTAGAGAGACTGCAACTGATGTTACTGAGAGTTATCTTGACCTTAATACTGAGCTAGAGGTTGAAAAGGAACGTTTGAAGAGATATCAGGCGATGTATGATGAGGCAGTTGAGGTAGCTGATAAGATTGAGTTGAATGACAGGATCTTTAACCAGGAGAGAAGAATAAAGTATCTGGAGGAGAGGATTGAAAATATTGACCAAAGAGTGGATTACAGTCAGGTTTACTTTACTTTAGATGAGAAAAGAAGTGAGTATGCATATGTTGCATTAGTGAAGTTCTCTGAACTTGTGAGAGGGATAGTTGACAGCTTAAATGCACTGCTTAAGTTGTTTTTCTGGGCTGCGCCTTGGTTAATGGTCTATATTATCTATCGGATTATTAAGAAGAAGGTATCTCCTAGAAAAAGAAGGTAATTATTTTTTTTCATTGTTATTTTTATTTTTTAATAACTTTTATAATATTCTCTTTATTTCTTGATTTATATGAAATTATTGTTACATGTATGCTGCGGTCCCTGTGCTACAGAGAGCATAAGAAGGTTAAAGGATGAGCATGAGGTTATTTGTTATTTCTATAACCCTTGTGTTGAGCCTAAGGAGGAATATGAGAGGAGGAAGGATGCTTTTGTTAAGGTTTGTGATGCTTTAGCAGTGGATTATGTGATTGGAGATTATGATAATAGGAAGTTCAGGGAGATTGTCAAGGGTCTTGAGGCAGAGCCAGAGAATGGCAGAAGATGCTTAAGATGTTATGAGATGAGGTTAAAGGAATCTGGTAGGTTTGCTAAGGAAAACGGTTTTGATGTCTTTGCTACTACATTGACAATCAGCCCGCATAAGAATTCTAGAGTTATATTTGATATTGGGAATAAAGCAGGTTCTGAGCATGGTGTTAAGTTTCTGGGGATAGATTTCAAGAAAAATGAAGGGTTTGCTAACTCAGTAAAGATGAGTAAAGAGCTGGATTTATACAGACAGAATTATTGCGGCTGCAGACTTCTTTCAGTCAAATAGTCTTCAATACAATAATAACCCTGTTCCCTTGATTGCTCGACTTCTGCAGCTAGTAATGACAATGGGTCAAAGATATCCTCAAACAGATAATGACCTAACCTAAGGTCTGTCTCGAATGCAGCGTTCTCTATTGAATATTCAATGCTTGTAAATGAATGCTGGTATTCTAGTTCTTCAGAAGTTTGTTCAAGGCAAGGTATAGTTTCCTCTTTTTCTGTTTGCTCATCCATAGACTTTAACATGTCCAATGGTGATTCATCTTCGTCCTCTTCAACAGGGGGCGGTTCATCACCTTCGTCTTCTAAATACAGTATAATCATATACCCTCAAACGTGAATTATTTAATTTTAGGGGTTAATAAAGCTTTTGTTATTAACTGCCAGTAGCTTTTGATAACAGTGTTGCATCTCCTAAGGAGTAGAACCTGTAACTGTGTTTGATTGCTTCCTGGTATGCATTTAGAATTCTTTCTTTTCCTGCAAAAGCACAGACTAAAAGAAGCAGCGAGGATTTCGGAAGATGAAAGTTTGTTATCATTAAAGATACCTTTGATTTAAACCTGTAACCTGGATAGATGTAGATAGAGGTTGAGGTCTTTGCTGGTTTGATGTTTCCATTACTGTCAGATGCTGATTCAATTGCTCTTAATGATGTTGTTCCAACTGCGATCAAGCGGCCTTTGCAGCTGTTTATTGTATCTGCAGCTTCTTTTGTTATTTCGAAGTATTCCTTGTGCATCTTGTGGTCTTCAACATGCTCGGCTTTTATCTCAAAGAATGTGCCATAGTCGATGTGAAGGCAGACCTTTACAATCTTTATGCCTTTATTTTTTATCTTTTGAATAACTTCGGGTGTGAAATGTAATGAAGCAGTGGGAGCAGCCACACTTCCAGGTATCTTTGCAAAGATTGGCTGGTATTCTTTATCTGATAATGAGAGGCGTTTTATGTAAGTAGGGAACGGGTATTCTGCGTTTTCCAGGATGTTTTCATTGTTGAACTTAAGATGGTAGATGTTGTCTTTTTTTTCAATAATCTCTGCCTTAAGGCTGTTGCTGAACTCTAAGATAGTGCCTGGCTTAGGTCTGTTGGATTTCACATGAGCTGTTGCGTTTTTTCCTTTGATGTCAAGGATAAAGACTTCAGCTGGTGCGCCTGTTGATTTTTTTCCGATTAATCGCGTACGTCTAACCTTTGTTTCATTGATTACAAGCACATCGTCCTTGTTTAGATAATCTATGATGTCATAGAAATGTTTATGCTGTATAATTTTATCTTTTACAATCATCAACCTGCTGTGGTCTTTAGGAAAGATAGGTTCTTGTGCAATAAGCTCTTTTGGCAGATTGTATTTGAATTTTTCGAGCAGCATTTTTTTGAAATATACAATTTTGTTTATAAAGATTTAGCATATAAACTTATAAAGGTTTTTTTGTTATTAAATAATAAAATGAATCCTACAACAATGAGACCAAGCATGATTGGAAATGAAGTAACTATAACTGATGAACCTGGTTTTAGTTTCACAAAAACTTTTTCAAAATATTTCAAAAGTATTGTATCTCTTGTTGCTGCAAGTTACCTTGTAGCATGCAGCACACTGTCGCCTGTTGATAGAGTAAAGCCTACCTACAAGCAAAGCTGGTTTGGGTGTAAAGTTGCAAGAGTTGAGGGTAAGGTTGAAAATAAAGAGCAAGAGCCTATAATAGTTGCATCTGCAGTAACTTTAGAAAATTACACTGGACATGATCTTTTCTTGAGAAAGGATGTTCCTGTTGAGCATAAAATCCGTGATCTTTTCATGAGGTATCGCGAGGTTGAGCCTAGGAAACTTGAAAGGTTTGTTGATGAATATCTTAAAGCTCATAGGCAAAAGCTAGCTCCTCTTGATTATAATCCGCATGACCTTTTATACAGAGGATTGATTGGAGACAGGTTCTTTGAAGGTATGAGGTATGGAAGGCATCTTCCTGTAAAGGATACAACTGCTTATGATGAGTTTATTGTTAAGATAGCAGAGAAACCTATAATTATTACAAAAGTTTAATACGGCTGCCGGGACTTTCGTTCTGCAGCCTTTCTACAGAGATTCGAACCCGGGTAGCAACCTTGCTCCGAAGCTTGGGAGGGTTGAATCATACCACTAGATCACAGCCGTATGGCTGTAGTGAATCTGAAGGGGTTTTTAAATTTTTAGAAAATATAGAAAATTAAGGTAATAAAATAAAAAATTTTTTAATCTCGGTAATGGCCTTTGAAGTGTTTCCTGTACTTAGGGTCGTCTGAGGCGTTTCTCCATGAAAGGATTGTTTTGTCGCCTATCTTTAGGTCATGTTCACTTACTATACCCTCATAGCCTCCACGAAACCAGTGGTTAAAGACAGCTGCCTTGTATTCAACGTCTTTTCCGATTTGAGATTTTAGGAAGTCTTCTTTCTTGAACCAGTATGGATACTCTTCTGTATTCCATTCTTCAAGGTCAAACTCAACTTTCCTGTCACCTTTTTCAGTTGTAATTGTAAGGACTGCTCTTAAGTGTTCATCTGTCTTAAGTCTATCATCCTTGTCCCAAATATTGTTTGGGACTTTTACAGCTTTTAACTTACCTTTAACCTCTTCTTCTAAAAGGTATTCAAGCATTTCAGTCTGGTCAAGACATTTCTCGCCAAAGTATTCCTTGCCTGTATTAAGGTCTGTTACCTTTACACCACCGTATGTGTCATTGTGAAGGACATTCCCTTCTCTTTTCTCTCTCTGCTCAAAGTCAAGCTCAAAGCTTACCTTGTGACCTATAACTTCAAGAGGTAGATCTTCTCCATCAAATCTGACAGTCTCCCAGCACGAGTTATATCCTCGCCAATCAACAGGCATAGCACGAAAATGCTTATCCTTTAGTTTTGCTGGCGTATACTCTCTTGGCCATGTCTTTTTCCATTGTTCTTCATCAAAGTCGTTTAAAGCAAGTGCGCAGAAATCACAGTCATCATCAACATAGATCTTTTCAACATATTTTTCTAGATTATTCATCTTATAAAGATAATGTATTAAGTAGTTTATAAAGCTTATGGTCCTTAACTACTAATAAGTAGTAATAAATAGAAGGATTTATAAAGGAAATATGCTTTCTAACCTATATAATGAAACGGTTAGAACTGTTTTTGAGGGATATTGAAAGGACTGCGGAGTCTACAGTAGATGATTATGCTTTTTGGGTTAATAATGAATCTAAGCATTTAAGTGATGCTACACTTCCTGAGGTCACTAAAGTTGTACAGTATTATTTTGGGCTGAATGATATTAACAAAAAGATGCTTCTAGGTTCTGCTTTGCTTAATTCTGAGAAAAACTCAAAGACTAAGACATATCTGGATGCTGTGTTCAGGGATTTTAAGAGGACTGTACTCTTCAGGCAGAGTGCACCGAGCCTTACTGAGAGATTTAAGAAGATGAGGGATCCTAATTATATGCCAAAGGAAAGGGATAATCAGATGAAGTATTATTATAAGGTGCTTAGGGATTATGAAGCAAAGGATGCTGTTCCATTATCTGAACCAGAGGTTCCGATCATACAAAGGATTCTTGACATGAGAGAGAGGATTGAGTTACAGTATTCTCATTAGAGAAATTAGAAACAAGATAATTTAGAAAAAAGAGTCAAGCTTGCTTTGTTCTTTATCCTCAAGAAGTTCTTTAATATCATAGCCAAGCACAGCGAAGATCCTGTCAACAGCTGGAAGTATCTGGTTATTGATGTAGTACTCTGTGTCGTATTCATTATTTTCAATCTCTTCAGGAAGTTTAACCCTGTCACGGATCGGGCCAGGGCCTTCAGTCACTACAAAGTTGATCATAGAACCAGGGCCGACATCATAGCCAAGCTCTTTCATCCTTATAGCAGCAGCGACATGCGGGCCTATTGATTCATAATCGTCAATCTCGCGCTGGAGCTGTGTTGAAATCTGGACTTCACTTGTGTCGATTGCCCTATTCTTTAGTTCATAGATTACGTTCTTCACATAGTTGAACGCTTTTTCAATGTTATCTTCCTTAAGTATTATCTCAAGGACGTGCTCCTGGACAGTTTTTGCAATCTGGCTCCAGTTTCTCCTGATAGCTTCAAAGCCTGTAATCTTCATCTTTCCAGTTTCGTCCATCAATGCATACTTTTTCTTTGCGCCTATATCAGAGAGTTTTGCTGAGACAAAGATTCCAGAAGGGTAGTATCCTTCAAACTCAAGTTCCATAAGTCCTGGAAGGTTCTCGTTAATACTTTTTGCAAATGCCTTTGATTCATCTTTTGTCTTATTATCGAGGCTTAAAAACACTGAGTCAGTGTCGCTGTAGATTACCTTAAAGCCAGCTTCCTGCGCCTTGGCAATCACGTCCTTGATATAGTAGCGGGCGTATGCAGTTGTTGAACGTGCTGAGTCTTTTGAGTACCATCTTGCTCCATAAAAGCCAAGGTAGCCGTAGTATGAGTTTGAGAGAAGTTTTAATGTCTCTGAACGCGCCTTTAGAAGTATCTTTTTGTTTTCGTCTGTTGTCTCTTTTAAGATCTCCTTGATACGCATCCTTCTTGTGACAATGTTTTCAAGCACGCTTGACATAAATCCTTTCTTTTTCTTACAGAACCATAACTGATGTGTTTCAATAGGCACGTATTCTGGTGTGCAGCAGTCGCAGTTTAAAGTCTCTGGGCCAATGTTGTGCGAGATAATTATAGAAGGATAAAGGCTTCTGAAGTCATAGACTACAATGTCCTTGTAAAGCCCTGGCTTTGGTTCAAAAACAAAAGCTCCTTTTACCCTTACACCGCGACGTTCAAGCGTGGTCTTGTAGTCTGGGTTGTTAGGAGCTATTTCATCATAGTGTCTTGCTTCTTTAATCAGGTACCATTCCACAAACTGCGAAAATGACATGCCGTTTATGTCATAAAGAGGCAGGCCGACTAGTTTAACAAACTCTTCAAGATTAGGAAGCAGTTTTTCGCAAAGCATGAACGTGAGTCTGGAGTCCTGTAAGTTATAGGCTGCGAAGCATTCAAGTTCGTCTGATGATGAATCCCAGGCAGGAGCAAGCTTTTCCATGTCGATCTTGTGTTTCTTCTCTCCAAGAAGTTCATTTGAGACCTCGTCAAGTGAATACGTGTCAGTCTTTAGACTAGTTGCAAGGGCTCTCTGGATGAACTTGCATATGTCCAGGTGTATCATGCCATTGACCTGCGCATATGAAAATGTTCCTTTTTTTAGCTTTACCTCAGAGTAATCCCAGCCAAAGTCAAGAGGTATCTTATACTTGTCAGCTCTTGTTATTATGTAAGGAAAATCAAAACCGTTTGAGAAGTATCCTGTCAAGATGTCTGGTTTGAATGTTTCTATCATCTCTTTGAACTTTACAAGCATGTCTGCCTCGCTTTTCAGGAACTCGATGTAGCTTAGCTTATTATTGAAACGTTTCCAGGTTAGCACCTTCTTGAATGATTCTTCATTACTCCCAAGTTCTTTTCCGTAAAGGCTGATCATTACAATAGGGTTTATGTCGGGAAGCACTGCTTTTCCATGAGGGTTATAAGTCTCTATATCAAATGCTAGGATCTTGAGGCTTTTAATTGAGTCGTTGCTGATGTGTTTGATAGATGATGCCCTGAAGACTGGAACCTTTGCTCTTTGGGTTATGAAGTCGCCTTCAGCTTCAGTCACTGTTATAGGTGTTAAGTCGTTATCAATCAGGTAGCGTCTTACAAAACGGATATCATATTCGTTCACTGAGACTACACCGCCAATGCTTTTGATTTCCCTTGCAAGGATTGGGACATCCTTTGGAATGCTTGTGTAGATTTTGATGACTGTGACTTCCTTGCCGATGTACTTTTTTTCGTGGATTTCTGTTCTTGTCACTCTTATAATGCGCCCTCGTGATTCTGAAGTCACTGCTTGTATAACTTTTTGAATTGCCTCAGAGTCTTCCTTTTTTACAATAGCATAGAAGTATGGCTGGAAGTTTTCGTCAATCACGCATATCTGCTGGTTGTCAGTGGTTTTTCCAAATAGATAAATGACTGGTTTGTCATTAAATATCTTGTACTGGACATCCATTGGATAAAACTGTATTGTTGCCATTATTAATTTATGATTTAGAAATGGTATATAAAGGTTTAGAGGGTGGAGAGGTTGAAATTGTTTAAATTAAATGTATTTTATCCGATATAATTAATATCTTTTCCAAGCCTGGATTTCATCTTCTGTAAAGCAGCATGTTTTGATACTTTAGAGAGGTCATCAGTTCTTCTAAGCATCTCTGATTCAATTGAAACTATCTCTTTCTCAAGCTTTGCGATGTCAAGGTTAAGCGAGAGTTTCTTGTTAAGTATCTCTAAGATGGAACGAGCTCCTTTTATGCCAAGGTACATCGGGTGGCCAAAGGTTTCTGCAAGCATTGCAATCGCTTCTATTTCCCTTTTCTTTGCCAAACCTAGCAGAAGACCTGACACTCCTACAATAGGACCGACAACTCCATAAAGTTTATCATTAAGTTTGACACCTTTCTTATACTTCTGTATAATCTTTTTACTGTTGCCTGTGCAATATACACGCGGTGTCTTTGGGATTGCCTGAAGGCCGATTCCGCCAAGTGTTATTATCTCGCGGCATTTGTAATCTTCAAGAAGGTCAAGTATTTTTTCACAAAATTCATATGAACTTACCTCATCAATTGGCTGGACATCCCCTGCCAAGAAAAGTAAATCAATGCCCTTAAGCTGTGCATAGTAAAGTTCAATCTTTGGAAGTTCTACAAGGTTATTCTCGTTCACAAAAACTGAATGCGGGAAAGTGTATGAGAAAACGTCATAAAGTTTTTTGGCTTTAAGTTCGTCTATAAGAAAGTCAACTGCTACCTTGCCTACATTTCCAATACCAGGAAGTCCTTCAATAAATACAGGCTGCTTTAGTTTTGGAAGGTTTTTGGTGCAGGGAGTTATTTTCCAGGCCATATATCCTTAGAAGGAATCTTGCTTTAAAAATGTTTGTATTAATAAATGAAATACTTTCAGCTAGAGAAGCCCTTTATCCTCTAAATCTTTTTTTCTTGCCTTTCTCCTGTAATCACCGTACTTGTCCTCTGGAGAGAAGCGAGGCGGTTTTGGGACTGCAGTTGGAGAGTTGCATTTTGGGCAGAGTTCTTTCATAGTGTAAGTGCTGCACTTTGTACATTTTAGAATGTGTTTAGCCATTTTTAAATTATTTTTCCTGTTTCCTTTGGAAAGTGAACTCAGCCCTGTTCTTTGCAGAGGTTTCAATGCACTTAAGGATGTTGCTAAGAATCTTTTCTGCTTGCTTGTATTCCTCTGCTTTGACCTTTAATGAATATTTTCCTGCTCCGATAAACTTTATCTCTGTCATGTCCTTGCCTTTTGACAGTGCTTTTTTAAGAATCTCCTTGATAACATCAACTCCGTCAGGTTCATGGGAGACAAGCGAGATTGTTCCTCCTATTGAGACCTCAGGAGGTTTTATACGTTGCCTTATGACCTCTTCAAGCTTTTCAGTTGTTTTCTTGTCAAGGTTTAGTTTTTCCAGGTCGTAATTGCCTGCGACAACGTCTGCGAATGTTTCGAACAAGAAGTCGTATTTCTTGAATGCAGCTTCTTTAATCTGGTTGTAAAGTTTTCTTGTGTCAAGCTTAAGTTCTTTTGCGATGAATTCAACAATCTTTTCAGCTTTCTGCTCCTGTTTAATCTCGTTGTTTTTCATACGTTTCTGCGCTTCGTTGACTCTTCTTAATGAGAGATCGATGTGACCTTTTTCCTGGTCAATCTTAAGGACCTTGCAGGTCACTTTCTTGCCTTCAACCACAAAGTCGCGGATGTTTCTTATACGGCCAGGGCTAATCTCTGAGATATGTATCATACCAGATTTTCCGCCGAACTCGTCAAGTGTGACAAAAACTGAGTGATGATATATTTTTGTAACAGTACATAGAACTATTTCTCCTTCCTCTGGAAGACCTTCTCTTTGAAGTAACATTTATTCGAGTACCTCAAGTATTCTTGCCTTTACCTTAGTCTTGCCGCCTGTAGCTGAGCCTAGGACCTTACCGCAAACTAAGCAGCGCACTTCTGTAGATGATTTACCGAACATTATCTGTTCATTCTTGCACTTTGGGCAGCGTATCTTAACGAATTTGCTTTCTGGTTCTCTTAGTGATGTTTTCATTTAAGTATCCCTCCTTAGATTAATTGAAAAAGCGGTTTATTTATAAATCTTATGTAGGCTTTTTAAAGATTTGTAACAATTAAAATGCTTATAAGCGTAGAATGTATTAAAAAATGATTATTTAAACAAACTCAACCTTCTTAGCCCTTATGCCTTGGGTCTGCATGTGCGTCTTTTTGCATGTAACGCACTTATAACGAAGATCTGACTTCTTGGTCTGTTTCTTGCCTGTCTGTTTAAACTTGCTTATAGCTGGCTTAGAATAACGTCCAAGGCTACCATAACCGCGTGCACGCCCTCTTTTCTTAGCCCTGTACTTTGAACCGTATGTCAAAGAGGAAGCTTTCTTTGCTTTCTGCTGCGTTACCTTATGCTCAGTATGTGTCTTGCAATAAGGACAGTATCGTTTGATAGTCTTTGGCTTTTTCATTAATATGCAAAAAATTAGCGTCTATTTATAAAGTTTTCTAATGTAAAATGAAGTGGTAGTTTAAATGTACTACTCCTGCTTTATCTCAGCAGCGCGTTCCTTTAGAATAAGTATGTCAGCTATCCTTTTAGGAAGGTTTGCTATGTCCTCTTTTTCAAAAGGGCCGTAGATTTCAAGGTCCTGGCCTACGAACTTTGGCACTGGTTGAAGGAATCTGATAAGTTTATTGTCGCAGGGTTGTTTTGGTAGATTCTCTTGTTCCCCTGTCTGTTCCTGCTGGATTTCAGGAGCCTTTGATTCAAGGATATTAAGAAGTATTCCTTTCCTGTAGAGGTCTAAGATTTTGAGGATACTTTCATAGAACTGTTTTTCCTCTGCAAGAAGTGTTGATGTGTCGATTATGCTAGAGTTTGTCCTGCTCCTGTTAATTGCCATATTGATTATCTTTTTTTCTCTCCGTTCGTAGAATTCCTTAAGCATCTTATTTATGTTCTGGAGCTGTCTTTTTGTCTTTTCTTTTTCACCTGCACTGAATAAAGTGTCGTCTACCTTTAGCATTATCTGTTGCTTGTCCTTTAGATATTCTACAAGGTTCTTGAAGAAGTTCTCGTCAAGTTTCTGAAGCTCTTCTCTCTGTTTCTCAGCCCTCAGAATATCAAAAAGAGTTTCATATGTAATGTTAACAGTATCATCCGCCAAAGTAAACCCCCTAGAATTTTTGAATTAAGGTGGTATTTAAATTTTTATGTTCTAGATTATCAACCTTAATAAGCCTCTTGTGACATATATCTCAAGGAACGCTGCGATTGTGATTATGAGAAGCGAGAGGAGGAATAGCATTGTAGCGTCCTTTATAACGTTCTTGAAAGCATTGCTGCCTATTTTTTCAGTGACAAGTGCTTTTGATATCACGCCTCCAGAGATTGCTGCCAGCAGGAAGCCAGACAGTTCTGGGACTGTGTGGACCATAAGTGATCCTGTCAGTGCTGCAGTATGTGTAATGCTTGTTGTGACGTATTGTGTTATCTTGACAATGAACGTGGCAAAGATGGATGCGTTGAAGATTATAAGAAATATAGCTCCGGCACCGTATGCGATTGAGAGAAGGAATGCGATGACGCACACGAGCAGGTTCTTGTCAAGTATGTACATGAATGCTCCGAAGCTTGACTCTGGGACAGATTCAACAAGCTCTGAGTTCACGCCGCGTTTCTCAAGAAAGCTTGTCTGGTACTCAAGAAGTGAACTGTTGTATGCACCTGCTGCAAGTATGATGTATGCTATGAACACTCCAAGGAAAAGGAAGATGTATGTCTCTATTATGTCCTTATGATTCCTGAAGAAATGTTTTAAGCCAGCAAGGCTTTCTATCCTTTCCTCTTTCTTGATATAGCTTGTAAGAGTAGGTACTGTCAATAGTGTTGTGAAGAACAAAGTGGCTGTTGACATGAAGTCCTTGAAAAGAAGGTAAGATGTAAGTGCACCTATAAATGTATACATAAATCCAAGCACAAATGCAAAAAGATGGCGCTTGCTTATCTTATCAATCTTTAGCACTGATTCCAGCATCTAATCACCAAATTCAGATAAAAACTTCTTAGTTTTTTTCTTTTTCCAACCACTCAATAATAGTATCGTGATTATTGCTATGATTGCAATAAAGGTTGCAAGAGTGATCGGGCTTTTCAGGTATTCGGTGAAGACCTCAAACGCGCTTCCTACTGCTGGAGCAGGTTGTTCTGCTTCTTCTGGTTGTTCAGGAAGTGTATCCTCTTTTCCTATGAATGTCTTGTTCTTGAAAGAGCTGTCGTCTGTTCCTGAATTAGCATCTGATTCGTTGTAGCGAAGGTCCATGTCGCTCATCCAGGAGCCAGTGATTGGACACTCACCGCAGTCTTTAGGGCATGATAAACATGTTTCACCGCCTCTTAATTCACAAACCAAGTCACCGCATATAGCTCTTACAGAACCTCCGCCTCCTCCGCCAGAGCCTCCACCACCTGAGTAAATCGTGATTGAGGTTGAGTTTGTGAATGTCTCGTTCCATGCAGTTGTTGACACTGAGACAGTTCCAGCAGTGCTTGCAGTGAAGTTTGTCTCATAATAACCTGATGAGCTAGTTAAAATGTTCTTTGTGCCGCCTGGGTAAGTCAATGTTATGTTCCAGTCGCCGACTTTTACACCTGTGTCGTTGTCTAAGTATCCTGTGACTGTGACAAGTTCACCTGATGAAGGGTTTGTGTTTGAAAGGTTTAGGGTTAGGCCGAGTTTGTATTTTAAAATGAAAGTATCTATTGTTGAGTTTGTGTTTCCAGCCCTGTCAGTTGCATTTGCTGTCACAGTGCAGGTTCCAGGCATATTGCTTGTGCTTGGTGACCATGTGCCTTGGTATTCGTTTGCTGAGATGTTTGTTAATGTGAAGTTTGTGCTTGTATCTGGACATTCTATTAATACATTTATGTAGTCTAGGTTTGTGTCAGTTGAATTAGCTCTTATTGTCACATTGTCGTCCCTGAAGTATCTTGGGTATATTATTAATATTAATTCTGGGTTTGTGTTGTCTATTGTGAAGAATGTGTCTGAGGTGTCATTAGCTTCATTTATTGAATCATTGATTATGACTAAAGCTGTATACTGTCCGTCTTCTAATAGTGTTGTATCTAAGTCTTGAGCAGTAATATTTATTGAACTGTTGATAAAGTTCCATTCTAAACTTGAATTAGCGTAATAAACTGATACAAATATTTGATCATTATCGTTATCTGAGTAAGTCCAATTAATCTCTTGTATGCCTGATAAAAATTCATTACCGTTAGGATAAGTTACTGTAACTGAAGGTTTGTGGTTGTATGTGATGTTCATTGCTGTGATTTCTATTACGCCTGATGTGTCAGAATGAAATCTTAAAGGAATACTATGGGTTGTTAAGTCATCAGGTACACTTTCAAGATAATCATTTAGTTCTGAAGTGAAGTTTGAATAATTGAAAGTTTCAGATTTGTTTAATTCGTCATCAAAGCTCCATTCGATGTCTCCGTCTCCTGTAACGTCTATTGTTGGATTTGTAGGGTAGAATTTTTTAACTTCTTGTACTCTTTTAACTCCATCTTTATCGGTTATTAACCAGTCATTTAAATCAATATACTCTGCATCATAAGCTGCATTTGTTGAGGTATAACTACTTATCACGTTTGAAGGAAACACAGCACTCCCACTAGTCATATTCACTAAGAACACTCCTGCACTTGAATCAGAAATCAGCCAGTATTCATCACTTCCTGAAAATGCTATATCTATACTTCTAATGCTACTACTAAGACCTGAATATTGTTTAATTACACTGCCAGATGTTGAGTTAATATGTACTACTTTTCCAGATAACCAGAAGGGGCTTCCATCTTTTGAAGTTAGTAACCATTCTTCATCACTTAGATAATACACATCATTAGGTTGTTTAATGTTTGTAGAAAAATTTTTAGTTTCTATGCCTCCGTCTATTAATCTTACTATATCTGCACCTGTATCAGCAATTAACCATTTGTTATCAGAAACATAGAAGGCACCTTCAGGGTTGTTTAATCCTGCATAGCTAGAAATCTCTGTATCAGAAGAACTGTTAAACAATACTATCTTTTTATTAGTGTAGTCTACATATAACCATTTTGAATCAGTGATGTATGTTGCATCATAAATGTCATTTGCAGTATTGAATGAATCATAGGTTGAACCATCTTGTGGATTTATTAGGTGAATCCCTGTATCTGTATCAGAAATTAACCATTTATTGTTTGCTATATAATTTGCATCAACAGGTGATGTTATTGATGTATTGTAGAAGTATAGTACCTCCCACTCACTCAAATCGCCATAAAACTCAATCATTGCATCCAATACAAAAGCATTTCCTGGTAAATTTATATTTGTATCAAGAGTCCTGCTAATCGAGAAGTCTAAAGTTTTGTTAGAAATTTCAGTATTAACATCATCAAGATATTGAACAGCTCCAGCTAAACCTAAGAATAACAACATTACTAATATACTCACACCTTTTTTCATTGTACCAACCCTCTTTTAATTTATAAAGAAAAATTATATGACGCTCATATTTAAACATTTCTATACTTTTTAGATACTGCATTTTTGATATACATGATAATGGTAGCGAATACTGAGCCAGCAGTATTATTTATAAGGTCCCAGGATGAGTTTGCCCATTCTCCGAAGTCGCCTGCTCCAAAGCCAAGGACTCCCAGGCCTTCACCGACTGTTGAGTAGCCGATGTATTCAATCATCTCAATCACTGCGCCAGCTCCTATAGTAATCAGTATTGTATAAAGGTAAAGGTTAAAGCCTTTGAAGCTGCTCTTAAGTACGTGGTGTATGAGCAGGGAGAAAGCAAATGCTCCGTAGAAGTGCATTATATGATCAAATGGAATACCTAAGTAGAAGTTTCCGTACAGTTTAAGATGATGAAGCATTATAGCAGTGACTGCTATTATTATAGTTGTTTTAGGAAATTTCCATCTTTTATATTGTATAAGAAGTGTTCCGAACATCAGAGCAGTCATTAATTTGTCAAAGATAAGTTCTTTATTGCTTCCAGTTGCTTCCTGCACTGTTGCAAACAGGAAATAGATGATAAATGCTATCAAGATAAGCTTAATCAATGATATTTTTGCCATAATTTGATTATTATCTGATTTTAATTATAATGATTAATATCCTTTAAAATAGAGGTTGTACTTGATAATAGACAGTTTATTCAGCAAGAAATATATTGTTCTTGTCCTCAAGAATCTTTACCTTCTGCATCTGGCCAGGCTTTTTAGTGCAGTTGTTTATTGAGATGCACCTGTTTCCAGCGACACCTATCATCTGGCCATTGATCCAGCCAGGGCATTTTACAAGAGCATTCACCTTGTCACCTTTCTTAAACTGAGATGGAAGGCGTTGGCATTTCTTTATGTTCATGTTCTGCCGTGTAAGAATCAAGTCAACCTTAAACTCCTTTTCCCATTTCTTTAGCTGGTCATAGAATTTCCAATAAGTAAGCTCTTTAGCACCTTTTATCTTTCTGCTATATTTGTATGTCTCGTACTTCTGTATGCCGAGTCTTACATTCAGCTCTTTAGCAAGCTTGATTATGTCAATAATGTCTTTATCGTTGATCTTTGGCATCCAGACTGGTGTTAAAAAGAGTTCAATCTTTTGCTTTGAAATGTACTTGCAAAGCTCTATTATCTTACTGACATCATATGAAGGTACTCCTGCAAGTTTTTTTCCGAGTTCCTTGTCTAGAGTGTGAATAGAAAGGTTGATCCTTCCAAGTCCTGCTTTGATAAGCTTGTCAATCATTTCTTTTGTCAGGAAAGAGGCGTTTGTCTGCATTGAGATAAAGTGGATGCCTTTAATCTTGTTAAGTTTCTTTACAAGTTCAATCAAATCAGGGTATAATGTAGTTTCTCCAACTGAGTCAATGTTTGCCTCAACAGAGCAGCCTTGTTCATTCTTATAGTCAACAACTTCCTTTACCCATTCAATAAGATAGGAAAGGTCTATATTATAGTCAGCCTGGTGCCTTTTTGAGCATTTACCTGAGTCAGTTGAGCAGAAAGGACAGCAGAGGTTGCAGATTGATGTTGGCCGGATCTGGATTAGATTAGTGCCTCTGTCTATAATCCCGAATGCAATACAGCCTATCAATGGAATACCAGATTCTTTTGTTATGTTGATAAGGGTTTTATTTTTCAATTTTCTTCCAGTCCATTCCTTTTACAAGGTGTTTGCATTTAAGGGAGCAGTCTGCGTATATATTGAAGCCTTTTTGGTAGCAATCTTTACAGAAGAACATGTCGTCAAAGACCACTTTATCAGGTTCATAACGAAACTCAATCTCTTTTAGTATATCCCTGTGGATGAGAATACAGCCAACTCCGCAAGCTCCTACTTGAATTAATTTATCATTCTCAACCTCTTCTTCATCATACTGCCTTACTGAACTTCCCTTTACTATTGCGTATAAAAGCGGTTTAATAAGGGTTATGCCTGGTGCGTTTGTTACATTATATTCTTTGTAATATACTCCGGAAATAATCTTTTTATTATGTCTAAGCATACTTTCAATAATATCTTCAGGAGGTATGATGTCCTGTTCAAGTGAGAAGAAGTAGTCATAGTTGTCTTCTAAAGCCTTTTTCCTAATCATGTTCCTTGCCTTTACAATCCTGTCTCTGGCTTTTCCTGTGTAAGGAATCTTTCTTAGGATAATGTGTCTATTTATGATCTTTAACTTTTCCTTTAGAATGTTGAAATAGTCTTCAGTCTCTGAGTTGTCTACTATCATTATGTCAAAGTCTGAATAAGTCAGCTTTTTAAGGCCTTCAATGTACTCGTCAATGCAGTATGCCTTGTGGTTTGAGGTAGGACAACCTAGTAAGATTCTCATAGTCCTAGAAATAGCTTAAGTGTATAAAAAGTTTGTGTTATATAAGAGAAGAAAAAAGAAAAAAAAAGAAAAAAAGCTTTTTAGGCTTATTCTGTAGGTATACTTGCAGACACTTTGTCTAGGCTTGTTACAGACAAGCTGATCTCGTCAGAAGCTTTGCTGAACACTGACTCATGCTTAGCATAGTTAGCTAAGTACTGTGCAGCAGCTCTTGTGTCAAGACCGCTATAACCTGCTACTAGTAGAGCAACTTTTCCGTTGTTATCGAACAACTTAATCATTGCTTTACCTTCTTCAAAGCCTTCTGTACAATCTGCAGGGTTACCCATTACTTCAGCAGCTTTGCTGTTTACGCAAGGTCCACCAACTAAGATCAAGTTCTGAGCTGTAGCTGGTAGTTCGCTAGCAAAGATAACTGCTCCTGTATCGATTCTTACTGGAACAGCTGTTTCTCCTGCAGCTCCAACAGATACTTCTGCGCTTGTAGGTGCAAGGAACACATTACCGTACCTTTGTTCAGATACAGTTTCCAATACGATGGATTGTCTTGGATCATCGTCATCGAATGAGACTAATGTTCCCCATTCAGTAGCCTGGTACTTTGTGTCATCGTCGTCATCATTTTCAGCTAAAGCTGTTGATGTATACCATGTAGCGTAGGTACCTTGTGCAGTGAACCAGTGTGTTGATGAGAACTGAAGTTCGTCATCTGCTGTGTCTCTTTCAAGTCTCATCATGATGTCGTAGTGGTTGTCTTCGTCGTCTGGTTCTCTGAATGTCACGTTAACTTCAGTCTGTGCAACTCCGTTCAGTGTTGCTCCTGAGCCGGTAACAGCTTGAAGTATATAAACATTCTCTGTTTCTGCTGCGTTTTCCAATTGGAGGTTGTATGGAACAATGTTTCCAGATGTATCCAATCCAATTGTTATTGTACCTATTGTTCCTAAGTCAACATTAATGTAGCTCCCTGTGTCTGACATGTTTGAGCTGAACATGGAATCGAAGCTGTCTTCGTAATCCTTGCCAGTGTTAACATCCCTTAACTTTGTCTTGTTGTTTGTTGAGTCAATGTCTGTAATTTCCATGACATGAGGTACTTCTCCGCTGTCAACTACAAACAAGAATGTTCCTTCACAGTCGTCATATGTTGTTTTTCCAGTGTTACAGTCTACTGATGTGCTGTCTTCCATTAAGAAGAACTTCTCATCAGTATCTTTTCCCATGTAGATGTTATCAGAGTCGTCTAACTTAAATGGAATCTCGATTTCAACACCATCAGCGTTAGTGAACTTAAGTTCTGCTGCATCTCCACTTGCAGTGAATGAAATCTCTCCCTTGTCTACAGCAACTTCACTGGCAAAGTCAAACTTGAATCCACCGAAAACAGGGTCTACCCAATTTTCACCAGGCTTTAGCCAGACTTCGTCATCAAGTTCAAATGTGATGTTGAATCCTTCCCATAATTCAGGTGTACCAGTTGTGTCAACAATAAAGTTAACTTCTGATCCATCAACATCTGCTCCGCCTTGCTCAACTTCTTGTCCTTCCTGAAGAACAAGCTCTGTAGCTCCAACGTTTACTTCACAGACGTCTGTGTCTTGTGTAGCTGTGTGGATAGCTTTAGCATCTGTAACTCCTATTTCAACACCGTTAACTGTTTCAGTGGAGTCTACATCTACCCAAACTGTTGTTCCATCAACATTTACACCACATGCATCTTCGTTCTCAGAAACGTCTACAACATAGATCTCGTGTTCAACACCAGCAAGTGTTCTTGTGATCTTAACATCCTGTGTCAGCCACATAACAGTTTCACCAGCTAGCAATGTCAACTTGTTTAATGTTGCACCGCTGAATGATGCGTCTGTTATTGTATACACCTGCCCCATTATCTCTATCTTTGTTGATTCAAGGTCATCAGCATAAGAATATGTTGATGATGAGCTATACTCAACAGCAGTGTCGAAGTCTAATCTATACCTGTACAATTCAGCATCTTCATTTAGCCAAAGATAGCTTCCTTGTTGGTCGTTGTTATTTTCATCAGCATCTAACAAATACATTGATGATGCGTTGAAAATTCGAATCTCTTGTGTGTATGTTGTGTCTTGTTTGTTGTCTCCTTCATTGTCCTCATAGGTTCCTTCTTTTAGTAAAGAAGGGAGTTGTCCATCGTCCAATGGAGTTTCCTGTACACTATACAAATAGTCTCCCCAGTTTAAACTATCGCCAGCTTTCTCTAGCTTGACACCTTCATCAATGGTAACTTCAGCACCACCAGTTCCAACTACTTTTTTAGTAGCGTACTGTAGGCTGCCAAAGATATCTGCTATTCCGATTGTATCCTCAGACTTTGCAGTATCTCCCAGTACCAATAGGCCGTCAAACTTGTCGTCCATTACATATGGCTTAGGGTAGTCGCTCAGCTTGTAATCTAAAGCTGCAGCTCCAAAGATTGTAGCTCCCAGCATTGTTGCTCCAACGCCTAATGCAACAATCTTCTTAAAAGCCTTTTTTACTTCCATTATCTAAACACCTCCGTGTTTTCTTTTTTGGGCTATTATGCTTTTTGCATTTATGTTGTCTTATGACAACATAGTGTTTTCCAGCAAATCTTGTATCCTGTATTTAAGTTTTTGTAACCACTAACCAAACATTATTTTGTTGGTTCGTTGTCGTCGGTATTACTAGGATAATATCTGCTAGATTATGTAAACTATTTCAATTTTTGTTTATAAACTTTTCGCAAGAATATCGGGGGTGTTTCCGTCGGTATATGGCAAATGGCCTGTAGTGGCAGAATTTTGGGGTTTGAGTGCGTTGTTACTTGAGAATAGATAATGATGAAAAGGGGTGAAAAATAGGGTTTGTTTATAAATAAAAATGGCTTAATTTTTGTCGTATGTATATGAAAATAAATTGTTGTTTTGATGGAGTTTTTGGGTGTTTTCCAGGCTTGTTTTATTTGGAATAAATTGGTTTTATCGTCGGTAAGAATCAGTTTTATCCTTTTGGCTTTGGGGTAGGTCTTCCATAGTTGTTGACCCCTTCAATAAACTTCTTTGCGATTTCTATGAACTTATCATAGTCCTTTTTGACTAACTTTTTCAGTAAACATCTGCCTGCTTCAGGTGTTGATAGCTTAAAAGTAAGGTCTGTGAGCGGAGGATCAAGCATATAGCCAAGGTCGTTCCTTACAAGTTCGTCAATAAAGTACATGTTATAATCGCGACAGAGGTGTTCATGTTCAATGCCTTGGGCTTTTGCTTCTTTTATTGCGGATTCAATGCCTGAGTCCAGTGTGAAAGGTTCTAATGTGACTGCTCTAACTCCTTCTGAACGAACTGCAGATGCAAGCGCACAGTAGAATTGTGTTTCGTTGTATTTCATGTTACGAGTAATTATGATTCGGTTTAAATTTATTATTGAAATGGATAATATAGAAATAATAGGAAAAGTGTAAAATAAAGAATGCGGAGGTGAGGATTTGAACCCCAGTAGGCATTGCTCCAAGAAAGCAAAAAAGCGTTCTTGTCTAAGCCAACAGGTGTCTTCCAATCATCAGCAAGAAGCTTCTTCACACCTTTTGCCGAATTGGCCTAAGCTTGGACTTCTGTTAAGAATCTGTCCCGTTTGACCGCTCCGGCACCTCCGCATAGAAGGTTAGTCTCTTAAATTTACATATAGTATAAAAAACTTACTGTTAATCTGCTATTGTTCAATATTATGCCAGCTGTTCTCTGCGCTTCTCCCTTTTAGCATATGCCTGCACTTTATAGATGTGTCACAGAATATCTTTTGTTTCAGCTCTTTCATGTCCAGAGAGAACCAGATATCGTCAAATGCCTTGTTCTCTGGGTTAAAGCGGAACTCAAACCTGTCAAGAAGATCCCTATGAATAAGCACGCACCCAAGACCGCATGCTCCAACCTCTATAACGCGTTCTTCCTCAACCTCATCTGCATGCATCAATCTTATGTCTCCTGTCTCAGGATGCATCTCAAAAAGTACAGGATGGAGTGTGTTCTTCATATAGCCATGGGCAGGTTTTAGTATATAATATACTCCAGATATTACCTTTTTATCATGCTTAAGAAGTCTTTGTATCGTGTCAGGGACAGGTATGACATCCTGTTCAAGCGAGAAGAAGTAATCGTAATTGCCTGATATGGCTTTCTCTTTTATTTTGTTCCTTGCCTTTACAATCCTGTCACGTGCCTTTGGAGTGAAATCAATCTTCTCTATTATCACTTTTTTTGGAAAATCCTTAAACTTTTCCTTTAACAGGTTGAAGTAGCTGTCATCCTCAGAATTGTCAACTAATATTATATCAAAGTTAGAGTAATCCAGTTGCTTAAGACCCTCAATATACTCATCAATACAATACAGTTTGTGCCTGGATGTTGGACATCCGACAAGAACTTTTGGTTGCATTTACTTAACCAGTTTTTTCTTAAGAGCCTTGGACTTATTTTTTTTGTTCCAATTGTACTTTCTCATCTTGGAAGAGTCGCCATAGCCGCAGCTGCTGCACACCTTTTTCCTTACATGATATGTGTGCTTTCCGCATCTTCTGCAGCGGATATGCGTCTTACCTTTACTGTGTCTTCCTTTTGAGTATGTTCCTTTCATTTTATGCTGGTGAAATTATTGTGATTGTGTCTCCTCTTATGAACACAACTCCAAGTTTCCTCTTAATCTCCCCATTAATGATTTCGTCAGCTTGCTCAAGCACTACATTGATATGTATGTCAAATGCCTTAAGGTTTCCAATGTATTGCTTTTGGTTCTTAAGCTCTACTATTACTCTTTTATCTCTTGCTTTGTTTAAAGCGTCTAATGGTCTTGCAGTTTCCATTTATTTTGCACCCCACAAAAAAAACAATATTGCTACCAAAATTAGGAGGTATATATAAATGTTTCTGGTTTTGACCGACAATTTTATAAATAACTCCAAAATCCTATGCTTAGAATGGCTAAGAGCACAAGAAGAAGCAAGAGAAAAGTAACAGGTACAAAGTACAGGAAAGAGCGTAAGAAGCGTAAATATGAGAGAGCTGGCACTCCAATGCTAACAAAGCTAGGTGAGAGGGCTTTCAAAAGAGTGAGGACAATAGGCGATAACAGGAAGTCTAAGCTTATGGCTGCTGATTATGTGAATCTTGCTGATCCTAAGACAAAGAAGATTATGAAGGTCAAAATCAAGACAGTAGTTGAGAATAAGGCGAACAGGCATTATGTAAGAAGGAACATCATTACTAAAGGCGCTATTGTAGATACTGAGAAAGGCAAGGCAAGGATAACGTCAAGGCCTGGACAGGACGGACTGATGAATGCTGTTCTTGTAAAATGAGTTCTGTAGATTTTAAGGTTGAGATTAAGTTTAAAGAGCTTGCACACATTGCTATGAGCCAGGGGTATAGCCATGCTGATAAGACGTTCCTTATGTATGAGATAGGTGAGGTTGAGAGGGACTTTTCAGATGGTTCTGTTGATCATGATGATGTTAACTCATTCTATAACATGATTATTGACAATTACACGTAAAATATTTAAACACTGAATTTTTTTGAATCAATCATGAGGGACTTTCATAGTTATATCGGAGAATATAGGTCTATCTTGATGGGACTTTTTACTGAAAAGCATAATAGGAGATTTTCTTACCTGAAAAGATACTCTAGCTTGGCAATTCGTCTAACCCAAGCTGCAGGATATGAAGCAGCTAAGGTAGTCGGTCCTTTTGGAAGTGCTTTTGATGTGCCTTTAGGCGAACTTGAGGCAAAGCTTGAGTAAACTTTAAATGTCTTTTATGTTATTTCTGTTTTTATGATTGATATCTATGAAAATTTGTTAAAGAAGTATGGTAACAGAGGATGGTGGCCTGTAACAAAGAAGGGGTTAGTGCCTTGTTATTGCGGCGGTCCGGGTTCTGATAAAGAAAGGTTTGAGGTCATAGTTGGCGCAATACTGACACAGAACACTTCATGGAAGAATGTCGAGAAGGCAATCGTGAACCTGAATAAACAAAAGTTGGTCGATGTTGATAAAATACTTAAGATTGATGTCAGGAAGTTGGCTGAACTGATTAAGCCAAGCGGGTATTTTAACCAGAAAGCTGAGAGGTTGAAGATTGTTGCAAGGTTCTTCAAGAATAACAAGGTTCCATCCAGGGAGGAGTTATTGGAGTTGAAGGGTGTTGGTCCAGAGACTGCTGACTCTATCCTGCTTTATGCTTTTGATAAACCTGTTTTTGTTGTTGATGCTTATACTAGAAGGATATTTTCTCGTCTTGGGTTTTTAGAGGAAGGAGCTTCTTATGATGAATGGCAGGAGTTGTTTCATTCTAAGCTGAAGAGGGATGTTAGAGTTTTTCAGGAGTATCATGCATTGATAGTTGAGCATGCTAAACAATTCTGTAAGAAGAAGGCTGAGTGTGAGGGTTGTTTTTTGAAAAGTAATTGTGAGAGATATTAGCTTTCTAATCTTTATTCAGAAATCACTCAACTTCTTTACCTTATCACCAATATAACTCACGATAGAAGTATTCCCGCCTTCGCCTTTGCTCTTTACAACAGAAATATACTTGCCCTGCTCAAGCTTTGCAATCCTTCTCTGGAAGAATTTGTAGTTTCGGGAGCCGCCTTGTGCCTGATAGATTTGATAGAGATCTCCAATCTTCTTGCCTGAGTTCTGTTTGATTATGTTGAGAACTATCTGTTCTTCTGCTTCAAGGTCTTCTGAGTCCTTTATGGAGAATGCGTCAAGCTTTTCAATAGCAGTCTTTACATGCAGCTCTGTGATCTTTCTTGAGCTCTTGTCCTCGGCTGCGCTTCCGGATTCCCTTAACAGGTAGAGTCCAGAGCGGATGTCCTGAATCTTGAATGTCTTGTCAGCAACCAGTTGCAGAGCTGAAGGTTCCCATACACCTGGGACAAATGCGTATCTGGTACGCTCGTTAAGTATGCCGAGTGTCTCTCTTGAATTGTATGGCTGGAACTCACAGATTTCTGGTGTAAGCCTTGAGAGGATTCTCTCATCAAGCTTGTTAAGCCATTCCTTGTAGTTTGTGATAAGTATGATGGTCTTCCTATAAATCTCTTCAAGAAGAGGGTACAGGAAATCAAAGTCTTCAATCTTATCAGCTTCGTCAAAAACAAACACGACAGGTTTTTTGTTAAGAATCTGTTTAAGCAGCCTGAAAAGTTCATCTGTCTTCTTGTTCTGGACAAATCTCTGGCCAAGCTGTTCACAGATATAAAGAAATATCTTGTAAGTTGAGTTAAGGTTCCAGCAGTTGATGTAGATTATTAATACATCGTCTGTCTCAAGCTCAAGTTCCTCAAGCAGGTTTTTTGTGGCAGCTGTCTTACCTATTCCAGGCCTGCCATGGACAAGGATGTTCCTGCCGTTCCTGTTATCGCATAATGGTCTTATGCAGGCAGCAATCTGTCTCTGCTGAAGTTCACGATATGGAATGACCTTTGGTTGGTAATCATACTCAAGGGCAACAGAATTCTTGAAAAGAGATTCATCGCTTCTTAATATGTCCTTAAATAATGAGATTCATACCACCCGTTTGAAATTGAATAATGGAATAAATAAAATGTTTTTAAGGTTTGTGGTTCTGGAGTTGATTTAATGTTTATAATCCGTTATTATTACTTTTTTTGCTTTTTTGTTGCTTCTTTTTTCTTTTTCCCTATAACCTTGATTCCGTTCATGTAAGGATGAAGTGCTTTTGGGATATTGACAGAGCCGTCCTTGTTCTGGAAGTTCTCAAGAATAGCTACAAGCGCTCTTGAGGTAGCGATGACTGTGTTGTTAAGGGTGTGTACCAGGTATTTCTGTTTTCCGTCGGTTGCCTTGATATTAAGGCGGCGTGCCTGTGCATCTTCCATGTTTGTTAATGAAGCGACTTCAAAGTATTCCTTTTTCCTGGGTGACCATGCCTCAAGGTCGCATGACTTTGCTTTCAGGTCTGCTAAATCGCCTGAGCAGCATTCAAACACCCTGCAAGGTAAACCGAGTTTTTTGAACACAGCTTTAGTCAGTTCAAGCATTTCATCATAAAACTTGTATGAATCCTCTGGCTTGCAGATAACTATCATCTCCTGCTTGTTGAACTGGTGTGTCCTGTACAGGCCTTTCTCGTCAATGCCGTGGCTGCCTATCTCTTTCCTGAAGCACATTGAGTATCCTGTTATCTTTATCGGAAGTTCCTCCTCTTTGAGTGTCCTGTCAATAAATGCTCCTATAAGCGGGTGTTCAGATGTTCCTATCATGTAGAGGTCTTCACTGTCAATCTTGTACATCATGTTCTCCATCTCTTCAAATGACATAACCCCTTCAACAACCCTTTTCCTTATCATCAAAGGAGGTTCATAGTATCTGTAGCCTTTCTTTACCATGAAGTCGCGTGCAAAGTTGATAAGCGCCATCTGCAATAGAGCGAGCTCTCCCTTAAGATAATAGAAACCGTTGCCAGAGGTTTCTGCTGAAGTCTCAAAGTCCGCAATGTCTAGTTCCTCAGCAAGCTCAACATGGCTCTTGACAGGAAAGTTAAATGCCTTTACTTTTCCTATCTTTTCAATCTCTACATTGTCCTTGTCATTCCTGCCGATTGGAACAGACTTATGTATCATCTGTGGTATGATCTTCATGATCTCGTAGATTCTGTTGCCAAGCTGTTCCTGTTTTTCCTCAAGATCCTTCAGTTTTTTCGGGAGCTCTTTTGCTTCCTTTACTTTCTTCTTTATGTCCTTACCAGCTTTCTGGAGCTTGTTGATCTCCTGGTTGATTATGTTACGCTGGTGGCGCAGCTTTTGGGTCTTTTGCATGATCTCGCGATATTTCTTGTCCTTGTCAAGGAGTTCGTCAACTAGCTTAAGTTTATGGTCCTGGAACTTTTTCTTTATGTTCGCCTTGACCTTGTCAGGATTTTCTCTTATGAATTTGATATCGAGCATAGTATCACCTTATCAAGTATTTTGAAAATATGTATATAAATCTTTCTAGAACAAACTCGAGGGTTTGAATGTTAGATTGATTAAACATTTCATAGTTTGTAATAGGTCTTAGATGTATATAAACTTAATCGCTATTAATTCAATAAAAAATAATTTAACAAAAATAATCAGTCCAGAAATAATTCAATCTTATCATGGCGTTTGAGTGCGTTCATGACCACATTGCCAATCTTGCTTCTCTTTATCTTTATCACAGCTTTCTTGCTTGACTTTGTTGTCATAAGGAACTCGTCATTGACATAGATGTTTACGTCCTTGTTGCGGTGCTTTGTGTCAATGAAGATAGAGACTGACTTGCCAGAGAATGCGAAGTCAAAAGGAAGTGGTTTTTTGTTTGGCTTTACAATGTCGCCACTGTCGCGTTCAAGCGGCTGGACGTCAATGTGCATCCCAATGCTTTTCTCAATCTGTTCAATGTTCTTTCCTTGTTTTCCTATGATGCCTGCTATATTCTCATCAGGCGCATAGACAATGCAGTTGTTGTTTGAGACTACCTTAACCTCAACGTCTGCGTATTTCTCAAGCTTTCTCTTTATGTTCTCTTCAGCTAACCTGAAAGCTCCTGTCTTCTCTGTCTCAGTGACAGGCATGACTACAGTCTGCTCACCGTAGGAATAAATCTCGAATGCTGGTTTCGCTGTTTCAAAGTCTGAGACGACAACAACAGGTCTAGCAAGGTCTGCCTCGGTCATGCCTGAAGGGACCTTGACTGTCATCTCAAGGCTTAGCACCTTTGCAATTGTTCCGTTCTTTATGAATACAACAGTGTCAATTATCTGCGGTATGATGCCCATCTCGATCCTGCCGATGAAACGCTGGATTGAGTCAACAGGGTTTGTTCCGTGGACAACTCCTATCATGCCGACACCTGCAAGACGCATGTCAGCGAACAGCTTGAAGTCTGAGGTGTTACGCATCTCGTCAAAGAATGTGTAATCAGGTCTTGACAAGAGAAGGATATCGTGTATCTCCGCCGGTGTTCCGCGGGCGATTGCGTACTGGGTTATTGCCTCTGAAACCTGGAGGTCGCGAGGAGCTTCAACTGTCTTGACAATCTTATTTTGAGATGCGTAGAACTCTGCAAGTGCAGAAGCGAACGTGCTCTTGCCCATTCCAGGAGAGCCTGCGATAAGAATGCCCTCTGCCTGTTCCTTTATCCTTGTAAGAAGTTTTTCGCTAAGCTTATAGTCATCTAGGGTTAAAGTTTTGACAGGTCTGACTGCTGTGATCTCCCATCCGTCAGCAAGAGGCGGTTTTGCAATCACGATACGATAGTTCCCAAGCTGGACAATTGTTGAACCTTTTCTTTCAATCTCGACAAACCCCTGAGGGTTTATCCCTGTTTCCTCAACAATCTCATTGGCAATGTCCTTGACTTCGTCCTGGGTGAGAGCTTTCTTTGTTATCTCTTCAAAGTTCCATGCACCTGGCCTGCCTTTTTTTGCAGCTACTTTTTGGTTCTCTTTGATATGGACACTCATAGTGGCAGGGTCGAAGAATTTCTCAAGCATGATTGTCCTTGCCTTCTTTGGCTCGAATTCAATGAGAAGGACAGAGATGCCTTTTGACTCTGCTACCAGAGCCTGGACCCTGTCAGCAGTCATCAAGGTAGCTTTCTCTTCGTATGCAAGAGCCCTTATCATAGCGTCGATTGCTCCGGCTTTTGCGTGCGTTATCTCAAATTCCTTTGGCCGGGAGCCTGTGTAAGTTATTGAGAACTTGTGCTTTTTAGAGAGTTCTCTCAGTTTCTTTATCTCGTCAAGGCCGATGTAGCCAATCTCTTTATTGAGGTTGCTCTGGTTCTCAAGTTCAGATAGAACTGCTTCATGTATCAGGATTGATTTTACTTGAATCTCCTTTGCTTCAATTCTTTTTGATACCAGACGTTCAATCAGGACTGAAGTGTCTGGAACAAGTTTTGTTATTATCTTTGCCATGCAATTATCCATTGTATACTGGTTTATATACTTTTTGATGGCCAGGTAATCTTTCGGTTGCGTTTGGTTTTTATCGACGGTAAATCCTTTTGAGACTTCTGTTTCGGTATTTTGCGAATTTTTAGATGTTGTTTGGAAGCTGTTACTTCTGTTTTGTATGCTTAATTTTTCCCGTCGATAAAACCATAATCTCATCAAAAATAGAAAAGTATTTAAATAAAAAGCTCTAAAATAGTATATAAGCTATTAAAATAAATTGAAAATGAGGTGAACTTATAATGGCTGCAAAAAAGAAAAAAGCTGCTAAGAAAAAAGTAGCAAAGAAAAAAACAACAAAAAAGAAAGCTACAAAGAAAAAAGCTAAAAAGAAAAGATAAGCTTTCTATGTGATTTTTTTATTTTTTTTATTTCCTTATTTCTACTCACTTGATTTTAATGTTATCTTTACGAGAATAAGTTGTCAAAGAACCTTGAGATGTTCCTGAAGAAGTTCTTGAATTTCTGACTGAATGTGAGTTCCTCTAATGTCACTGTGATGTTAGTGTCTTTTGTGTAGTCGTTGCCTGCCTGGTTATGATATGTTATCACAAGCTTGATGTTGTTTTCGCCCTGGTCAAGGTCTGAGCCCTGCATCATAAAGTTAAAACGTTTACTCTCTTCAAGGCTTTCGATTGTCCATTCCTTTTTTGTGTTTTCAAGCTGGATTGTCAATGTTATATCTTCAGGGGTTGAATAACTTTCTTTCTCGATAAGGGTTTCAATGCTGAACTCGTCCTCGTACTTTACATTATCTGGGTAATTCAGCTCTGAAATCTTTATTGAAGGGATGTCGTAGATTTCCACTTCAAGGGTGTCAGTTTTTGAAACTGTGTCAGAGTCGATTGAAGCTATGACCTGCTTTATCCCAGGACTGTCGAAAGTAAGCTGGAATACTGAAGAAACGCTTTCTCCTATGCTAAGGTCGATCTTCTTGCAGTCAGTCTCAACGCAGACATCTACTGATGAAAGTTTTGTGTTGCCAGTGTTTTTTGATGTGCACTCAACAACTGCTTTATCCTGGAGCAGGACTGTCTCAGAGAGCATGTTGCAGTCAAACTCAAGGCCTGGTGTGAGTGATTTCTCGTCCTTTGTAAGCTGTTCCTGGATCTTTTTCACAAGCAGCTGCGAGTAGGTTGCAGCGTCATCTGTTGACTTGACAGTTACCTCAGAGGTTGCATTGCCAACTGAATGTACAAGGAACGGCAGGGTATAGATATATCCCTCATCAAGGTTTTCATCTACCTGGATTACCCATGAATATGTTCTTGATTCTTTTGGTCTTAGAAGTATTACCTGCGATTCTGGTCCGAGTATCTCAACATCTTTCGATGTTACAAGTGTGAGTTCGTCAGCTATGTAATAGTCCTGCAGGTTGGACACACTAACTTCAATCAGGTCGTATGAGCCAAAACCTACCTTTTCATAGAGCGGGCTTGCCTGAAGTGTTATCTTTGCAGGTTCTTTCCCTGTTGCTTCTATTAGTCTTGAGTTGACTTCAAGCTTGTTTGTGTCAATGTCAATGTTGTAACCTTTCCATTCATAGTGAGTTGCTGAATCTTCTGAGTCATGAAGTTCTGAAAGGATGATGTGTGTTGGGTCGATGTAACCGAATTCTCCGTATGTGGCGTCAAACGGTATCCAGCCATAGTTAGGGAAATACACTTCAGCCCAGCCATGCGCTCCCCATTCTTCTGGGAAAAGCGGTGAGTTTGTATAAGCAATGCCTGAGATAAAGCGTACAGGTATGCCGAGTGCGCGGTTTATGCTGATGAACAGGTTTGTGATTTCGTCACAGACGCCTTGCCTTGTTGTAATGACCCAGCTACTTTTCTGTGAGACGTCTGCTGTCAAGGTTGAGAGGTCGTAGTTGATGTTGTTCTTAACCCACTCGGCAATCTTTACCTCTACTACAAAGAGGTCGTCTTCACCCTGGGCAAGACTGTTGCCAAGGTCTCTTATCTCTGGGTTGATGTCAATGTGTTCAGTTGGAAGTGTGTAGCTTTGGATGTCAGCAGGAAGGTTTGTGACAGGAAAGCGTACCTTGTCTGTGATCTTATGTATTGTGTTCCTTGAAGCTATCTCAGAGTTTATGCTGAACTGAAGATTGTTCTGTGATGGGTTTTCCCAGGTAAATATAAGATGGTTGTCAGATTCTTCTGGTTCAGGGGTTGTGATGAATCTAATCAGGTCCTGGTTCTCGCGGTCCTTTGGATAGAATGAGATGTTTGCAAGAACATAGTCCAGCTGTGAGTCATGGGAGCGCTGGATTGTGAGGCTTGATGAGATGTCAATGCCTACTTTTATGTCTTTAGCTGTGTAGTACCATGTCTCTGCAAGTACTGGTGTTGTTAAGATACTTGATAATAATAGAATAATAATATAGCTGGGAGATTTTGATTTCATGTTAATCCTTTATACTTGTGCAATGTATATAAATGTTTTTAAAAGAATGAGATAAGATTTTCCGATAGATTTATTAATAATAGAATAGCTATTTCGTTTAAAAGAGGTCTGGCTGATGGATATTGGGTTATTTGCTATAATTGTTGCGATTGTTCTTTTAGTTATTGCGATAGTGCTAAAGCTTATGAAGAAGGCAGTGAAGCTTGCTTTGTTTGTAGGGATGTTTGTCACAGCACTGCTCCTGATGGGAGGGTATCAGCTTTACACAGATTCAATGAATTTTAAAGATGCAGTTGGCGGTTCTGAGAACACTTTCTTGTTTGTGGATGATGTTGTTGTTGCAGGTTTTAATTCTAAATTCGAGAGCGGTGAGGATATCGAGGTTATTAGTGCTGCTCAGATATCTGAGTTTAACCAGTATTATCAGGATGAGGAGTATGAAGAGATGGTTGATGATGCGTATAAGATTTTTTTTGTGCATAAGAACACCTTCCAAGGTCTTGACGAGGTTGAGTTCGGTGGGCAGATGTATGACAGGGATTATCTTATGCGGGTGCTTGATTCAGATGAGCCAAGTTCATTTTTTCCAGGGCTTGATGTTCCTGATGCAAATGAATTAAAAGCAGTTGTGTTTGCGTCAATGCTTAGCAGGATGATGGAGGATGAAGGTTCTTTCTTTATATTTTCACAGATAAAGGAAGGAAACATAGAGGTGTACCCTGAGACTCCGGTTTTTAAGTTTGTCAAGTATGTTCCAGAGAAGTTTTTGAAAAAATTTATTGAGGTTGAAGAAGAATGAGCTTTTTAGATAAGTTGAAGTTTTGGAAAAAGGAGCCAGAGCTTGAGTTCGAAAAGGATTTTCCTGACCTGGAGGTTCCTAAAGAGGACCAGCCTATTGAGAGGACATTTCCGAGTGCGATGCCTGAGGACAGGATGAGGACTCAAGGATTTTCGTTACAGCAGCCCGGGATGCAGCCTGGTATGGGAGAGCGTGATCTTAGCGGGGAGAGGATGATAAGCAAGGATTTTGAGATCATATCTGCGAAGCTTGACGCTATAAAGGCACAGCTTGATGCGATGAATGTCAGACTGCACAGCCTTGAAAGGATTGCTGCTGGTGAGAAGCGTGGCCCAGGATTCTACTGATTTCTTTATCATCGCGCTGTTTGTGGTTGCGATTGACCAGGTATCAAAGTACTTTGTAAGGAATCTGAGGTATGATTTTGTAAAGAACACTGGAGCTATATTTGGGGTGCTGAAAGGTGCAACCGGATTCCTGATAGTTGTTTCACTTGTTGTTATCTTCCTTTTGTTCTGGTACAGGAAGGATATACTGAAGCAGAAGAAGATTCATCAGGTGTGTTATGCTTTAGTGCTTGGCGGTGTTATTGGAAATCTTATTGACAGGGTTGTATACGGTTATGTGATCGATTTCATTGATTTTAAGGTATGGCCAGTATTTAATTTAGCTGATGTTGCATTGAGTGTTGGTGTGTTGTTGTTGGTGTATTTGATAATTAGAGAGAAGTGATAGGATTCTTTGATTGAAATAGAATAAAAGACCTTGAACCATAAATAATAAAGATAAATAATAAAAAAAATTTCAAACACAATCATGTGGCTTGTAACCTTGCTTCTTTGCCTCAACCTTGTCATTCAACCAGACGCGGTTAGCTTTCTTGATCCTCTTTGCCCAGTCGCACTTAGGTGAATGATAGGAAGAGCCTGTCTTTGAAGCTATGTACTTGCCAGGTTTGTGCTCGCTCTTGTAGACGATTGAGTGCTCAGGCGTGATCTCTTCAACCTTCATATCGTCTTCAGGTTCTTCGTCCTTTGCATAGTTCTCAACATGTTCAAGCTCTGGCTCAAATTCCTCGTCTTCTTCACCAGATGATGCAAGCTTGAGTATGTTTAGGCTGAAACCAAAGAGCTCAATCAATACCAGCGGAAAGAACACAAGCAACCTAAGGCTGTTGTTAAAGTAAAGGAAGATTGTGTCTCCTAACAGTATAAGGAATATGACAAACAATACATTCCAGCCGCCAACATGGTTCATTGCAACAAGCAGTGAGAAGAACGCAAACAGCAGAAGCACGAACAGTAAAGCGAGTTGCTTGACCTGTGCAAAGCCTGTCATCTTAAGCGCTGCATCGATTAGCAGAACAAAGACCAGGACAAGGACAACATCAATAAATAGTAGTATGCCATTCTGTTTCATTATTACATCCCCCCAATTAAGTATAAATCCCTTAAACTCCTATTTAAGAATTTCTATCCTAAAGTAGTTACAATTCTAGAACTCTTCAATATCTTCAAGTGCCTTGAGCATGCCCTGGCTCTTCAGGTATGCAACCTGTGCAGGCCTGTACTTATAGACAATGTCGCCTTTTTCGTCACCGCCAAGTTCCCATGGCTCTACAATAACTATGTTTGTCTCGCGTACCCAGAGCTTTCTCTTAAGCCTTCCAGGGATTCTGCAGACTCTTGTTTTTCCGTCAAGGCAGCGCACGTACATCCTTGAACCGCCCAAGCGTTTCTCCACAATACCAAGAACCTGATTATCTCGAGGAAGCCTTGTCCTTCTAACCTGCTCCTCAATTTCTTCCTGTCTTGCCTGTTCTTCTTTCTTTCTACTCATTGATGGTTAAAGAAGTGGGTGTGTTTATAAAGTTTTCCATAAGTTTTTATTCATTGTTATGTGCCAAGGTTTTATGGAGGGTTATATAATCGCTGACTGTGATGGTACTATCCTAGATAGCATCATGCCTCCAAAGTATTTTGCTCTTGAGACTGCGAGGGCATTTGGCTTTGATGTTGAATTTAAAGATATTGAGATTGTTGATTTTAAGACTTTCATAAAAGGGCTGGGTATTGAGTTTGATAGGTTTTTCTCTAAGTTTAAGGAGTTTGACACAAGGCATACTGAGAACGGCTTGAATGAGTTGTGTTCAAAAGGACTTATCAAGCCATGGAAGGATACTGGATACTTTTTTGATGAACTTGAGAGTCGTTATAAGATAGGGGTGTTAAGTGATAACCTGCATGCGTATAGGCAGTTAGAGTTGTTTGGTCTTGAGAAAAGGATACATGGATACAAGGCCTGGGACAGTTCAATGCCAAGGGAGTGGATCAAGCCAGGTATAGAGCTTGGGTGTGAGCTTCTCTATGAATTAGGTTTTTGCGATAAGCCTGCAAAAGTGTTGGTATTAGGTGATGCGCCTAATGATGTTTATCTTGGGAATAATCTTAAAGATGTATTAGATGTTGAGGTGGTTTCGTGTTATATTGACAGGTATAATCTTAAGATTGATGCTGATCATATCTTCAGAAGTCTGAGGGAGTTTGTTGAATTTCTTAAGGGATAGATTTATATATAATAAAGTCTGCATGTTCTGTATGAAAAAAGGGGTAAAGAAGTTAAAGCTAGCAAAGGATGCAGTGATCGCTCCAAACTGGAAGCGTATTCTTGCTTTTATAATTGATTACTTGATAATTGATTTAGTAGTGCTTGCACCTTTCAAACTGCACATTGAGAGGCTTGTTCCGACAGGGAGTCCATGGACAGCTACTCCGAGTCCTGTTGTTGCTTCAGAGATGATATTCATTGCAGGGATTGTACTGGTGCTGATAATGGCTTATTTTACATTTTTGGAATTTTTCCTTAAACAGACTCCGGGAAAGATGCTGTTTAACCTGTATGTAGTTTCAGAGGTTAAGAAGGAGCTTGGATTTTGGAGGATTCTTTTGAGTAATTTTACGTTTTTTCCTCTGATTCCGATTGTTGCTGTGTTATGGATAGTTGATCCCCTGACAATGTTATTTTCAGCAAAGCATCAGAGGATGCTTGAGAAACTTACCAAGATAATGGTTGTAGAGATGAGAGGGTTTAAGGTCAAATGAAGCTGTTGAAGAATAAATGGGTTGCTGCACTTGTTATTATCCTAATACTTTATGGGGTCAGTTACCTGCTTGCGGTTGCTGTTGGAGGTGACTCCAAAGTCTTCCTTGGAGGGAATGTTGCGCTTATTAGAGTAGCGGGAATGATAACTGTAGATGGCCAGTCTGGAACTTTTTCAGATTCTGGAACCTCGTCTAAAGAGGTTGTTGCGTATATTGAAGAAGCGAGTGAGAATCCTATGCTGAAGGCGATTGTGATTGACATAAACTCACCAGGCGGAACCCCTGTAGCTTCAAAGGAGATTGCTGATGCTTTGAAAGAGTCTACAAAGTTTACAGTATGCTATATAAGAGAGGTAGGTGCTTCAGGCGCTTACTGGGTTGCATCTGCATGTGATAAGATTGTTGCTAATGATCTCTCAATCACCGGGTCGATCGGTGTGATAGGAAGTTATCTTGAGTTTTCAGGTTTTCTTGATAAGTATCAGGTGAAGTATGAGAGAGTGGTAAGCGGTGAGTATAAGGATATGGGAAGTCCGTACAAGGAGTTGACTGACAGCGAGAGGATATTGTTGCAGAGCACAGTTGATAAGATGCATGATTATTTTGTTAAAGAGGTTGCTGCTAACCGCGGCATGCAGGTTGAGGATGTCAAGAAGCTTGCAACTGGAGAGGTGTTCCTTGGCCTTGATGCTAAGGAGAACGGGTTAGTGGACGAGCTAGGTGATATGAAGGTTGTGGAGAGATTGTTAAGGGAGAAACTTAATATCACTAGCATCGAGTATGTTGAGTTCTATAAAGAGAGGAGTTTCTGGGACCTTGTAAGTGTTTCAATGAGAGAGCCTAGTTATTATGTAGGCAAGGGGATTGGTGATGAGTTTTTCTCTAAAAGCCAGGACAGTCCTTTATTGAGTATACGTACCTGAACATCTGGTTGTTTTCTTGTAGTAATCTTACAGAAAGAGTAAAAAAAATAAAAAAAAAGAAATCAAGAAGTGAGCTTATCTCTTCTTCTTTTTAGCTTTTTTCTTTGCCTTTTTCTTTGTAGCTTTCTTTTTAGCTTTCTTCTTTTTTCCACCTCGAGCCATTTTAGCTCTTGAGATGTCGCCTTTCTTGTCTACAAAGTAAAGGTAACCAGCTTCTTTCTTAACTCCAACTTTAGCAACTTTTTCAGCCATTTTGGTTAACCTCCCCTAATTTTTACAGAATTACTCTGTTTATCGTCTATAATACACGAGCAGGTATATAAATGTTTCGCTTTTTTCCCGTCGGTGCGTCGTCGGGAAATCCTTAACTTTCAAGCAGTGATAAATTAAGGTGTTGTGTCGGTGAAGGTTGTTGAGCTCTGTCTTAAGACTCGTTCGGCTGCTCAATCTTTTTGCAATGATGTTGTTGAGCACCTAGGGACACGTCGAACGAGGTTCGAGTACAGCCCGTATTGCCTCTCTGGCCCTTTGGCGTCTTAAGACAGAGCTCTTAAGACTCGTTCGGCTGCTCAATCTGCTGCTCTTAGAAATGTTTTTATAGAATCAGGGTTTCTAGGGTTTATGCAAGGAAAGATTGAGGTAGGAGGACAGGCTGTTATTGAGGGAGTGATGATGAGGAGTCCGAATTATGTAGCGGTCTCTGCCCGGACTGATCGGGGTATAGTAACAAAGAGAGAGCGGCTGAGAAAGAAGAAAGCTTTCTTCAAATGGCCTTTTGTCAGGGGTGTTGTTGGGTTGTTTGAGATGCTTGTCATAGGGATGAAAGCATTGACATGGTCAGCAAACCAGGCTGGTGATGAGGATGAGCAGATGTCGACAATGGATATTGTGCTTGTGTTTGTGTTTTCATTTCTCTTTGTTGTGGTCGGGTTTATTGTGGCTCCGTTCTATGTGACTAAGTTAATAGTAGGAAGTTCAGGTGTTTTGTTCAATCTTGTAGATGGTCTTATCAGGGTTGGGGTGTTTGTTGTGTATCTTCTTGTGATATCAATGATGAAGGATGTGAAGACTGTGTTCCAGTATCACGGGGCTGAGCATAAAGCTGTCAATTGCTATGAGGCAGGTCTGAAGCTGAATGTGAAGAACTGCCAGAAGTATAAAACACTGCACCCGAGGTGCGGTACATCGTTTATTGTGATTGTCCTGGTGGTGAGCATACTTGTTTTTTCCTTGATAACCGGGTCTGTGGTTGTCAGGTTAATGTCAAGGATTTTGTTGTTGCCAGTTATTGCTGGTTTAAGTTTTGAGTTCCTTAAGTTTGCTGGAAAGCATCATAAGAATATAATTGTAAGGTTGCTGAACTATCCTGGGATGCTTATACAGAAAGTGACCACTAAAGAGCCTGATGATAAGCAGGTTGAGGTTGCGATAAAGTCGCTTAAAGAAGTGTTAAGGCTTGAAAAAGGAAAAAGTATATAAATTTAGGATTATTGAATTGGTGTAAAAGAGGTGAAATCATATGATGAAAGATCTTGCAAAGAATAATATTGGAAAACTTACAGGAGGGCTGTTAATTCTTTATGTTGGAATTGTTTATCTGCTGTGGAACATTGGGACAATTCCGTATCATCTGAATGTCTTATGGCCAGGGTTAGTGATAATCCTAGGACTTGGAATACTTCTGAAGTACTTCCTTGGGCCAAAGAAATAAACATTGATATTATTTTTTTTATATCTCTTCTAATATATGTCGCTTTACTTTCATAGTCCCTTCTGTGCCGCAGTAAGGACATCTATGAAATGGTTCTTTCCTGTCTTTCTTTAACGGCTCAATCACAAAGTTGCATTTAGTGCATCTGAACTTTACCATTTTAAAAAATTAAAGATGAATTGGTATATAAATGTTGTTAATAAATCAGATGTCAGTTGGTTCCTGGATGTTGAGGATCCTGTAGTTCAGTCCTTGTTCTTTGAAGTTCTTTTCTACAGTGTCTAGATTGATTGGGTATCTTGGGTTGTCATAGTGCATTGGGATGACAAGGGATGCTTGTGTCTCTTTAGCGAACAGAGCTGCTTCAAATGGTCCCATGACAAGGCCATGGTTGCAGACTGGGACAAAGAGGATGTCGCAGGTGTAGTCGTTAGGGAAGCAGATAGTGTCGCCGGTATGGTACAAGGTTTTTTCTGCCTTGATCATGAACCCAATAGGTTCATTGATCTCTTTTCCGCCTTTAAGTATTGGAAGAAAGCCGTGGACTGCTTTTGTGACCTCTATCCTTATGTTGTCGATATTGATTATGTCACCCTGCTTTACAATGTTAGGAGAGAGTTCAGGGTATGCTTTTGCGACCTCATTAGTTGTATAAATTGGTGCTTCGAGTTTCATAAGAGCGTCAATATTGCAGTGGTCGCTGTGTTTGTGAGTGATAAGGATTATGTTAGCTTGTTTCCAGTCTTCCAGGAAAAGTTCGTTGAAATTGATAGTGCCTGGATCTATAAGGATTGTCTTGTTTTGTGTTTCAATAAGGAAACATGATTGAGGGTATCTTGTGATTTTCATCATATTGTTGTCTGTTTATTATTGTTTATATTGTTTTTGGTTTGTGTTTCAAAAGCTTTTTATATCCCTGTTGATGGGTGTGGGTTATGATAATCATAATAAGAGGAGCAATGGGAGTTGGAAAGACATCTGTAGCTAAGAAAGTTGCAGAGAAGCTAGGGTTTGAGTATGTCTCAATTGATAAGCTGCTTGAAGAGAATGGACTTGATAAGGTTGAAGGAAAGTCTATCCCTCTTGAGAATTTCCTGAAAGTTAATAGCATGATACCGCGTGATAAAGATGTTGTGGTTGACGGAAACTTTTATTTTAAGGAAGTTATTGAAGACCTGGGTGCTGATCTTGTCTTTACTCTGCATGCAAGTTTTGAGGAATGCGTAAGAAGGGATAAAGGAAGGGAGGTCACACTTTATGATGAAGGTGCAAAGGCATATTATGATTTCTGTAACAGGTTTGAGTTTGGGATAAAGATTGATACTGATGATAAGGCAGAGAGTAAAGTGGTTGAAGAGATAGTTGCAATTATAGTTTCCAAACGATAGATTTTTAAATGAAAGTTTTTTTTGTTTTTCTTCTATGGGACTACGAATGAATATTAAGAGGAGTTATCTGAAAAAAGAGGATGGACTTGTAAAGAAGGTTGATGATGTAGTCAAGGACATGGGTGAAGATGATAGAAAAAGGGTAGTTGAGCTGCTGAAGGATTTTTATCATTACGGCCAGGATGTTCCTAAAGACATACATGGAGAGCCTTATGACAGGAAACGTATTCTTAATGAGATTGCGAAGTATGCAAACTAAGTTTCTTAACATATAAATCCATATAAATCTCGTAATGGTACTTAATAGTATGAGCTGGAAGCCAAGCGACTATTATGGAAAAAGGTTTGTGACTGATAAAAGGGAGTATATTATTGATTCTGGGGGTGTTGTTGAAGGGATTGATGCAAAGGTTGTTGAGATAGCTGGTCTTGAGGAAAATGTGTGGGGCCTGCTGAAGCTTGAGAATTATACTGGAGTTGAGCTTCCACCTGCATATAAGTTATGCGCTGAGAGGATGATTTCTTTGTATGGTAAACAGCCTGCTGTTGGCTTGCAGTTGATAGTAAGGATGGAGCAGGACCGGGACCTTGGGCCAAAGCAGCGTGTTCTTGTCACAGATATTGTAAGAGAGATTGTTGATTATTCTAAAGAATAGGCTCACTTTTAAGACTCGTTCGGCTGCTCAATCTTTTTCTAAACATGTTGTTGAGCACCTAGGGACACGTCGAACGAGGTTCGAATACAGCCCGTATTGCCTCACTGGCCAATTGGCGTCTTAAAACCGAGCCTAAAGAATAGAAATGTTTTTATTCTTACCATTTGTCAAGTTTTGTATGGAGAAGAATACGTTTAAGGAACTGCAAAAGTATTTCAGGGGTGAGAAGGTTAAGCCAAAGGCAATGAAAGATATATCTGAGTTCAAGGACCTTTGCATAATGGGGTCAATGTCGTATGCTTATGCTGGTGGCGGTTGTTTTGCTGACCTGACTAAACTTTACATTGGCCAACACGGTGATTATTTTGGTGATGTTCTGAGAGGTAGAAGGGTGATTGAGATCGGCGCTTTTGACAAGCCGCTTGCTGATATTGTGCTTGAGCTGGGTGCGAAGGAGTATGTTGCTGTTGACAGTTCAAGAGGGATGATAGAGAGGACAAAAAGTATGCTTAAGGGGAAGAAGAGGTGCAGGGTTGTGTTCAGCGACGCGCTTAAGTATCTTTGCAAGCAGAGGGATGGTTCTGCTATTGTTGTTAGTTCCGGTGTGATTACACTAGAGACAATACGAAACCCTGATTATATCAGGTTTCTTGTCCAGGAGATAAGGAGGGTGACACCTGAAGGCGGGTGCACGTTCCATACAATAGGTAAAGGTGATATCCTGTATAAAGATTATTTCTATAACGGAGGGTTTAGACAGCCTTGCTACAGTTTTAATAAATGGGTAGCTGAGCAGGCTGTTATACTTGAAAAATGAAGGTAAGGATTGTTAAAGGTGACATAACAGAGCAGCCTGTTGATGTTATTGTGAATGCTGCGAACAGGACTCTTCTGGGAGGAGGGGGTGTTGATGGTGCAGTGCATAGCAAGGCTGGACCAAAACTGCTTGAGGAGTGCAAGAACATACGAAGGGAGAAGTATCCTGACGGGCTTCCAGTCGGACAGGTTGTTATAACTGAGGGTTATAACCTTGCTGCCAGGCATGTGATACATACAGTAGGGCCAGTATATTACCCTGCTAAGGACCAAAGCATGTTGTTAGCCTATTGTTTCAAGAATTCACTTGATCTAGCTGAGAAGAATAAGTTAAGGAGCATAGCATTTCCTGCTATATCGACAGGGGCTTACAAGTATCCTATAGAAGAGTGTGCAAAGATTTCTAAAAGGGTTTTTGAGAACTATGATTTTGTTAATATAAAGGAAGTTGTGATGTGTCTTTTCACTGATTCTGCTTATCAGATCTTTAAGAAAGTTTATGGCGGAGAGCTTTAAGAGAAATGTTTATTAAGTCTGGGAAAATTACCTTGCTCATGAAAAGTTTATCTATGTTATCTATGCTGTTTATCTTGATAGGTGTAGTGCTTACACTTGAGAGTTTTAATATTGTTGAGGGTGTGAGTGTGCACTGGCCAGGTTTATTGCTGTTGATAGGAACAGGTTTTCTTGTGCTGTTTATGGAGAGGAAGAATGATGCTGCCTTGGTATGGATAGGTTCATTTTTGGTTTTCCTGAGTGCTTTTTTTTATTACCTTAACTACACTTCATGGAAGTCCCTGGCAAGGTTGTGGCCAGTGTTCCTTGGAATTGTAGGGTTGAGCTTTTTTTGTGTTAATGTGTTTATCAAGAAAAAGGTGTATGCGTATCTATCAGTAATATTTGTGTTTTTGTTTGTTGCGCTTTTCATTGTGTTTACTGTATCATTGAGGTTGTGGCCTCTATCCTTGGTTTTTTTTGGTATAAGTTTATTAATAATTGATTATTTTAAGTGATATCATGGTGAAAGTTGCTTTTGTTGAACCTACCGGAGCTGTATCCAATGTTTTTGCTAAGTATATGACTATTCCGTTACTCGGTCCGGTGTACCTTGGAACAATTGCTAAACAAACTGGGTATGATGTTGTGTTATTGAATGAAAACATACTTGGAAGAAAGGTTTTGGATGAGGAGTTAAGGGATATTGATGTACTTTGTCTTAGCTGCCTGACAACTACTGTCAACAGAGGGAAGGAGATTGCAAGGCAGTATAAACTTCTGAGAGAGGATCTTGGGCTTAAGTCAAAGGCTGTTATAGGCGGGATACATGCAAGCATGCTGCCAGGTGATGTGGTTAATTATTTTGACCAGGTAATAGTTGGAGAGGGTGAGAAGGTAATTCTTGACATCTTATCCGGTGCAAGGAGTGAGAAGGTTATATTTGGTGAGAGGCTTGAGAACCTTGATGAGTTGCCTGCAGCTGACTTTACATTATTGAAAGGTTATGAAAGGTTGAGAAGGTGGCCAGTGATGACGTCAAGAGGGTGTCCTTTTGACTGTAATTTCTGTTCTGTGACTGAGATGTTTGGTCGCGGGTACAGGGCGATGAGTCCTGAGAAAGTAATGGATGATGTGCAAAAGTACAGGAAAGGTACATTGTTCTTTGCTGATGATAACTTTGCTGTTGACATTGCAAGGTCTAACAAGATACTTGACCTGATGGTTAAGAATAATTTTAACAGGGAATGGTTTACTCAAGTGAGGACTGACATAACAAAAAAGCCGGAGTTTGTGGCTAAGATGCGAAAGGCTGGGTGCAAGATTGTATATGTCGGGCTTGAGTCAATAAATCCTGACAGCCTTAAAGAGATGAAGAAAAGTCAGACTGTTGATGATATCAAGAGATGTATCAGGGTGTTTCATGACAATGGGATAAGGGTGCATGGGATGTTCATGCTTGGGAATGATTCAGATACAAAGAAGACGTTCAGCGAGACTTCTGAGTTCTGTAATTCTTCAGAGCTTGATTATGTGCAGTACATGGTGCTTACTCCATTGCCAGGCACGCAGTTGTACAATAAACTTGAAACAGAGGGAAGGCTGCTGCACAAGAACTGGAACTTTTATGACGGCTTGCACGCTGTGTTCAAGCCAAGGAATATGAGCGCAGCAGAGCTGCAGCAGGGAGTGATTGAGTGTTTCAGTGATTTCTATAGCTATACGAAAGCTATCAATAATGGGTTGAATGCTTTGGCTGGAAAGGTAGGTGCTTTTTTTGTTAACATGCATGTGCCTTCACTGCATCCTTCAATTATGAGATTAGCTGGAAACAAGATTGTGAAAACATGGATTGAGCAGAATAAGTATTACCTTGGTTATCTCAAGACAATAAGTGGTATGTAATGAAGAAGTTAGTTGTTTATTATTCCTTTGAAGGAAACACTAAGTTTGTTGCAGAGGAGATCTCTAAAGCAGTTGGTGCTGATTTGCTTGAGCTTAAGCCTGTGAAAGATATAAAGTCGCATGGGTTTATGAAGTTTGTTTGGGGAGGAAGGCAGGTCATGATGAAGAAAGAGCCTGAGTTGCAGGAATTTAATGTTAAAGTTGAGGATTATGATATAATTTTTATTGGTACTCCTGTATGGGCGTTTACATTTGCTCCTGCTCTGCGTACTTTTTTTTCTAAGTTTAGTTTAGAAGGTAAGAAGATTGGGTTATTTTGCACATTTGACGGTAACTATAGGAATGTGTTTGAAGATATGCAGAAGTCTGTTAAGGGAGATGTGATAGGTAAGAAAGCGTTCATGAAGCCTTTGAAGAATAAAGAGAAGTGTAGTGGAGAGGCTGTCAAGTGGGCAGAGTTATTATTAACTAGTGGTTGAATAAGTTTATAAATGAGGGTATATGTTCTATATTTTTCCGGGGTGTCGTAATGATTAATGCTAAAGCGATTTCATTGGTAAGGAACACTGTTGTGCTTCCAGGGTATGAGTTAACGTGTCCGCACTGTAACCATAAAATACATTTTGAGAAAGAACTAATGAGCTGTTGTTCTAATGTTTATTGTGATTTCTGTCAGCAGAAGGTAGAGTTGTAGCTCTTGCTGAAAGTTTTTCCCTGAAACCTGGTGCTTTCATTGCTGGAAGATAATCTTCTGTGTCCATTGTGTTGAACAGGTAGACATTAGGGGTTAATCTGTAGATGCCTTTTTTCTGCGGAAGGTTTAGTTCTGGTTTTGGGCAGTTGCTGTCAAAAAGTACAGTCACCATATCTGTCTTGTGGTTAAGCTCTGTGTAAATCACATCTGCATGTCCAGATCCTACTGTTGCAAGAACCTGTCCATGCTTTAAAGCTGAACAGATCTGGTATAACATTGTCCAGTTCCTGATTGCCAGGCTTGAAACACTGTCAGTCTCTGACCTGCCAGCTTTACAGTAATCTTCTGTATCCAGACCTCCAAAGTCTATTGGAAGGATCTTGTGGCTGTTGTCACGAAGGAAGTTTAGTTTTGGTCCTATGATCGGCATGAAAGAAGGATGCGGGGTTGGTAAATCTCTTGAGTTAACTATCCCTGGTCTTGAGAAATAATCCTCAAGTTTGTGTTCATGGTTAGCATAAAAGCCTTCAATACCTGCAATGAAACTGGTGTTCATCTTTTTCAGAAGACTTAGACGTTCGTCTAATCCTAGAAGGTGATGTTCTCCAAACACTATTAAAGGTTTTTTTCTTAATACTCTTAGAAGTTCTTCCTCAGTAATCTTTTCTGAATGTTGGAACTGTTTAACCCATGCATGAAACTTTTTTGAAGCTTCACCCCATTCATCAGGACCGCCTAGTCTTTTTTCCAGGTCTTGACGGTCTGAGTATTGCAGCATGTTGTAAAGTGCTTCCTGGTAGCCTTCTGTCTTTAGGACATATCTGTATTGTTTTTTTGAGGGTACTATCCCAATACTGAAGTTTCTCTGTTGTCTTGCCTTGAAGTAGTTGTCAGTCACCCAGTAACCCTCAGGTGTTCTTGCAATCTCGTTGGGTTCAACAGTCTGGTTATTGTTGATGTCCCTGTAAAGAACGTATGCGGTTGTTGGGAACGCGTTTTGGAGTTCTGCGTATGGAACAGATTTAGCAAAAGCAGAAGTAAGTGTAAAGTACAGTGCTGGTACGATTAAGGACTTTCTCATTGAAGATTATGTTTGAAAGTAGCTTATAAAGATTATTGGCCTAGAACAGTGCTCTTCCTAACCTGTAGTCCGGGTTAGGGTTGAGGTAATTAACAAGCCTTTTAATTAATTCAAGAGAGTTAACGTATCTGTCCTCTAAATCTGCGTAACCTTCGCTGTTGCCAAGCTGTACCTTGTCATAGTCAGCATAATGATGAATCTCTTTAAATATATTTTTGCAGTACTCAAAGAAATATCTTGGGTTCTCTCTGATGTGTTTTTTTAGTCTGTTATTTGGTTCAAAATAGTATGTGAATCCTCCATGATTCTTTATGTATTGATTCATATCTGCAGTCTCTTTGCTTAGTGTGTTTGAATGATGTCCAATGTCCCAGGCAAGCCTCTGTACGAGTTTCTCCATTGCATACAATCCGAATGAGTAAAGGTCTGAATATTTATGAATCATTTCATCTTTATACTCTGGTGGCGCGTATGCACGGTTCCAGAACAGGCCATTGTCTTCCTCTAAAGGACAGGCAATACCAAAATCAATAAGGTGGTAATCAAGGATGTTTGCTGGTCTGATGTCTTTATGCTGAAGGCCTTGGTAGGTTAATGATAGAACAGCTTCCTCAAGTTTTTGCATGTTATGGAACTCTTTTGCTAATCCTATAAGGCCGTAGTTGTTATAATAATAAGGTTTGATGTAAGGCATTAAGATACCTGGTATGTCGCCAAAAGTTACCATGCCTAAGCAGTTTACTATGTTTGGGTGTGACATGTCGAATGAATTGAAGATCCTAATCTCGTTAAGGTGCCTTTCAAAATGAGTCATCTTAAGTACATGGTCTATCATTCCAGTGCTTTTAATGAATTCAAGGTCTATCAGCTCGTTAGGGATATTTACCTTGCAGACAGCCTGGTAATCTGACCATCTTTGTTCTTCTTTTACATTAATGTAGTACAATTGGCTAAGACAGTCAAGGTCTTTGCCCCTAAACCCTTGAAAAATCTTTATCTTTCCGCAGTCACTCACTTGTCCTGGTTCAAGAAGATATGCCATCATACATACTCCATTAGTTCTTCAGTTAAAAGATGTTTAGGAGGGATTCTTTTGTCAGGGTCAGGGTTTAGGTAGTAGCGGCAGATTTGAATTAGTCCTGAACAATCAACTGCCGAGATATAGGAATCATATGACATTGAGTTGTCTTCAACATGAAAATCATTATCTTTAAAATAATTGATATTTTTCTGGAGAATCCTAATGAATTCTTCTGAATCCTGCCTGACATTCTTTGAAAATTCGTAAGGTTCCTCACTAAAGTTAAGAACCTTTCTACAAAAATCAGGTTTAAGTTCTTTAGAATCAAAATACCCATAAGAAATCCCTCTTAGATAAGTCGTTTGAAGAGACATCCCAACTGAATAAGATATTAATAACCCAACTGAGTAAAGGTCAGAATTTTTATGAGGCTTGCAGTTGAAATATTCAGGGGCACAAAATGAACGATTAAAAAATATTCCATTGTCGCTGTCGACTCTACAGGCAATCCCAAAATCAATCAGTTTGCCACCAATAACATTGTCAGGCTTAATGTCCTTGTGTGAGATACCATTATGCCTTAGATAATATACAGCACCTTCAATGCCTCTGAACGTTTCAGGATAAAGAAACAAGATTCCTCCATACATGTCACGATTACAAAGATTAAGAACTGCCACTGGAAGATCTTTAAATGTTATATCACCTAATAAAGAAATTATGTTTGGGTGAGAAATTTGTTTAAGGATCGAAACTTCATTATTATGCCTTTTGTTATGTGATTGAAGATTTAACATAACCTGTAAGCCTGTACTTATTAATCCTTCTCTATCAATTCTGTTATTTGGAATATTTAATTTTCCTATATTTGCAGTATCTGAGCCGAACTTCTGCAATACAAATAGCTGGCTTAGACAATCCAGGTTTTCTCCCCTTATCCCATGAATAACCTTATACCTAGCGCAGTCGCTCACTTGTCCTGGTTCTAGAAGATATGCCATTATAGATACCCCATTAGTTCCTCAGTTAAAAGGTCTTTAGGAGGGATTCTTTTTTCAGGGTCACGGTTTAGGTAGTAGCAGAATCTTTCAAGGAATTTTTCATCGAGTGACAGGTTAAATACTCCCTGAAGGTTACTTGCCTTAAGATTCATAGCATCGTGCAATGTCTTATACTCTGCTGAACCGCTTAGCTCCCAAGCACCTGAGAAATGTTGCTCAAAAACTGAGAGGCAACCTACAGGACCTCCTGCATCTTGGAAGAACTTTGTAAAGTTTTTGGGGTATTCTCTTATGCTCTTTACCACGTTTATATCGTTAAATTGAGGTATGTACTCACTGACAAATTCCTTAATAATTGTGTATAATTTAATCTTCATATCTTGCCTTAGTCTATTAAGATTGTAGTCTATTGAATCTTTCTTGTATCCTTCTTTAAAGTCCTCATCTGGATCTTCGTCAAGACAAAAAACAATTTGCCTGAACATTGCCTCAAAGTATACTAAAGCTGCACTGTATAAATCAGAATTAATATGTGCTCTTTTTTCATAAAACTCAGGAGGGCAATATGCCCTATTAAAGAAAAATCCGTTGTCTGCGTCAATGTGTGAAGCAAGGCCAAAGTCAATCAGTTTGCCAGCAAGTATGTTTCTTGGGGATATGTCTTTGTGTAATATTCTTTTTGATCTTAAGTAGTAAACAGCGGATTCCAGGCCTGATAATTCTGAGACACATCCTTTTGAATGCCTATCAAGAACTTTACCTATTTTCATCAGCATTCCGCGCTTTCCGTTGAACTCACAGATGTCATAAATCTCCTGAATATTTGGATGTCTAAGGCTTTTAAGTATTGAAACCTCATTATCAAACCTTTCCTCGTGCGTCTGCATCGATAATATCTGTGACATCCCAGTACTTCTTACATGTTCTTTGTCAATCAAATCGTTTGGGATGTTTACTTTAAGTATTAGAATATGTTTATCATCCTTTGTAACATATAACTGGCTTAAGGAGTCACAATTTTCTCCAATTAAACCAAGAGCAGCCATGTACTTTCCGCAGTCGCTTTTCTGGCCTGGATTAAGTAAGAATACCATATAGAAGTCCAATCAGGGTGATTTATAAAGGTTTAGTAGTAGAATTATTTCTTTGACTCTTTTCTTTTCTTTACAAATTCCCTTATAGCAAGGATATCTCCAGCGTGTCTTGCAGCCTGTATGCATTTGTCATAATCGTTAGGGTACTTTTCATAGATAAGTTTAGCCAGTCTTTTTGCTTCTCCACTTTTCTTTGCTTCAAATGCAATGGTTGATGCTTGCATAAGCTGGCCAAGCTGTTCTCTTATAGATATAGCTGTCTGGTAATCTTTCATTGTAACTGCGATATCTGCAAGATCCTCAAGAAATGCTTTTGAGGCTTTATTCTTTCTATCTAAAGCGTCCAAGTAAATAAGGTATGCATCATTTTCCCTTCCAACTGATTTTGCTATCTCAATCTTTCTCTTGACTGTCATGGTACGTTCTATGGCTTTGTCTGATAACTCAATTGCCTCTTCAAACATGTTAGCTTCAAATGCTGTCTCTGCTGCAACTGCTATGTAATCAGTCTTGATGAAAAGTTCAATAGCTTCCTGGAACTTGCCTTGTCTCCTGAGAGACCATGCCTGGTGATACTTTTGATTCCTTAGCTCTTCCTTGCTAGGACCTTTATAGTTCTCCTGGCTCCAGCTGTTAATTGCGTAAAGTACTTTAGATGTCATAAGGTTTGCAGGTATCTTTGAGCACCTGTCAAGGCTTTGCACGAAAGTAGCAAGGTCACCGTCGTAATCGAACTCTCTTTCCCATTTCTTGAAGCTTGCCCCAAGTATAAAGGCAGGCAGCATGTTTTCGATATTGTCCCAGCTAGGATGTCGCCATTCATTTACCCTTGTTCCGCTCCATTGGACATCTTCTAAACCTATAATCCCAATATAAGAAATCTCTTCATCATCTATCTTTATTATCTCTTTATTCTTTACAAGAAGTTTTCCTTCAAGTGAGTATTCGCTGCCTGATTCAGTCTTGTAGATCTTCATATTTTTCTTGTAGGGGTTTAGTTTTTATAAAGGTTTAGGATGTGGGTAAAGTATATAAATAGTTAATTCTTAAGTTCCTATATGCTCAAAGACATGAAATCAAAGAACATACACATAATGTTTGCGCTTTATGTGATAGGTGGATTGATGTTCTTTTTGCCAGTGCTGGCTTTGTATTATGAGGAGAGTCTTTTTACTGCGACTAATGTTGCTATAATATTTGCAGTCTCTTCTGTTTCCTTTGCGTTGTTTGAGATACCTACTGGTGCAATCTCTGACCTGTTTGGAAGGAAGAGAACAATTGTGCTTGGCAATCTGTTTGCGTTGTCTGGTCTTGTGTTTCTTTATTATGGGGGCTCTATGTTCATGTTTGTAATGTATGCATTGTTCAACAGTTTTGGCAGGGCTTTGATGTCAGGGACTGATTCAGCATTGATGTATGATACTCTTATGGATGAGAAAAAGGAACATATGTTTAAGAAAGTTATCGGAACGTGTCATGCGTTGTGGCCAGTGGGTGCAACAATAGGTTCTGTACTAGGAGGGTACATGGCAGCTGTGTCATTGAAGACTCCTATAGCGTATACGTTTATTCCGTTTGGGGTTGCTACATTGTTAACACTTTTCTTGAAAGAGCCATTGTATGAGAAAGAGCAGCATTCTGTTGTGACGCACATGAAAGAGTCGTTCAAGGTTATATTTCATAACAAGCAGGTATTGTTATTGATGGTGGGTATGTTTATATTGATGGCTTTTGGTGAGTCAATACATATGCTGAAACCGCTTTTCTTAGAGTTCAAGGATATTCCTATAAGATATTTTGGGATTATCTATGGATTTGTGTTTGGGGTTAGTGCTGTTGGGCATTATCTTTCGCATGATGTATCTGAAAAGATAGGGGATAAGAATACTTTGTTAGTGGCTACATTTACTATGCCGTTGTTTATTATTTTGGCAGCGTTGTTTGATAAGTATGTTGCTATTGTGTTTTTGGTTCTGTCGTCAGTACCTTTTGGGTTGCGTAGGCCAGTGATTGAGCTTATGCTGAATAAAGAGGTTAGTTCTCAGAGAAGGGCTACTATAATCTCAACTGGGTCTTTCATGGAGCAGCTTGGCCTGACAGTGTTTGTTCCGATTGTAGGGTACATGGCTGATATTTGGTCAATTAACTTTGCTTATGGGTTATCAGGAGCTTTGATGGGTAGTGTGTTCGTGTTGTGGTTGTGGCTGGAGTAGCACTGGACATTGGACACCTGGGCATAATGCTTATAAAGAATATATACTTCTAAGGAATTATGGTGAGGTTTAAGGTTATTAATGATGAATTAAGAATAAATAAGGTCCTAACTAAACTAGATGCCTTTGCTTTTGATGTTATTAATATAATTGAGAAATATACTAAGTATATAATTGTGAGTGGTTATGTTTCAATCTTTTTTGGTAGGTCAAGGGCAACTGAGGATATTGATATGCTGATAACTGGAATGGGATATGATGATTTTCTTAAGATGTATAATGATTTCCTTGGCAAGGGATTTGAGTTCACTATTGATGATCCTGAAGATTTATATAATCGGTACTTAATGCAGGGGACTGCTATAAATGTTTGGAGGAAAAACCTTCCTTTATTAAGGATGGAAATTAAAATAGCGAGAAAGCTTGGACAAAAGCTTGTAATACAAAATCCTTTGAAGGTTTATGTCAATGATAAAATTATATTCTTTTCACAGATAGAGGCTCAGATCGCTTATAAAAGGTATTCGGCATCTGAAAAGGATCTTGAGGATGCAAGGCATCTTGAGATTGTGTTTGATGGTTTAGATTCCGAAAAGATTAAATATTTTGAGGACTTATTTAATAAAGAATGACAAGGATGCAGTTTGTTGAGAAATGGGCAAGGTTTGTTGTTGAACATCCAGATGAAGAATGGAGCAGGCTGCAGGCTGAACTGATTGATTCTCAAGTACAGAATGCTGAGCAAGTCAAACTGACAAAAGAACAGGTCAGGTTTATCAAAGGGTTTTAGGTTTTTCAGAAGTTTCTGGAGATTAGTTTTAAATATCATGTTTGGTTACTTGGTTTTATGGTACTGAATCCGTTTGGTAAAGGGAAGAAGCCTGAGAAGGTTGAAAAGGTAGAGCTTGAGCCTGCCACTTTGGATGAGATCTTTCCAGCTAAAAAGCCGAGCTTTTATTCAAGATTGAAGCAGGATGTTAATTATTATTTGAAGGATCTTGCACTGGCTGGTATTGGCTGTTATTTCTTCTTTAGTCTGTTCTCGCATAACGGGTGCTTTGATTCGTTAAGGACAAAGGATGCTATGCAGTATCGTTCTAAGGATAATCTTGTTAAAGTGGTTGAGTCTGTTGAGGAAGAGTGGAAGGATAATGAGCAGTATATGGTCTTAGATGGGTATAATCCTAAGGTCATAAGGAAGGTTAAGTTTAAGGACGGTTCTGATACATGGCTTAGCTACAGGACAATGGCGCATCAGCCTTACATGAAATGGTTGCACGGTGATGAGTTTGATCCTAAAGTAGGAGAAAGGTATGAAGTCAGGGGTAGGGTCATTGTGAGGAAGGTTGAATAGAATTCTTTAAAAAAAATAAAAAAAATTAAAAGTAGAAAAATCCTCCTAAAACCAGCATCAGAATTCCAACAGCTGTTCCGACTATGCTGACTATCAATCCTGCTTTTCCGAGACTTGTCTGGCCTGATTTTCTCTGCATGAACGAGAACACAATACCGATTATCCCCAAAATTATTCCAGGAATCTCGTAATAGTCCAATGACACAAAACTCATCATTCCCATGACAAAACCTACAATTCCGTATGCTTCTGAGGCTGGTTTTATTATTGGTTTTGATGCAGTTGTCTTTGATATTACTGGCATAAGTATCACCTCTTTGGTGATGAGATGTTTTAATGGTTTATAAGGTTTACTGAAAAGTTATCACTTTGCTCCTGAACCATCAGATGAAGGATGATGACGAGTTCTTTAAGCTGCAGGTTGAGTATGCAAAGAAAAAGGAGTATCTTAACTATTCACAGGATTTCTTTTTTGTCGGAGTGAAAAGTTAATCCTCCTTTGGAAGTTTTTATGTCCGCTAAAGTGATTTAGTCAACCAAAAACTTTAAATATCAATACACACTTATACACACTTAAAATGAAGTTTCCGCTCACCAAGAAGGATATAATTGCAATGAACCAGGTGTTTGACCAGGGGATTTTGATCAATGAGGAGAGTCTTGACTTTGCTATAAGCTATGCTAGAATGACAGAGAACTGGGTAAAGGCTCTTGCTTTTTTGGTCAGAGCGATAAACGTTGACCATGTCTTTGAGGAAGGAAATAAGCGGACAGCTGCATTACTGATAGAGACCTATGTTGAGTTTGAAGGCCATAAGGTGTACAAGGATAAACTTGCTTTATTGATTGCTCGAATGGCAGCTAAAAGGGTAACAAGCATAAGAAGATTGGAGGAGATGATCAAAGATGTCATCAAGAATAGTTAAACTTGCACAGCGGATAGCTGTAAGGGATAAGAAGCTGTTTGATAGTCTTATTGAGTTTGAGAAGACTGGTAAAGTACGAACAAAGACAAGGTTAAACTTTACAATAGATAAGGATCTGGCTCTTCGTTTTAGAAAATTCTGTAGAGATAAAGGTTATAATATGAGTTCTAGGATTGAAAAGTGCATAGAGGAGATTATTGGTTAAGTTTTTCGTACTCTTCATGCATTCTCTTGTAATGTGCTTGTGCTTCCTGCATCATCTTTGTCCTTCTTTGATATTCCTCTGATCTCATCTTTTCCTGTTGTTCTGCGATGACTAATCTAGGGTCAGCGCAGCCATGGAATCTTTTAACTGGTCTGGACATTGCTGTGTAATATCTTACCAAAGGTCTAGACCTGCACGCAGGTGCATGGTAAGTTATAGGTTCTCTATTGACGCATCCAGATAAAATCAATGTTAAAGCACAAAGCGTTTTTTTTAGTTTGTTCATGTCTTTGTTGTGAGAAAGTGTGGAATTTAAAGCTAATTAATATTCTTGCTATGCTTAATATTAAGAACTAATGTTTCTTTATGTAAGTTTCATGGAAGTCTCTTAGTGCTCCCATTAGACCGCGTTCAAGCGCAGGGTCAAAGTCATTGTAGTAGTATATTTTTCCAAAGCCCAGTGCAATGTGCTTTAAAGCTGATGCAACTGGCTGCAGTTTCTCGTGCTCTCCTACAAACTGGCTTTGCATCTCCCTTATCCTCTGGGCAAGAAGCCCTGCGATGTCGCGCCTTTTTGCTGCCTCTGCCCTGTCGTTCACAACCTTGCCCTTCATCCATCCAGGCTGAAGATTAAGCAGTTTATTGTAAGCTTCCTCAAGTTCCCAGTCCTGGGAGATGAAGCTCCATAAACTTCCGGCTGATTCCTTTTTTGCAAGGTCAAGGTATGCAACAGATGTCGCGTGTTCAAGAAGAACCTCAGCTGTGGTAGCGTCATGTTCATTGCAATGCTCAACAAGGCTTTTGTATGCTACAATCCTCCTTACATAATCCTGCTTGTATTTTCTTGGGATACCTGCTTCAACAGCGTCAATTATGTTGTAGACATACTCCTTTTGTTTCTGCGGTGAGACATCGTCTTTGATATGTGAAGCCATCATAAGCACTTTTTTCTGTGCAAACACTGGCTGAAGACTTTCAAGGAATGAGATCATCCTGGTAGGTTTGGTTGAACGTTCCTTAAGCTCTTTCTTTTGTTCAAGTAGATATTCTAACTCAGAGTCAGGTGCGTCCTTCTGGATCTGGTCAATAACTGCCCTAAGCTTGTCAATGTTGCCCTTGTAAGGGTCAAAGCATGCAACAACCCTTGCAAGACAGTCAGAGCTAGAATGTTTCCTAAACTTCTTATAATCAATATCCCACTCGTTCAGGTTCAGTGATTCCTTTAACATTTCCCCTTCCATAGTCACATTATAGATAGTGGTTGGTTATAAAGGTTGGGGATTAGTTTTATAAGATACTCACTTCTATCGCCTCTATGAAACAAATAAATATGTTAAATTCTTTGGCTGAACTGATAAGGTTCAGGAATGGTGAGAGAAATTATGTGTTTGACCTTGAGACTGTGGCTTGTTATTGTGAGGGTTCTGGTAATCTTGAAGTTTATTTAGTTAAGCCAAGATTGGGAGAGTATAAGAGAGTCACCCAGAGAGGTGCCAGGAACGTGCTTGCAGCTTATAATAAGGAATTAGAGGAAGAAGCTGAGGAGTATGATGAAAAGATGAAAGACATAGATTTTCAGGCTACACTTGAAAGGGTTGGACAGGCTTACTGGATGACCAATGAAGAAGCTGACTACTGCGGATTATCACGCGGTGATGATAGGAATATTGAGTTTCTTGAGATTTAATTCTTTTTTTTAATTATCTTTAAATAATTCTTGCTTCTAGCCCATGTACTTCAACAGTTCTTCTGTCAATAGCTCTTTAGGAGGGATTCTTTTGTCAGGGTCAGGGTTTAGGTAGTAGCGGCATCTTTCTAAAAGTTTTCTGGACCATACTCCCTCAGGTGACCATTCAAATGCTCCATAATATCCCATTATCTCTCCCTCAGATACAACTTCTTCCAGCTTTTTATAAAAATGTGAAAATAAGTCTACATATTCATTATAATGATCTTTTATCTTTCCTGGGTAGTTTTTGTCTTTGGACCAATCAATAAAATCTTCATAGTAGGTAATCGGTCTCCAATCTATATCTTTGGTCTCTGGAAACAGACCTTTATCCACAAAGTCCTGAAGCTGCTCTAAAAAACCTTTTGCCTTGACACGAATATATGTGCATTTTGGGGAACTTTTATACCAGTCCCTTATGATCAGCTGCTCTAACAAGGCATTGATTATAACCAGGCCATACGAGTATATGTCAGAATTCTTATGTAGCCTGCAATCATCAAACTCAGGTGGTCTGAACATCCTGTTAAAATATAAACCGTTGTCATCTTCAAATCTGCAAGCAATACCAAAATCAATTAATTTTGATTTTGTCATGTTCATTGGTCTTATGTCCTTGTGCGCTATCCCTTTATGTCTTAGATAGTAAATTGCAGGCTCGATCTTGTCTAAGTGCTGGATAGGATAGTTTATCCAAAAATTTTTATGGTAATCAGTTTCCAGAGCAAACACTATTGCAGGAAGTCCATCAAAATAAGTTGTGTCGTGTAAAGATATTATGTTAGGATGGTGAAGCTGTTTAAGGATGGCGACTTCGTTTTCAAACCTCTCTATATGTGTCAAATGATTTAGCATATGGGACATGCCTGTACTCTGGATATGTTCCTTATCAATAAGGTCATTAGGGATGTTTAACTTTGCAGCGAGTGACTGTGGAGAAGCCAGCCAATATACCTGGCTCAAGCAGTCCCTTATACATCCAGATAAAGGTAAAAACACTGTGTACTTGCCGTCATCTGAAACCTGGTCACGACTTAGCAATAATCCATCTCCCATAGGGTTAGCTAGTGATAGAAGGATTTAAAGGTTATTGTGAGGGGTTAAGTGAATAAATATTTATAAATCCTTTACTGGTTCTTTGGATTATGATAACATTATATGACTTTCTTAAGTCTGAGAGTCTTAGGGAGTTGGAGCAGAGGTACCTTTCTCAAGGTTATGAGTTCTCTATCGAGGAGGCTATTGAGGACTGGCAGAAGCTTAAGCAGGATAGATGTGAAAAGAAGGTCCTGTGCAGGACTGAGAATCTTAAAGTTGATGGTTGTGATTATCATGTACATGGGATATGTCATTCTAAATATATAAGTGAGAAGCACAGGGATATGTTTAAGAGTAAGGAAACTTTATGGTTCTATGAAGAGAACCTTGGAAGGCATATTGATGTGCATGGTATAGAGGTGTATGACCATGCATTGTTTGACAGGGATGATGTGTGGCAGATGTCAATGGAGGATGATTTCAGTGCACTTGAGCTGTTCTTTAAATCGTTAAGGAAGAAGAAGGCAGACAAAGCTGAGAGGTCTTTAGGTATGCCAGCTGAAGTTGCGTATTCCCTGCCTTTCTACCTTGTGATGGACTTAGCAGGAGGGAAGGTTGCTAATCTGACAGGAGATAGGTCGAGGTTAGCTGCAAGGTCTGCTTTCCAGGCTGCTTTTATGAAAAAGTTTGAGTTCAAGGATAAGTCAATAGTTGTAGGTGATGCGCATCGTGGGCCTGTTAAGTATTTCCTTAAGAACGGTGTGAAGGATGGGTATATTAATGCATTGGCTGATTATTATTATGAACTGTTCATGATGGACCAGAAGAAGTATTACATGTCTAAACCTTCAAGAGAGTTAGGTTATAGGATGATGAACCTTTATGCTGTGCTGTGGAAGAACCGATATGGGTTATTGTTTGATGCTGTGCTGTTGAATGTTGCTTTTGGGTTGTTGTGAACGAGATTGGTCAGGAAAGAAGTTCCTTAATCTGGCTGATAAACTTAAGCATGCTATCAATTAAATCAGATGCTTCTTCCTTTGAGACATCTTTGCCATAATAATTTATCTGGTTTCTTAATCTCCTGAACCTGTCAAAGGTTTCTGCAAGGTTTGGCTTATCAAGTATCTCTTTAAGAAAAGCGACATAGCATTGGTGGTTATAGATCTTGTATCCTTCACTGATCGCCAAAGCTTCTAAAAGTTCCCTTAAAGATTCATATAGAAGACTTAACTTTGAAGATGCTGTAGTATCATTGAGCTCAAGCATCGACTGTGTTTCCAGTTTCTTTGCAGAAGAATCTTTCAGAGATTTAATCAGGCTTTTATCAATAGTGATACTTTTTACCATATCATTCATATTACAAGCTTTCCAGTCCATCACCATGCACCTGAAAGTATGTGGCCGTTAAGAATGTTGTTCAACAACTGTTTTGGTACAGATTTCTTATCCTTGAATATGAACAGTTGTATCTCCCTTTTTTTATGCTTTAATAGTGGTTTTTTTGTAGAAGAAGTGAATACAGCAATATCAATATCTGAACCAGGCTTGACCTCAGCTTTTGAAAGTGAACCGAAAAGGATTATCAAAGGATCTATCAGCTCTTTTTCCATCTGTTTTACTAGAGGTTCCAGCTCCAGGCTCCAGTAAACTCTTGAAAGGTCCCTAAAAAGTTTGCTCTCCTTGTCTGCAGAATAAAAGATATAGTTCCTGTCAAGCTCCTTTGTTAGTAGCCCTTGATCCTTGTAATAAGTCAAAAGCTTTGAAGCAGTAGGGGCTGTTATGCCAATCAACCTGGCGTATTCCCTTACATTTATCCTTCTATAACAGTCTTCAAAAAAGGGTTTTAAATCGTTTAATATATTTAACATATGTTAAATATTATTTACAGTGATATTTAAATGTTTCGTTAAATTATTTTAACATATGTAAATAATTCTTTACAAGCGTTTGGTGAATGTTGCTTTTGGATTGATGTAGCGAAAAGTGTTTGAGGTGTCTACAAAAACGTAATATTTAAATATGTAGACACCTTTTAATCCTATATGTTCATAGAAATAAGAGAAGTAGGTAAAAGCAAGAAGTATTATCTTATACATACCTATAGGTCAAAGGGTAAAGTAAAACGTCTATCTAAATATCTTGGTTCTAATCTAAGTAAAATTAAACTGCAAAAATTACGGAAAAAGGCAGAGCAGCAGATATCAGAGGAGATAAAAGAGAAGGATATTCTTGGATTTGAACTGTCAAAAGATGAGATCGAAAAATACAAAAGATATGAAAGGGATATAGAGATCAAACATCTGCAAAACTGGCAGAAGTTTACTGAGAATTTTACCTATAATACAAACGCGATCGAGGGCTCAACAGTTGCGTTATCTGAGGTAAGGGAACTGCTTAGAGGAGAGGACAAGCCTCATGATAATGATGAAATTGAAACATTAAATGTTGCAGAGGCGATTGAGTTCATCAAAAATTCTAAACTGAAGGTTACAGTTGCGTTTATCAAGAAGTTACATAAGATCTGCTTTAACAGGACAAAACGGTTTGCAGGCAAGTTAAGGGATGTTAATGTGGTGATCCGTGATTCAAAAGGGATGGTTGTTCATGAAGGTGCTCCAGTTGACCAGCTAAAACTACTGCTTGAAGAACTTTGCACTTGGTATGAAAAACATAAAAGGAAATATCCTGCATTGCTGCTTGCTGCAGTGATGCATAACCAGTTTGAAAAGATCCATCCATTTCAGGATGGTAATGGAAGGGTTGGCAGGTTACTGCTTAATTATGTACTAATAAGGCATGATTATCCGCCAATCAATATCAGGCTTAAGGATAGGGCAAGATATTATCGTTGCTTGCATGAGTATGATAATAAGAACGATATCAAATCAACCCTGAAATTTCTGATAAACCAGTACAAAAAACAATATTAGGTGTCTACATTTTGTTTGTGTAGACACCTGGAGTAAATAAATATTTATAAATTATTATTGAGTTCTTAGTGTTATGGATATTATACTTGCTATTCGGGATATGAACTTTACTTTAAGTGATGCAATCAACGGTGTTAGTGAATCGGACTATGAATTCTATACATGCAAGCAAAGGGATGATATTGAGCTGTTGAAAGGAGGGTTAGGCGAGTTAGTGGGAGCTTATGTTATAGAGCAGCTGCTGCAGGAGTTTCCGATAAAGGTTTATAATGAATATTATAGGTCAGGAGTGGTTGAGCTGAAGCCAAGGCATGGGCTTGATGCGTTAAGGATAAAGGATAAGAGAAGTGATGAAAAGTGCGAGGTTGATAATCTTTTTAGTTATAAAGGAAGGGCGTACATACTTGAGTCAAAGGTTGGATTATCATTGCTTTTGCAGAGTTATGAAAGGCAGATAGAGCTTGTCAAAAGGTTACTCGGAATGAAACCTTATATGATTGAATTAAGGTTGTGTAGACGGAATGCTGTGCATCAACAGATGGATGATTGGTACACAGTGTTCTTTCCTCTTAAGGAGCAGATTGAAGAAGAGGCTAGGGAGTTGTTAAAGACATTTAGGGAGAAGTATGTTGTTAGGAAGAAGGTTAAAAGGAAGAAAGGGAGGAGGAGGAAGAATGAGAGGTTTAGGGGGAACAATACTTTCTTCAATTAAAGTTTTTTTAACCCTTCTGCGATAAATTAATATATAAGCTTGCTTTATTACTTTTATTATGACAAGACGTGATCATAATCTCTTTTCCTTAAAAGTTTTTTTAAGCTATGCTATTGCATTTTCAATAGGATTTTGGATTTCGACTCTTGTTACACCTTTTATTAATACTAATAATCAATTAGTAATATATATTATTACAGGGTTATTTCTTGAGCTATCTGCTAAAACTTGTCAAATGTTTTTGTATAATAAACCTAGAATTATTATAGATAAGGGGTTTTTACTTTGGGTATTTATTCATTCTAATCTCGCTTATGCTATTGTATACTTAGTTCAAAAGATTAACATTTCAACCAAATACTTATTTATTATTTCTGTTGGTTTAGGTATTACAGTAATCACTAATCTAATTTGGAGAGTTATGTATAGTAGGAAGGGTTTTCATTCTCCCAACTTTAATTTGAGTTTATTTGAGTTGGTTAAAATACCTTTTGCTCTTTTTACAATCTTTATGACTTTAACCTCAATATACTTAACATTCACTAGTTTCTTATTTGGAGTGTTTATTCCTCCAATATTTTGTATAGCCATAGCAGGAAGCCTAATAAAGTATTTTGATAGAGATGCCAATGGAAAAAAGTTTTTATGGGACACTCTTGCTTTAGCAGGTGTGTTGTTGCTTTTAGTTGTTTTGTTTTTTTATCAAATGTTTGCACCTATATTTCGAACTCTTAGTGTTATAAAATGAAGTTGAATGAATTTTTTGGAGATTTTTTAAATTACTATAAAATATTATTAATTGGTTTCCTTGGGGGAATTATAGCTTTTATCTTTTCATTTACTTTTCAAGATTTATTGAAACAGATGGTTATGTTTCAAGCATTCTTTTCTTCATTATTCTTGGCCTTGGTTTGGTCATTTTTTTTGGCATTTTTCTCATTTATAATAGTTAAGATATTGGGCATGAACTTTAAATAACCTAACTCTTCTCAATTTTCATATCTCTTTAATAAAATATATAAATCTGTTCTACGTATATCTAAACTATGGTTGAATCTAAAGAAGTTAGAAACAAATTACTCACAAGTCTTGCTTTAGATATATTAGGATTTGCTTCATTTGTTTTTCCTATTATTGGGGGTTTTTCTGATATAGTATATGCGCCTATACAAGCTTGGTGGATTAAACATGCCTATGATAATACTGGCTTAGCAATATTAGGCTTTTTTGAAGAAGTTTTGCCGTTTACAGATATTATTCCTTCTTGTACTATTGCGCATTTTGTTGCTTATAGGTCTAAGAAATAATAATTAATATCTAACAATTTCCAAAGAACTTCTCACAAAACTTGCAATATTGAATAATAGTTTCTTTATCAGTCTCAAAGTCTTTACATCTATTAAGATACATGAATTTTTTTCCTTTTTCAAGTTCTGAGGCTTTTTGAATTTTAATATGTTTTGGAGTTACAAGGATAAAATAAGCATTAGAATAAGGATAACGTCCTTTTCGTTTGTAATGTTTATTGAAATCAAATTCTCCACTTGTTCGATATTTAACTTCAACATATGCAATCTTTGAACCTTTAACAACAATAAAATCAGGCATTTTCCTTACTTCATTAGCAACAGGACCTTCTTTAGGTAAGATTCTACTTCCAAAACCTGGCACTGTATTTTCCATACCAAACCTGAAAACCCTATAATCCAAAGAAATAAACATTTCTTCTATTATAGCTTCAGCAATTCTGCCTTTAATGTAATTATCAGTGATTTCGTTTTTATCCTTTTTTTTAGATAATTTGTAGCAATCTAAGCAAAGTTCGTACTTGCCAGAATCCTTGCCGCAGTTTTTGCAGTTCAATTTAATATTATTAAGGTGAGTATACTATAAAAATGTTTTTAAATATGTTATCTATTTTAGTATATAAAAGATCGAAATCTATTTAAATTCCGGCTTGCTAATTTTTGTATATGCAAAAGAGTATACGTAATCTTATAAAAGGTGGCGGAAAAAGAGATATAAGAGAGATAGCTGGGCATAAAGTGCCTTATGAATGGAACCAGTTCTGGATCCAAAAGCAAAGGCAAGGACACAGCTTACATTACATAGTGCCTTATCAGGCTTGTTTTGCGCCTCAGATACCTAAGTTCTTTATCAAGCGCTTTTCTAAGCCTGGAGATGTTGTATTAGATCCTTTTTGTGGTAGAGGGACTACAGTTTTTGAAGCTAATCAGATGAATAGGATAGGTATAGGTGTTGATATTTCTCCTTTAGCTTTAGCTATTGCAGAGTCAAAGATGAATAATGTTACTTTGGAACAGGTTAAAGACAGGCTTAAAGAGATTGATTTTTCAAAAGAAGAACTTGAAGGGTATGAAGATTTTAAAGAGATTTATCATAAAAAGACTTATTCTCAAATCATGAACTTACAGAAGCAGCTTACTGATTCTCCTGTTGATAAGCTGATTAGAGCAATAATCTTAGGTAGGTTGCATGGGCATTCTCAGGCTTTCTTTTCTGTCTGGACTTTTAATGTAATTTCATTATCAAAGAAGGCTATAATTGCTCAGTCTAAGAAAAGAGGCACTAAGCCTGAAAGTAGGGATGTTGTTCCTAGAATACTGAAGAAGGCTGCTACAGTGCTTAGAGATCCTGTTAAAGAGAAAAGAGGTTCTAAGCTATATAGATTAGATATAGCTAAAGGTTTGAAGATAAAAGAAGAAGTAGATATGATTGTTACATCGCCTCCTTTC
>JAHWHG010000018.1 GCA_019323515.1 Candidatus Woesearchaeota archaeon
AAGTCTTGCAGTCTACTTTGCGCGCTGTCAGGTTAAGCCTGACAATTTCACAAAGCATTTACAAGACCGGCTACGGACGCTTTAGGCCCAATAATAGCGGTTGCCACTCGTGGCGCTGGTGTTACCGCGGCGGCTGGCACCAGTCTTACCCACCACTTATTCGCCAAGATTTTTACTCTTGGCAAAAGCCTATACAAAGTATAAGCACTCAGGATTCCCTTATCACACTTACGTGCATTGTAAAGGTTTCGCGCCTGCTGCACCCCGTAGGGCTAGGACCAGTGTCTCAGTGTCCTTCTCGGGGCTACCCCTCTCAGGGCCCCTACTGATCGTCGGCTTGGTGGGCCTTTACCCCACCAACAACCTAATCAGCCGCCAACTCGCCCTTAGGCGTTGCCTTTGAGAAAAACTATTTTCCAATTTGTTTTTCATATCCAGGTTTAGCCTCAGTTTTCCAAGGTTATCCTAGACCTAAGGGTAGATTATTGACGTGTTACTGAGCAGTTTGCCGCCAACCTCCGAAGAGGCAAGCTGACTTGCATGGCTTAGTCGAATCCTGATAGCAGCAACCTCCCGCAGGATCAACGGGAATTGTTTTTAAGGAATTGTACAAAATACACACTACTATTTGGGATTTACCAAACTTCCAAGTACTTAATTTCAAATTAAGCACTTTAAGAGATAAAAATTTCTCTTATTTTTGTGCTATATGTTGTTTAGAATTGATATATCTAAAATATAGTCACTTAAGGCGGTGATAGTTTTGAAATGGAAAAAGCACTTATATATAAACTTTTCCTTCATTGCAGAATGCAACTACTATCACATGATAGTGTTTCAACGAAAAAAATAGAACTTTATAAAGGTTTCTACTTCTTAGCTCGCTTTCGCTTCTCTTTTTTCATCTTTTTACGCTGCCACTTCCAGCGCATTTGACCTTTCTTCTTCCAACGTCTTGAGCTTCTTTTCATATTAAATTTCCTAAGGTAACAACCTGAAATTTTAGGTTATATAAAAATATATGCCCCGGCCGGGACTTTCGAACCAGCAGGTTTTACAACCCGAAAGTCAACTGTACAGCTTTTCTAAGCTAAACCCACCATGCTTTCGAACCCGGGTCCCGGCCTTGCTTCCCTGAACAACCTAAAATTTTGTCCTCGGTCGAAAGGGCCGGATGATTGGCCGGACTACACCACCGGGGCAATCCATTAAGTGAATAAAACCTTCTGTTTAAAAAGGTTTTGATGGGCCCGCGGGGATTTTCAGGCTGACGTTCGCGCCAACTATTTGAACCCCGGACCACCGGCTCTCTTAGAGCCGCCAATAGAACGTGGCCATATAAGACCGGCGCTCCACCAGACTAAGCTACGGGCCCAATCAAATTATGTGTTCACGCGTGTTATTTTTAAATCTTTCGACCGAAGAAGGGATTAAGATAGAAAATTAAATAACAAAGATAGTATGAATTTAGAAAATTGCATCAATGTTTCAAAAAAAATGAGTTCGATACTAGAAAGCCAAAATCTTATTGGAGCAGTAGGTGAGATGATTGCATGCAGACACATCCCTTATGCGTTTAGAGTAAGGTCTCATGCACCAGATATTCTTAAGTTCAAAGAGATTTCAAATAAAGCAAGAGATTTCCTCGTCAATAACTGGCTTCATTTTGATATAATTTCAATAAATAAGAATGAGATTACTCTTTACGAAGTTAAGACAAGGAAAAGGTTTATGCATAAGTTAAGACCTCTGTACAGGCTTGAAAAGATTACTAAACCGTCATATGATGCTTATATGAAAGCAAGGAGGTTAGGTATCACTTCTAAGCTTGCGATAGTGAGATTAAAAAAAGATTGGTGTTATTCAATAACAATAAAAGACTTTGAAGATGTTAAGTTCTGGGTTGATAAGAGAAATAAACCTTATTCCGGCCGCCGTTATTGATAATTTCTAAGAGAAATGCGGCGACCGGGAATCGAACCCGGACCTGTCCCGTTCTGCTATGCTTGGCAGGGGACGATTGTACCATTCAACCATCGCCGCAAAGAAAAGATGGGTCCGCCCGGATTCGAACCGGGGATCAACGCCTTGTAAGGGCGCTGTCATTTGTGGCCATTAAGTAACCACTAGACCACGGACCCATTAAAGCTGCAAAATTCCAAGGACTATTTAAACTTTACTGAAAGAATTGTTTGAAATGTGCTGCAGTTTGTTTAATTTATCCTCGTCTAGGGTTGCGTGACAGGTTTTACATATTGTTATCTGATTATTCCACTTTATTGTTGCATCTTTATGAAAAAATTGATTGCAGAGTGCGCATTTTAAACGGTTAGTCTTAATCTTAGAATCATTGAAAAATTCTTTAGTTGAAACTGATTTATTGCTAAATGATTCCAAAGTGTTTAATGTTTTATCTTGTTTCTGAGTTAATATGATTGAACTGTTTGTGTCTGTTGAAAGATCTCTTGCCTCTCTTATATATTCTTTGACAGTGTCTTCAGATACTCCAAAGTATTCAGAAAGTTTTTTTATTGTGAAACCTCTTTCAAGAAGTTGCTTGGTCAGGGAGATTCTTTTAAGTTTTTCTTTGTGATGAAATGACTGCATATTGATACTATTCGAGGGATATTATTTAATTCTTTCGACGGATTAAAAGATTAAACAAGTTGATACTAACAAATACATTTATATACTATAACCATCACTTTCAGAGTTATGCAAGACCAAATCTTTGACATGCTGATGAAAGAGGATGATATTACTTGGCAGTCCATTCTAAAGGAACTTGTAAGGACTGAGAAGATGGATCCATGGGATATAAATGTCTCAGAGTTGACGAAAAAGTATCTTGAGTTAATCAGGAAGTTAAAGGAGCTGGACTTTAAAGTCAGTGGAAAGGTTGTACTTTGTGCTGCACTACTGCTGAAGATGAAAAGTAATAAGTTGCTTGGCGCTGACCTTGAAAGGTTTGACAGCTTGTTTGCAGCTGCTGAAGAGTATGATGATGACTTGTTTGGGGATGAAGATGATCCATATGCGTATGCCAGGAGAGTTGTAGAGGGAGGGGAGGTAAGGTTAATCCCAAGAACACCGCAGCCTCGTAAACGGAAGGTTTCAATCTATGACTTAATGGAAGCGTTACAGAAGGCAATGGAAGTTAAAAAGAGGAGGGTCTTAAGGAATGTTCCAGAGGATATTGAGTTTACTATACCGAAGAAGAAGCTTGACATATCACAGGTAATAAGAGAAGTTTATGGCAGGATAAAGATGTGGTTCTTCAGTAACAAGTCAAAGTTAAAGTTCAGCCAACTTGTACCAAGTTCTACTAAGGAGGATAAAGTTTATACTTTTATTCCGCTCCTGCACTTGACAAATGATAGGAAGATTGACCTTTTCCAGGAAGAGCATTTTGGTGAGATTGAGATAGAGTTGCTTAAGAAGAGAGCAGATAAACAAGAAAAGCCAGAGCTAGAGGCTTGAAATTTTATTTTTTTAAAGTTAATATTATACGTAATCTATATAAATAAACTATAATTTTTCTGTGTATATGGCTCATATCTTAGACACAAATTTTGATGGAAACCCAAATGTTGGACTGTATGCCTTTTGTACTGATAAGTTTTGCTTGCTTGGTAAAGAGATTAATCCAAGGAAAGCAAAGGAGATTGAAGCTGTACTAAAGGTCCCGGTTCATAGGATTAACATCTGCGGGACTTCGCTGTTAGGCGTGTTTATTGCTGGGAACTCCAAGTGCTTACTTGTTCCAGGCATTGCGTTTGAAAATGAGTTGAGAGTTCTTGACAAGCTTGGCATAAAATATAAAGTAATAAATACCAAACAAACTGCTCTTGGGAACAATATACTATGCAATGATGAAGGTGCAGTTGTCAATCCTGAGTTTTCAGCTGACACAAAGAAAGAGATAAGGCAGGCATTAGGTGTAAACTTAAAGCCTGGTACAATCGCAGAACTTGATATTGTTGGAAGTTTAGGAGTAGCTGCTCGCGGAAACTGTATAATACATATGGATGCTTCTGATGATGAGATAAAGAAGATTGAAGAGCTCTTAAAAGTTAAATGTCATAGTGCTACAGTAAATTTGGGAAACCCTTATATAAAAGCAGGACTGTTTTGCAATAAGAACGGATTTGTTATTGGTGACCAGAGCGGAGGTCCTGAGATAACAATGATTGATGAGTATCTTGGGTTTTTGTGATTCATATGTTTGTGAGGTGTAAACAAAATGGTTGAACTTTCAAAGAATGAAAAAGAATTGATTGTAAGCCTTCTGAAGAAGGAGTTAAAAGAGGTTGACACAAAAGATGAAAGCATAAGGTATGAAAATGATGTTAGGTACACTGCAATGGAAGAGAAGTATGAGATTGCAATTGAGAACCTGATAAAAAAGTTAAGCTAAAAAAAACTGTTAAATAAATATTTGATTAAAATAACAATGTGAATGGAATAAAAAATGAAAGATAATAAGGATATACAACAAAAGTATCTGCAGCTTCAGATGTACAGTCAGCAGATTAAACAATTACAGAAGCAGTTAGAGTTGCTAGAGCAGCAAGGTCTTGAGATTGAGGCGATTAAGCAGGGTTTAGAGGATTTGAAAAATGTAAGCAAGGGAAGTGAGATTTTAGTGCCAATAAGTTCAGGTATATTCCTGAAAGCTGAGCTGAAAGATAATGAGAATGTGACTGTTAATGTCGGGAGCAATATTGCAACTGTTAAAACAATTGACCAGGCAAAGACTTTGATAGCTGAGCAGAGTGATGAGCTTGCAAAGATCAAAAAGCAATTCACACAGCAGCTTGAGCAGCTTGCGATTGCCACAAACATGATACAGCAGGAGTTAATCGTTTAGGTGGTAAGATGTTTAATTTCCTTAAAGATAAATTAAAGAAGTCAATTGAAAGGTTTTCTGAAGAGGTTGAACAGCAGGGAGAGGAAGAGGAAATTCAAGTAGAAGAGAAAGCTGATGAGGAAGATGTTGCTGAGGAAAAAAAGGGAGACAAAAAAGAAAAGAAAGGATTTCTAAAAAGGTTATTCGGGAAGAAGGAGAAGGATCTGGAGAAAGAAGAGGTTAAGGAGGAGAAGGGAGTTGAAAAGGGTGAGCTAGAGGATTATGAAGAGGCTGACATCGAGAAGGAAGAAGATAAGGAAGAGACTGAACCTCCTAAGGAGATATTTCATGATGACAAGCTTGAGAAAGAACTTAAAAAGGAATATGAAGAAGTTATAGGTGAGCATGCTGCAAAGGTTGTGGAAGAAGCAGCAAGAGAAGTTAAGAAAGAAAATAAGCCTAAGGTTGAAGAATTATTAAAAAAAGCTGATGAACAGGTTGAAGAGAGGGTTGTTGAGAAAGAACAAGGAAAAAAGCCAAGTGCTTCTGATTTATTAAAAGAAGTTGAGATTGAAGATACTGAAGAAGAGATTAAGGAGGAAGTTTCGGAGATTAAGAAGGAGATTTCTAAGGTTAAGAAAGATATTCTAAAAGGACCAAAGGAAGTAACTAGTGACGTTAAAGAGAGAGTTGATGAAATAAAGAAGGAAATTGCAGTTATTAAAGAGGATGTTACAGAGATTGTTGAAGAGAAGAAGAGAGAAGAAAAAAAGCAAGAATTAAAGAAAGAAGTTGATGAGGTCAAGGAACAGGTTAAGGAGGCTGTTCAACAGGCAAAGCTGCTTGAGCCAGAGGAGGAAAAATCCACATTCTTAGGAAGGCTTACACAGAAGATTATAACAAAGCGTATCAATGAGAAGCAGTTTGAAGAGATGTTCTGGGACCTTGAGGTAGGATTATTGGAGAATAACGTTGCTGTTGAGGTTATTGAAAAGATTAAGAATGATCTTAAAGAGTTGCTTGTTGACAGGCCGATAAGAAGGACTAAGGTAGCAGATACAATCGCAAGTTCGCTCAGGTCGAGTATTGTAAGTCTGTTTGATGTTAAGCAGGTTGAGCTTGTTGAAAGTGTTAAGAAAAAACGCGAAACAGAGAAGAAACCTTTTGTGGTATGCTTTGTTGGTATAAATGGTTCAGGAAAGACAACTACAATTGGTAAGATAGCTCACATGTTAAAAGAGCAAGGCTTGAAATCTGTTATGGCTGCTTCTGATACGTTCAGGGCAGCTGCAATCCAACAGCTTGAAGAGCACGCTAATAATGTGGGTGTTAAACTGATTAAACATGATTATGGTTCAGATGCTGCAGCTGTTGCTTTTGATGCTATCAAGTATGCTGAGGCGCATGAGATTGATGTTGTATTGATTGATACTGCCGGAAGGATGCATTCAAATGTAAACCTTATGGATGAGGTAAAAAAGTTGATAAGGGTTGCAAATCCTGACCTGAAGATATTTGTTGGTGAGAGTATCACTGGGAATGATTGCGTTGAGCAAGCCTCAAAGTTCAATGAAGCTATTGGGATTGATGGTATTGTGCTCACAAAGGCTGATGTGGATGAAAAAGGTGGTGCAGCGATATCTGTAAGTTATGTTACAAAGAAACCTATAATGTTTTTAGGGACTGGTCAGAGGTATGTTGATATTGAAAAGTTTGACAGTTCTGTTATTATTGAAGGTTTAGGTTTGAAAGATTAATATTGAGGTGATAAAATGAAACATGACAGTAAAACTTGGGCATTTCTCAGCACGTTTTTGTCAATAGTTGGATTTATACTTGCCCTGCTTATGAAAAAGGATGATGATTATGTGATGTTCTATGCAAAACAGAGTCTGATTGTATTTATTTTTGCAATCATTGGTTCAGTTGTTGCTGCAGTTCCTTTCATTGGTTGGATCATCAGCGGGATTATAGGAATACTTGTGATTATCTTATGGTTATTCAGCTGGGTATATGCATTATCTGGACATAAGAAGGAAGTGCCTGTGATTGGCGGGCTTGCTAATGACTGGTTTAAGAACTTATAATCTTTTTTGATTTTATTGCTTATTTTTGATTTTTATCACTTATATTTTGTTTTATTTCTTTTGCTTTTATTTTGCCTGTACATTAATAATAATGTTTATATATGATGGATTTATTATATTAAGCTAAACGGCTGTAGTACACTTTAGTATTATAGCTTAGTATTGTGTTAGTAATAAGGTATTAGTAGTATAGTATTATAAAAATTTGATGAGGTGAAAAATATGGCGATGGAAGATTTGCTTGCAATTGGTGGTCTAGGAGCAGTATTAGCAGGGTTTGGGATTGCAATGATAGTAATTGCTCTAGCGATTTATCTATACTTTGCATTTGCGTTGATGTATATAGCAAAGAAAACAAAAACCCCTAACGCTTGGCTGGCTTTTATACCAATAGCTAATGTCTACCTTATGACGCAGATGGCAGGACTACCAGCATTATGGACATTAATCGTGTTGGGAGTGTTCATACCGTGGATAGGCAGTTTTGTCTTGCTCGGAGGAATAACATATTTCTTCTGGCTGATTGCTGAGAAGATTGGTAAGCCTGGATGGTGGGGACTTGTTGTTGGACTTGCTCCATTAGTTCCAATTGTAGGCGGGATAGTTTCAGCAGTATTCCTTGGAATAATGGCTTGGGGCAAGTAGAACCAGTATAGATTGATATGATTTATTTTTGTTTTTTTCTTTTTTTGGTGTTCTGTTCCTTTTATGTTTCTCATAACATTTATATATATGAATAGTTTAAGCAGTAGTATCAATATAAAGAGGTGCTTATGAAATGGTTGCATTTGAGCCAGGAGATATAATTTACAGGATACTTATGATTCTTGTATCTGCTCTTATCTTGTTTTTGACGGTTAAGTACATATTTAAAGTTAAGAAGAAAAAGGATTATCTTACAGCTTTACTTTATGCTGCTGTGATTGAGGTGATTGTATTTGTTTTGTTCCTGTTCAAGACCACAACTGCGTATTATATTAACTATGCACTTATGTTGATAGTTGGTTGGCCTCTAATTAAACAGTTGTATAAACAAAAATGGAACTGGTCATTATATATCTGGTTGGCCTGGTTTGTCTTGAGCATGGTGGTAAGGTATATACTTACCCTGATTGGAATATCAATGTAAGATTCGATTAAGATAATATGTAAAAGGTGATTGAATGAAAAGAATAATGATTGTTTTTTTGGTTGTTTCTTTGCTTTTATTTGGATGCGGTAGTGATGAGGAAGTTAGTGAAGAATCTGTTGGAGCAGCTATTGATGTTGTAGCAGAGAGTAATGACGTTCTAGAAGAAGGATGGTGCGTTGAAGGCAGGGAATGGAAGCTTGAAGGGTTAGATGATGGCAAGGCAATAGTAAAGAAGTTTTTGGGAGAGCTTTGTCATATTGAGTGGAAATCTGATATAACCGATGATGAAATGGATCTTTTCCTAGATGAGAATGGAGAAGGCTATTATCGAGTTGGAGATTTTCAGTTTGAGTGGAATGACTGAAAGGATTTTTATTTTTTTTATTCAAAGAATTCTATCTTTTCCTTAAAATAAATCCCTTTCTTAAGTTCAACAGGTCTCCAGTTGTCAAGAACAAGGTCTGCGTCAAGCCATTCAGCTAACTCGCTTGGGTTGCCGATAGTTGCGCTTAAGGCAATAATCTGTGCTCTTGGAAGAAGCTGTCTTAACATTGTGATTAGGATTTCAAGGGTGGGGCCGCGACCAGGGTCGTTCAGGAGATGGATTTCATCGATTATGATTGTTGAGATGTCCTTGAGCCAAGATACATTGTGCCGAATCAAAGAGTCGAGTTTCTCTGCTGTAACAATGATGAAGTCATATTTCTGGAGATAGTCCTCTTTTTTGTCAAGGTCGCCTATTGAAATACCTATATTAGCGTGTGCCCTGTATTTTTTAATGAAGTCCTTATGTTTCTCGGTTGCAAGAGCTTTTAGTGGTACAATATAGACTGCTTTGCCAATCCTGTTCATGATAGATGACATTGCTGCAAGCTCTGCTACTAGAGTCTTGCCAGAAGCTGTAGGTGTGCAGACGAGCAGGTTCTTTCCTTTGAGAAGGCCTGCATTTATTGATTTTTCCTGCGCTGGACGTAACTCGTCAATATTGCTAAGTATCTCTTTAAGTTCCTTTGGTATGTCAAGGTCTTTTAGTCTCATTTTGATTAATACTTGATTGAAGAATAGGGGGTATTATAAAGTTATTGTAATGTTGTCTTGTAATCATATTGTAATATTAGCAAGTAATAGCATTAAGTTATTCTAAAGGTTTAAATAAAGTTAAGTTATTGTTATCTATATGGTGACGCATTATTATTTCAAACCTCCAAAGCGGTACAAGGTAGGACCTTATTATTTCTCAAAGATTGAACTGCGTGACCTGGCTAAGGCCTGGGTTGCAATTAGTCTTGCTTTTGCAATATTGTTCACAGGAGGTAATCTATTTAATCTTATGTTTGTGCTAGCGTTCATTGCGTCAGGATTTACAGTAGGACTTGGGTTTCTGCTGCATGAACTTGGGCACAAGGTAGTCGCGCAACGTTATGGATGTATTACTGAGTTCAGGAGCTTTGATCATATGCTTGTAATTGCTGTTATTGTAGCTTTTCTTGGATTTGTATTTGCTGCACCTGGAGCTGTTTTGATAGGCGGTAGGAAGGTAAGCAAGAAAGAAAACGGAAAGATTTCAACAGCAGGGCCTTTAATGAATATTGTGCTTGCTTTAGTATTTTTAATGTTGAGTTTTGTTGTTGGTAGTGTTATAGGAATCGTGATGTATTATGGCTTTATGATAAATTCACTTTTAGCATTGTTTAATATGTTGCCGTTTCCGAACTTTGATGGGGTTAAAGTGTATCACTGGAATAAAGCAGTTTATTTTGTTATGTTAGTGTTCTCAATAATACTCATGATATCAGCATATTCTTTCTCAATACTCTAAAACATATGAAAAAAAGCGTAACATTTATATATCAGTTTTTAAAAATATATTCTATAACCATATTATGATTGATATGGTTGGTACCAACAATAAAAAAATAGAGGTGATTAGTAAATGGCTAAGAAAAAAGCTATGGCAGCATGCGGAGCACCATGGTTCGGATGGTTAGTGCTTTTAGTGTTCTTGTTGCTATTGTTAGAAGACTTTAATGTATTTGCACTAGGTTTAAACTGGTATACATATCTATTCTTGCTTTGGGGAGTTAAACTTCTTTGGGCATAAATAGATTTTTTTTCTTTTATTTTTTTTAAAGTTAGACTAATTCTTATTTGTTATGAATGTAATTAAAACGTTATAGTATAAAACTAAGTACTATATTGTATATTTGTAAGAGAGGATATATCTATAACATGTTTATGAAACAAAAAAAATAGAATGAGAAAATAAAAAATAAATTTATTTCTTTTTACCCACAATCCTACATACTGTTGTACTACACTTAGGACACTGGCCTTTGATCATGACCATCTTGTTCTTTGTAACAGTTTCTTTTGGGTTCTTAATTTCAACTTGGCACTTACATTTCATGCATCTTCCTGTTGGCATATTAGATCATCCTCCTTTAGTTTAATATGAATTTTATATATAAAAAATAGTTGACCATATTTAAATGTTACTATTTTTTTAAGTATTGGTTAATTCTTTTCATATATGGCGTTAAGATGTTAGAAATAAGGTTAGAAAATAAGTATAATTCTTTTTTGGAGTTATTTTTTTGACTTTTTTGATAGTTCTTCTTCAGCAGCTTCTTGCTCTTCTTCTGTTTCCTCTTTAGCTTCCTCTGTTTCTTCTATTTCCTCTGTTTCCTCTACTTCTTCTGGTTCTTCTATTTCTTCTTCTACTCCAGTATCTACAGATGCTTTAACAGGTTCAGATTCAGTACCCTTTCTTTTTTCTTCAATCCTAAAAGCCTTTACCTCAAAGTTCCTTACAGGGAATATCTTGCTTAGTTTATCCCTTGTGAACCTTTGTAGTTTATATGTGATTATCTCAAATATCAGATTGTCGTAGGTAGTCTTGCTTGCCTTTTTATCGAGCATGTCTGCAGCAGTCTTTAAAAGTTGTCTTGTAGCAGAGCTTCTTGCTTTTGATTTAGTGAGAATTATGAACTTGACTCTCAGATTGATGTTATCAGAGGTCTTAATCATATAAGAATGTTCAAGTTTAGAACGTTCACGCCTGACAAGCCTCTTGATAGCACTAGGAATCATCTTATAGCCAACTATCTTTGTAACAGCGTTTGCTCCCTTTATTCCCTCAACCTCAAACTGTATGTTGATGTTCTGCTGTTTAACATCTCTTGTTAGGCTCATTAAGTTCATAGTAAGCTTTCTGCCAATCAATGTGTCAGGATCAACAACATATGATTCTCCTAGAACCTGCTCATTAAAGAGCTTAGGAGCTACCATAGGTACCCATCTTTTCTTCTTTAATTTCAGGCTTGCAGTTGTCTTCTTTGCCATGTTTAATAGCAAAAAAAAGGAGTGATTTATAAACTTTACTGTGCTTTATGGGGGGATATGAAGAAAATCACTACAGGAGATGATTCTGTTACATTCTATAATGAGGATTATGAAGAAGCATATCATTCTAAAAGCGGTGCTAAGCAGGAGGCTGTTGAGAAGTTCGTTAGACCATGCGGTATCAAAGCATTGGCTGAGAGTGGATGTGTTAAAGTGTTAGATGTCTGTTTTGGACTGGGATATAATACAGCTGCATTGATTGATGAGATTTGGAACTTTAACAAAGATTGTGAGATTATTGTGCTTGGGCTTGAAAATGATAACGCAATTATTGAGAGAATAAATAAGATTGATGCTGATTTTGATAGTTTTAGCTTAATCAAAGAGCTCTCAAAAAAACTGAAGTATGACAATGGCAAGCTATCTATTACTTTAATTTTAGGTGATGCTAAAAAGACGATTAGTGAGCTGAATGATGATTATTTTGATATTGTGTTTCTTGACCCGTTCTCTCCAAAAAAGTGTCCTGAATTGTGGGAAAAGGAGTTCTTATCGTCTATAAGTAAGAAGCTTAAGAAGCATGGAATACTGACTACCTATTCCTGTGCAAGGGTTGTGAGAGAGAATCTTAAATATGCTGGTTTTGAGATTAGCGATGGTCCTTGTGTTGGAAGAAGAAGCCCGTCGACAATTGCTGTGAAAAAGTGAAAAAAATGGGCAGTATCTGCCCATTGTTGTGAATAATAACAAGAAACCCTTAAGATAATAATGCAAAGCCCTTTTTCTTATTATCAGCAAGGATTTCTGTTATTATCTGTGACGTTAGTAATGAATTGGAGAACCAGAAGATCGTTGAGTTGACCTCCTGGCTTATTATCTCACCTCTTTTTTTAAAAAAGTATAAAGAATGACTTCGCGCAAGATCCCCTGGCCTTTTATTGTATTTTCTGCGTCCGGGTCAATCTTGAACTTGGAAATCATTGAGACTATCGCCAAATATTCTTCAAAGCCTTAGTTGACGCGCGGCCTAAAGCAAACCAGTGAAGCCATTCATTTATGAGTATCCTTAACATTGGAAGTTAAGAATTCAAGGGGCTCTCCGAATTTTTGTGTGTGAGGGGTGGTTTGAGAAGAATTCAAGCGAGAGCCCTTGATTTTCTTCTAACATATAGGATAGATAGACTAATATATAAATGTTACTATTTCGTATACTGGTTTAGTTAAGGGATAATTTAGGATTCTAGTCTAATAAAGCCCTAGGTGGCAGAATTCTTGAGTTAGTACTCTCTAGAGAAAATCAAAAAAAATAGGGAAATTTGTATTGTTTTCATATTAAAGCATAAGATTTGCGAAAAATTTTGCCCAAGTTATTTATTAAACAGAACAATACAATACTTGATGAAAAAGATTATTGCTGGATTAGCCTTTTTATTGGCGACAAGTTTAAGCGCAGGACCGTTAGAGGATGTTGTTCAGAGGGAACTGCGCAAGCATGATTCCTGGGTTGAGAATTCTGTAACTGGCAAGTATGAGTGGGGGAGTGGGAAGATTTCTTTTCTTAGATGCAATGCAGTTTCAAATTATTCAGGTCTGTATCAGCCATTCTACAAGGTTGTGATTGTACCTGACAATCCCCACAGGAGCGAGGTTGTTGATGCGATTGATCATGAGATGGGGCATGCGATTTATGACATGGTTTTTGACAACTATAAGAATAAATATAGGAAAACCATTCTTGATATGTTTCTGAAGAAGAAGATAAGGGAGCCTGGAGTAAAAGAAGTTATTGCCGAAGATATTGAAAAAAGCAAGAAAAGCCTGGCTTCGCTTACATATGAGACATATAATCAATTTAATATCACTTTACAGGGGATAGAGAGGGATGTTCATTCTGTTTATGATATACGAGGAGATTTTGCAAAAAGGCTTTTGCTTCTTAACGAGCCTGCAGAGGTCAACCAAAGGTTTAACAAGATCTGGAGGGAGATTGCTGCGAACAGGCATGCATTGAAAAAAGTGAAGGCAAGTGCAGATTCTGGGAAGTTTGTAATGTCAGAGGTAAAGGAATTTGACGGTTTTGAAACCTGGGCAATAAAGACATTGTTTTTTACAGAAAAACTCAAAGGTTTATACTATGAGATCCATCAGAAAGGCAAGGATAGTACAGATTTTCATAGAAAGTTCTTAAATGAAGTAAACAGCAAAGAGAAAGAGGCTGGCCAGAGCTCTAAAGAAAGTCCAACAGTGAAAAAACTTATCGCGAAGTATAAAGCACTTACTAAGCCAGGTTATTTTACAGACCTGAGTGAAATCTTTGCAAGGGTTGTTGATTCACTTTATAGTCTGCACTATGCTCCAGCTGAGAGAAATAAATATCCTTTAGATAAAGGTGATCTGATGATGCTTGAAAGTTTAACCTATAAAGGTAAACATCTGTTCAAGAAAGGAGTGGACAAGTACAGGCTTGGATTGCAGATGATAAAAGATGGATATCCTGCTTCAGTTGTAAAAGATAAGCTTGAGTATGCCACAAGTTTTTCATATAAAGGAAAGATATATTTCTGGTCAGAGCCAAAAGTTAGTATGAAAGAGATAGGTTATCTTAAGGAGGAATTCCAGAAGAAATGGGGGATTATTGATTAAGTTCTACCTGGACAGGTTTTCTGAATACCCTATAAGAACCGAAGATGGTTATGCAGATATTGACAATGATGCTAAAAGACGAGCAGACATCCTGCTTGATTTCCTTCTAACATATAGGATAGGGGAATTAGATTGTTTTCATATTTCAGTAGATTTAAGTTTTAGTTAAAAAAACAATCACTGAAAACTCAATGCTTCAAGATCATCCAAGCTTGAAATCAGCTCATTGTTCAGGTTTTTTTTCTGGATTTCTCTAACAAGTTTCTTAACTGAGAACTCAACAATATGAGAACGGTTTCTGAACAAGCCAGTTCTGACCATACGCATCATTGCAACCATTGTTGCTGTATCAAGACTTATGCTGGTTTTATGTTTCATATTATACCTAATATTATTACTGATATATAAATCTTTCGCTTTTTTACTACTTTCTAGTAATTACTTTTCTTGTTTTTTGAAGAATTCATCAACCTTTAACATATACTCCCTGCTTATCTTAATCTCCCAGTCACTTGGAAAGCAGCGGAAGTAGTTAGGCCAGGTAAAGCGCTGGTCTAGGAAAACTATAGCACCACGATCAGTCTCGCTTCTTATGCAGCGGCCTGAGCTCTGGAAGCAGCGGTTCATAGCTGGAAAAAGGTAGCCATAGTCCCAGCCTTTTCCGAAGAGTTTATCATAGTACCTTATGAGTTCCTGTGTCTCAAGGTCTGGCTTTTGAAGCGGAACTCCGACTACAATAACGCATTTGAGCAGGTCTCCAGGAAGATCCACGCCCTCGCCGAAGCTGCCTGAATAAACAGCGAGCATGACTGCGCCCACATCCTTATACTCTTTGAACTTGTCTAGAAGCTGAATCTTGTCCTCTTTTGAGAGGTTGCGCTCCTCTGAGATAGTTGTCTTCCTACATAGGAATGTGAAATAGCGGTCAACCTGATCTCTGAGGTAGTATGACGGGAAGAAAATGATTGAGTTGCCAGGGATTGCATTTGCAATGTCGGCAGTAATCTCTGCGATTCTCTTAAACTGCGATTCGTCGCGTTGTGTGAATTTTGTTGTTGTTTCTGGTACAATCAGGCAGAGCTTGTTTTGCTCTGGAAATGGGCTTGGATATTCTTTCTCAGCTGTTTCAGTGGGGAAGCCTAGCACATCTTTATACATTGAGGTTGGAGTGAGGGTTCCTGACATTAGTATTGTTGAATGGGTTTGTTTTATAACTCCTGATGTAATTATTGAAGGGTCTAGGCAGCGGTAGCTTAAAGTTAGGTTTTCGCCTCGCTTGGTGAAGGTCTTTGCAAAGATTCTTGCAAATCCTTCATCTTCACCCAGCCATTTGACAAGGAACTGTGCGATTGAGCCGATGAATGAACGTTTCTTGATCTCTCTTACCTCGCCAGCAGCGTATTCAAGGTCTCCAATAATAGTATGGTAGTCATTAAATTCATTTACCTTGTCAATAAACCATTGCTTCTCAACAAGGTTTTCGTTGTTGTTTTTGTTGTTTAGGCCATTTTCAAGTTCCTCTAGGATTGCTAGGAGATGTTCAAGATAAGCTGCACATTCCTCAAACTGGAACTTTTTTGCTTCCTTGATTGCGTTTCTTAAAGAGATAGAGGAGAGGTTTTGAGTCAGCATGTCGCGGACACGGATTGGAAGATTGTGGCCTTCGTCAACTATCACGATTGCGGACTCCAAAGTTTTGTTTGCTCTAGAGAAGAATGTGTCACGGATTGAGGTGTTGAATACATAGTTATAATCTGCCACAATCACGCTTGCCTTTGAGGCAAGCATTGTCGTAATTTCATAAGGGCATAGTTTTTTTTCTGTGCATAGTTCTATCATCTTCTCAGTGTGGCAGGGGTTTATGTCAATAAGCTGTTTAAGAAGTTTTGAGGCTTTTGCAGAGAGTTTGCCTTTTGTCTTCAGATTATTGAAGAACTCACACTTACCCTCTTCACGCTGTGCTTTACAGTACTCAGAAAACTCAAAGGATGAAAGAAGGTCTGTTCCCGGAACACAGCACATCCATTTCTTTCCTATGATGTCAACTGCTGAGAATTTTGCATTGCTGTGTTTATTCTTGATATCTTTTAATGTCTCAATTGTAATAAGGTGTTGGGTGTGCCTTGAGGTGAGAAAGAAGACTGTTAAACCTTGTTCGATTGCATGCGTAAGAGCTGGTGCTAACGAAGCAGCGGTCTTTCCAAGGCCGGTTGGAGCATGACAGATGATTGAACGCTTCTTAACAATAGCATCCTGAATATCCTTAACAAGCTCCTGCTGGCTATCTCTAACATTGTCGTGTGGAAAAAGAAGTTCCATACTGAAAATTAGAAATAAGGGGGTTTATATGGGTTTTGATTTGTTTAAAAAGCTTAAAAGAAGTAAGAAAAAAAAAGTTTAATTTAGGTATATTTTTAGTCTTTATTGTAAAAAACAACACAGCCTGTGAAATCAAATGCTTCCTCGTTTTTTGAGAGCTGCTTTACTTTTCTAAGCAATCCATCTTCTTGCTCAACCCAGGTAGCGTCATCAGGGCTGTCACCTACAATTGGCTTAAGATTACAATATTTTGAGATATCGTCAATTACAATACTCTTAAGGTATACGCCTTTTCCATCACAGCCTACTGCATAATAATTTGGAACTCCTGGTTTAAAGCGGCTTTTCAAGATTGTATCATATAGCTTTTTATTTTCCATCTTCAGTTCACCTTGGGTGAAAATTAAAGGATAAAGCAGTAAAAAAGATTAAAAAACAATAATCCCTTTAAATTTCTTTTCAAGTTTAAGAGCTTTGATAAACTCTTTGCACCTGTTTCTAAGTGTAACTTCTGTGATGTTAGATACTTCAGAAATCTCTTTCTGCGTTCTCTTCTGGTTAACCAAAAGTCCTGCAAGGTATAGTGTAGTACCAGCAATTGACATAGGGCATTTTCCAGATGTTAGTCCGAGTTTCTGGATTTGTTCAATCATCTTGATTGCCTTTGTCTGGACTTTAGCGTCTAGCTTTAGCTCAGAAGAAAACTTAGCAACAAAGTCTACTGCATTTCCTGGCTGGATGTTTATCTTCAGCGCTCTTATCAGGAACCTGTAGATCTTTCCAATCTGTTTCCTTGTATAACCAGTAACTTCACTGAATTCCTTTAATGTCTTAGGAAATCCTTCTTTCCTGCAGACTGCATAAAGGCATCCAATAACAATAAGCTCATTGCTCCTTGCCTTTGTAAGGCCTTTTTCAACAGCTGTCCTATAAATTCTTGCTGCCTCTTTCTCAATATGTTCAGTTACCTTAAGATTAGATGAAATCAGCTTAAGGTTTGTCAAAGAATTGTTAAGATTCTGTTCAAGTGAAGAACTTGTCCAGTTATTCTTTTTCCTGATTCTTGTGAATAGATATCTCTGGCTTCTTGGAAGCTTTCTAAGATCGTCTTTATTGCCAACACTTGTTATTAAGTTATTAGCTACCCTTGGGTCAAATGGTGCTCCGCTTCTAGATTTCTTCTCAAAATCCTCAGAATCGCAGATCCTTTCCCTGCCAAAATCCATCATAGCGTCCTCTACTACAAAGCTACAATTCTTGCAGATAACCTCTCCTCTTTCTTTGTTTACAAAGAAATTTTTGTCCCCGCATTCAGGGCATTTATGTACTTTTGATGCAGCAATCATTTTTTTCTTACCTCGATATCTATTATTTTTCAATATTGTAATAAACTAATAGAATGTATGAAGGAGCTAGTATATAAAGCTTTTGGTTTTGTAGTTACTTATTAGTGGTGAATTTTATTGTTTGTCAGGTGTTTTATACATGGGCCGGGGCGCTATGTAATTAGAGAACCAGATCCCTTTTGTAGGAATACTACATTTTACTTGAGTTCTGTAGAAGGTCCTTTTACCATCCCAGGCACTTTCTGTCCTGTACTCATAGACTCTGAAGTTGAATAGCATGCCTTCCTTCATGTTAAGCAGCCTCATAAGATGCTCTCGAGCACGCATTTCTGCTGATTCCCTAGAACCTCTTTCTGTAGAATATTTACTAAGGTCTTTGTATGTGAAATATAATACATCGTCTTTGATGTAAGGTTTTTCAGGAGCATTGCTTGTTTGAGTAGGGTTCTTTGGTTTAACTAGTGGTTTAACCAATGGTTTAGCCAGAGCAGGAGCTGCACAAAATCCTAGGACTGCTCCGATTTGCTGTAGTGCTTGTCTTCTTGTGAGTTTCATTTTTGTTAGGATTTTTATTGTATAGAAAAAGAGTATGTTGAAGTTTATAAATCTTCCGATTTTTTACTACTTCTTGGTGGTTAATCTATTTAATCTATCTAATCTCCCTATTACTATCAACATACAGCAGGGTAGGGAAGAACATCCCTATGCATTCGTGTTCCTTGTATTCCAGTACTCTCTCTTTAACAGCCTGCATTGGGATACTTGAAGCAGTAGCAAGCCCAAAGTAGAAATCGCGTTCTAGGCCATGTTTTAAAGCAGGGTGGTATTCTTGGTGCTTCATTGCTGTAGAAATCAGGAAGTATCCCTGGTTATCAAGACCTACATAACCAAAGTGGTTGATTGCCATAACAAATGGTAAAAGGTCTGTCTTTAGGGTGAAGTCGCGAGGGAAATGTGAACCTGTGAAGTGTTGATGAGGGTATAGTTGATTAAGGTATTCGTGCAGTCCATAGTCTACATAATAAGGAATCTGAAGTTCGCAGATTTGCCAGATTTTCATTTCAAGAGACATTTTATCTGGTTTTTATAGAGGATAAGAGTTATTTAAGGATTTCTATGGTCAATAAGTTATTGAGGGCTTTGAATAATCTTTATATACAAACTTCAGATATGCAGGGGTATGGAGTTTTACATAAGAAAGCTTGATACTAAGGATCTTGAGAATTTAGAGAAAGCAGGCTGCAGGATAAAGAGCTGGAGAGGCGGAGCATTTGCTGTATGCGACAAACCTCTTGAGCATTACAGAGAGAATCCTGATGATTATAAAAGAATAGGGATTGCGTGCTGGGTGCCTGCTGAGATTGTTGAAGGGAATTGTGAAGACCACGAGAATATTGAACATATCAAAGGGGCGTATCTTAACACTTTGTTTGTGAATGAAAAGTATAGAGGTAAAGGTCTTGGTAAAAGGTTGATGGAGGCAAGGCTTGAGGATATTGCTGCAGAGGGATTTAGAGAAGTAACAGCGGTGACAAGAGAAGATAATGATATTATCAATGGAATTCTAAAAAAATACGGGTTTGAAAAGGTTGCTTCTGAGAAAGGTTTGTTGTATCATTTAAAAGATTTAAAAAACCATTTATAAGTCTTACTATTAAAGGGTTATTACAGTTGATTATTAAGCAATACTTAGAAACATACAAAATCAAAAAATATATATAGGAGGCTCATATCCTAACATATAGCATAAAAGAGATGAATATTGTTTAAATTTGTTATTTCGTGGGGGGATATAAGGTGCAAAATAAGGAAATTTTTAATGTGTTTTTTAGAGAGAAACCTGCTATGATGCTGATTAACCTGAAGAATGCAAAGAACCAGGTTTATGCAAGCAGTTTGGCAAAGTCTATTGACTGCACATATTCGCATGTTGTTAAGATTCTGCAGGAGATGGAGAAGTCTGGGATAATCAATTTTGAGAAACAAGGAAGATTAAAGCTTCTTACTCTTACAAAGAAAGGCATGGACATGGCAGATCATATTGATTCTGTTAGGAGCATGCTTTAGTTTTAGCTTTTTTTTTATTTATATTTTTCTTTATGGTCCTCAACCATTTTGTTATAGCAAGAGAACCATTTAATTTCAGCAGGATGCGGTTGAACTGAGACTACAGAACCGTCAGAATAAATCTGCTCAGGGATGTATTCCTTGACCTTATCAAAGTCTGGTGCGTCACGAAGCATGTCAACCTTTATTTTATGGTCTTTATTAGCAAATTCAATAAAGTCGCTGCATTCAGGAGTAAAGTCAGCCACTTTCTTAATCTGGTTGAAATATGGGCTTAAATGTACCTTTCCAGCCAGGCTTTGAAGGTCATGCGGAGCGTCAAGGTCTTCCATTCTTGTAACATCAAAGTGTTTGCATTCCATCAATGTTGGGATACCAAAGACATCCTGGACAGCGTCCTGTGCAAAGTCATAAGGGATGGGTCTTGATTTCCAGAAATCTCTAAGTTTTTGTCTATAATCACGGTCAAGAGCAGCGCACAGGTAGTTTATGTAAAGCTCTGGCTTGTCTGCAAAAGGTTTTAGTGATTCAGGGTTTTTGTTGAGCATCAAAAGGAACTTCTGTACACGATCGCCCCACCATTCCCAATTAGCGAATCTCTTGAAAGAATCTGAACCGACTATGTCGCCAAGTGTATCAGAATTAAGCAGCATTGACGCAAGAAGAAAATGGTTGTACGGGAGCACATAGCTTTCTTCAAAGACATAATCATAGAGTTCGTTATTAGCGTTATAGGCATTATTGAATTTTTTCATGACACTTGTAAGCCTGTCTGTCCTGTTAAGTATAAGATCCAGGAATACTGCAATGTCAGCTCCACCGTCTTTTCTTGACCTGTAAATCTCAAAAAGTGCAGGGTCCATGTCGCGGTGAAGTATCCAGACATTTGGTTCCTTTGCGTTAAAGATAAACTTATCGTCTTCATATGGGATCTCTCCAACAAAACGGTAGTTTCGTAATATGAATTCCGAGATTCCATCTGGGAATGTTTGTGAGAAGTATCTGTAGAACTCTTCTGAGTGGAATCTTTTTTCAAGGAATTCTTTTGTAGGGAACATGAGTTCTTTAGTGTTGACCTGCATCAGGACTTCATAATCTGCAAGACCTGGGTCATTAAGTACAGAGTCAATGTCTGTGAATGATGTAAGGTCGCCTGGAAGGAACATAAAGCGTTTGTATTTCTCAGGAAGAACTTCAAGAACATTTTCAATTGTCTCCCTTAATGATTCTGTGCCTTCCTTTGCCATGATAATCCTTTTGTCAGGGACATCTAGAGCTTTTTTAATAGGCTCTACAATCTCTTTCTTGGTGTTTTCGTTTCCAGAGACTATTATAAGTTCAGCTGAACTGTTGAGTGCGTTTATTATTGGAACCTGGCCTACACGCACATTCTTTTTTGGATCTTTTTTGTCTGTATAAATCGGAAGCCTGAACTTGATATAATCAATGCCTTCAACAATATAACGGTAAAGAGGAAGGCTTATACAGGGGCGCACTCCAAGCTTCTTTGCCTGACTAAGAGCACCATTACTTGTCACATACTTGATGTCTTTAACTGCTTTTTCTACAATGTTATCTAGTATCTTTTCATATTTTTGCTGCTGAATATTGTAACTGCAGCTTACAACTACAACTTTAACAGGTTCCATAGATGTTTGGTTTTAAGTTAGAATTAAAAGTATTTATATTGTATAAAATAATAAAAGAAGAATATCTTAACAAATATTGTTATGCTCGCAATAGCTGTTGCATTCAAAAGGGTTTATGCAGAGATCTTTAGTGCATTCATTATCGTCAAAGCAGTCGCTGTGGTCACGACATATGATATTACATTCAGATACAGCTGCTCCTGTCAACTGCCCTGCATCACGCACACCATTTATTGTGAATGCAATTGCAAACATTATCACAAGCAGTGATGTTATTACAATTGTTGATTTTGTTTTATAGTGCATTTTAGGTTATAAGTATAGAAATTGGTTTATAAATGTTTTCATTTAATACAAGAATTACCCAACAATAGCTTCCTCTAATCCCTTTTTCCCAAGAACTTCCTTTGCTGCATCAAGGAAATCCTTTTCTTTTGCTGTTGGTATGACTGCGCCTGCTGCAAACTGGTGACCGCCTGCTTCACCGCCTACTTTCTCAACAATGTCTTTCATGACCTCCCGGGCGTCAATATCTTTATTGGGTCTTATTCCAGCTATCCTTAAAGAAACTTTAGTTGTTGAGTTCTTTAGCTGGGCAAGTGACATAATATATGTGTTGTCTTCGATTTCGTTTGACTTTGAGAGGATTGAAGCAAGTGTTCCAATTATTGTTCCAAGTACCTTGTCACCTGCATTAATTATCATATAACCTTTGCCTTTGATTATGTTTGATGAGCTCTTGTTTGCATTGTACCAGTTCAAGGCGTTGACAATCTCTCTTTTGTAATCAGTAAGGCTTCTTATTGCTCGTTCTTTTATTTCTTTATCACCCAAGCAAGCGCCAATACCTAAAGAAGCTTTGCCCATCCTTCCGCAGGCATTAAGGAGTGTAGCAAATTCTTTTGCGTCGCGAGTAGGGGATTCGTTCTTCTCCTGTTTAAGAAGGTACACAGGACCTAGTATGTCTTCAGGGTTTACCTCTTCAATGCGTTTCATCACAATCCCTGTTGCCAGCTTTTTCAGGTCTTCATCTGAAAGGTGTACAAGCTTTTTCCATTTACCTTCTATCTTTGGGTTTATTCCGAGCTGCTGCAGGAACTGGATAGCTCCTGATTCTGAGCCAGTCACTCCAGGGATGTAAGGGTCTGAGCAGTACTCAAGCACCTTGTGAAGGGGTTTTGTCTGGACACCGAACATCCTAAGACCTGTTATAACTTTTATCTTATTATTTTCAACAGCTGTTTCAAGGATTTCTTTGTTAAGCTGCTTAAATCCATGGTCTTCCTGGATATCACCAATCGCGCCAATAATAGCGACATGTGCAAGGTCTTCCTTTACACCTAACTTTTTAGTAAAGAAGTATACAACGCCTGAGCCGGAGATTTCAATTGAACCGTCAATTCCCTGGAGATGTGGGTTTATATGTACAAGTTTGTTATCTCCTGGTTCCATTGATTCTGGCTCGTGGTGGTCAAGGATAATAATATCGCGGTCTGAAAGCTTTTCCTTAAGATAGTTTATCTGGCCTGAGCCGAGGTCAGTGAAGATGTAATATTTATAGTTCTCAAAGCTTAGCTCGTCAATCACTTCATTGGTAAGCTGCTGTACGATTGATATAGAATAACGTCGGTTTTCCTGATTGAGTGTTTTTATCATTATTGAAGCAGCAGAGACACCGTCAGCGTCGAGGTGAGAGATTAATCTTATAGGCTTTGACTTGTCCCAGGAATTAAAGAGAGCTGCTGCTCGTTTGTAGGATTCTTTGAAGTCTTGATAAGAATTTTGTGTCATGAAATGAAAAAGAAAATCAATTGTTTAAATACTTTTATAATTATTGGTTGGTAGGTAAAAACTGCTGATTATTCAAGGCCGAGAAGTTTCTTTTTCTTGATACGGAGTTCAGCAATATTGTTCCTTAGTTCTTCCTTCTTTTTTCGATTCTCCTGGAGTTCTTCATAAAGATCCTTGTTCTTCTGTATAGCTTCCTTATACAGCACATTTGTGTCACGTATCTCTTGCTTAACGACGTCAAGTTCGTTATGGTCAATAGAACGGATAGGATGTATCTTCCTATGCTCTAGAATGTTGTTAACATCTAGTTTTCCTTGCTTTACTAGCTCCATCTCTTCTGGTGTTAATTGTATTCCCATTGTATCACCCCATTACAACCTGAAAAAGGTATTGTATTTAAGTTTTTTTATAAGAAAATTTATAAATGAATAAGAAAATAAATATGTTATGAAATCTCCAGAAAAATTCCTTACAACAAAGGAAAGAAAAGAGATGTGGGAAGATGCTTCTAAAATATTAAAGAAGATTGATAGTGAGGTCTCAGAGGTTTACCTTGTTGGGAGTTATGCCTCAGAGAAGAAGCCGAATGATATTGATTTTGTGATTGTCACTAAGTCTAAAAATAAGAATCAGGCGTATCCTGTTGACCTGATAGTTGTGCCTGATAGTGAAGATCTTGATGAGTACCTGGATTTTTTTAAGGAGTATATGAAAAAAAAGTTTGGAAAGGATGTTGAGCCTGTGAGGTTAAAATGAGTTACACAAAACTAACACAAGAATTAAAGAGAAGGTTGTCAAAGCTTCCATATGTTGATGCTTTCTATATTCATGGGAGCAGAGGTGCTGGAAGGCATACACCTATATCTGATATGGATTATACTGTTTTAATCAAGGATAAAAGATATAATAACAGGTTATATAAGGAATTAGAGGATATTTTAGAGCTTGAGAATGTTCCTGGGTTTTTTGGGGATGCGCTCTGGCCTGTTCATTCCTGGGAAGGACTAGATGTTGGTTGGCATGTTATTGAGACAGGATATTTAAAGAAGTTAGTGAGAGACATATTCAAGAGTAAGGAAAACTTATTAAAATTTCAGGACCAAGCGCAGTTCTTAATAATTGAAGCAAAACCTGTATATGACCCTAAAGGTCTGTTGAAGCTGTTTAAGTCTAGATTAAGGAAGTATCCTAAAAGGTTAGCTGATGCTGTTGTGGAAGACAGGATAAAAAAGCTTGAGACAAAGATTATGTGGATTGGTGAGCATGGCCATTACAGGAATCCGTTCCATTTTATTGAGAACATGCATGAGATAATATTATTTATAGCGCAGGCGCATTATGCTAAAAACAGGGCTTTTCTTATGAATTCAATGAAAAGATGGCATCAGGATATGAAATTATTTAAGCCGAACATTAAAAGAGACTTGGATGAGCTTGTAAAGATTGATAAAAATATTGCCAGGTACGATAAAGGTAAGGTGCTTAGAAGAATAATTGAGAAGTTAAAATGAAATCAATAAATGATTTTCCAAGAAGCGACGTTGAGAAGCAGGATATTCTTAAAGATATAATGAAGAAGTTTGAAGAAGGAAAGATATATTCAGAGGTTGAGGTCAATGAAGTGTTGAAGGAGTTCTATGATGACTTTGTATTGATCAGGAGAGAACTGATAAATTTTGGATATATGGAGAGAGATCCTAGGAAAGGTGAGTATAGGGTTCTGAAGAAAGAGTTAAGTGATGAAGAAATTGATAAGATTAAGAAAAGAGAAAATAAGATAAAAGATATGGGTCTAAAGAATACCTAGGCCGTAAAGTGCATGTATTATTCCTACTAATAATGTCAGGCCTGCAAGCCATTTATGCCACTTAATGCCGTTCTTGATTTTTCCTTTCATTGAAAGCGGTCCGATTATCAAAGTAATGATTAATAATCCAAGAGTAACCATTCCACCAATTGCAATTGTTGATACCATTTTTTTCACCTCTTTACAAATAACCCGCACCAGCACTGTCCCTTTTCCAGCCAATTTTTCTGTATCTTAAAATTACAAGGGCAGAGAAGTTCAAGGTCGCGTTGCCTAGTGCCATCACGAAGCCTGCAAGGACATAGTTTTAGGCCAGTGTTCTTCTCATTAGCTAGAACTCCGATGATGACTTCTTCAACATGCTTAGAATCTGGGTTTAATTGGAAATCCTTATTTTCTGAAAAGATTTCCCATGCTTTTCTTAATTGTTCTTTATCCAATGTTCATCACTTTAACTGCTTCTTCCTTGTCAACCTCAACATAAACATTAACCTGCTTGCAGGTTGGACATGTCTCAGGACCTGCAGCACCGTAATGTATGTCATTGCAGACTGTGCATCTCCAGAATTTTTTATCCATGGATATTCACCTCATCCTAAAGAAGAGGCAGCGGACTTTTATATGTTTCGATAAAAATTGGAATTAGGCAGTGCTGCCGGGAAAAAGAGGTGTTGAGAAAAACCCAGCAGCAAGCCTAGAGACAAAAGAAGAATGGTTAAGAAAAGAAATCAAACGAAATTAAGATAATAATATTATAGGGTTTTAGGGTTTATAAAAATAATAGGAGTACTTAATCAAAATAAAAGTAACTTGCAGTAATAGTTTTTGTTTACAAAGATTTAAATAAGATTTTTACTTTTCTTTAATAAAACTAAAAGAGGTTGTCAATATGAAAAAAATGTCAATGCTTATGATTTTGTTGCTTACTATTTCTTTGTCTGGATGTGGTGATTCTTCAAAAGAGTCTGGTGAACTAGATTGGTTTGAGTGGGACTCTGAGAGTTCTGAGAATAGTCATTATAATAATTTGTTTTTGTCTGAATTGCCTGCAGAGTTTTCTGGCTACAGATATAATGAATATGCATGTCAGACTTCCAATGCTTTTGATCTTGATAAGTTGGTTTGTGAATTTTCTACTGGCACTTTGGATAAGGGCACCTGGAATGTTAAGGTTGTTATTTATGCTAAGCCTGACGATGATTCAGCTATTGCTTATTGGCAGGATATTGCTGATTATTCTTATACTGATGAGGCGCAGATTGCCTGGGCTGAGTCAAATCCAAATAATGATTATGGGGAGGTCACTAAGGTTGGGACTTATAAATGGATCCAGCACCGTGTTACCTATGGTAATTTTGAGATGTATGAATTGTGGTCTGCTTATGAGAATACAGTGATTTTTGTTCAGGAGTCTGGTTCTTTCGGTGCTCCTGTTTATGAGTTGATGGAGAGTGTTGCAAAGCAGATTGTTGATGAGGAGAAGTGGCGCGATTAGAAGAAATCCTTTAATTTACTTTGACTTTTTATTTCTTTTAATATTATTGATTTATTTAGTATATCGTTTATGTCATAACCGAACTTTTTCTTGATAAGTGCCCAGGCATACTTTAGCATAAGATCTTTTGATGAGAATTCAAGCCTTGTGTTGAGTGCTTTTCTTGTAGCTTCCCTACAGACCCAGACTCCTAAAGGACAAGCATATTCACCTGTGATGAAGCGTAGTGTGAGGACTGATGCCTGGCGTTTCATCTCCCGAAGCTTTTCAAGGATTGGAAGTCTTGCTGCATAATAACCGCCTACACAGTTCTCTGCATAGCTTTTTCTTCCTGAGTATGGTTCATAATCAGTTGTGAACTTAATAGAAGAGCTTATGTTCCAGCTTGCGTTTGGCATGTAACCTTCAAAAAGTTCATAGCTCCAAGGTTCTGGAAACATTAAGATTAAGTAGTAGTTACCAAGATAGCTTCCAAAGAAGGTTGTGTAATCTTTTACCTGGGGAAAATCTTTGATTTCTGCAGTGAACATCTTGCCCAGGTTGTCGTCAACTGCAGTGATGCTCCATCTTGTAGGGACAAGACGTCTCTGGAGCTTTACACCAAGATTGCCAATGCTTAGGATCTTAGTCAGGAAGTTCTCATCAAAATTCTTGGAGTAGAGGTAACGGATTGCTTCAGTGCTCTTGAGGTCAATGTCAGATACAGTTTTATCTACCCTTGTATCAATATGAGGGTTAGATGTTATCTCTGCTCTTTTAAGTGAAGCAGCTGGTCCCATTGGAGTAACCTCTGCACCTGTATCCATCTTTATACTTGGTTTATCCTTTAAAGTGACCTCAACATCAACTGGTTTTGAGGCCATGCCGATTTCCTGGCTAAGTTCAAGGAAGCGGTTACTTTCCATGACACCTATCTTAAAACGAGAGTTTACTAATGAGCTTCTTAGGTTTATAATTGATTGGATATTGTAATCTGAAGCTGCCCATTGCCTGGGTGCATCATAGTCTGCTGAATCTCTAATCCCTGGCGGTGCTAGTATGCCTACGTTAAGGTATGGGTAGCCGATTCTGCCAACAAAAACATTGGGAGAACCTCCTGAAAAGTCTTCAGAGATTGAGTCCTGGACCTTGAAAAGTGCATTATTCTTAGCAAGTATTGGACAGAAGGTTCTTCCACAGTTCGCTGGATTCTTACCTTTACACTTAAGACAACTGATTTGCATAATCTAAAGGGAACAGAGGTTATTATTATATTTATATGAAATTAACCAAAAAATATATATATCTTCTATACATATAGTATAATATACAGTAACAAGGGGGGATATATATGGAGGATATTCTGCAGTTAGGCGGAAGTATTGAGCTTACTGGATTTAGAGAGCTTGACCCTGGTTCTATGGTTATTTTGAAAAAGATTATTGGGAACTATGCGAGAAAGATGTCTGACCTTAGCAGTAATTTTGAAAGATTGAGTCTTAGGATGAAGCCAATACATGCAACTGAGGCTTCTGCTAAATTTGAAATCAAGGCTAAGCTTATTGATAATGGTAAGGCTTTTAATTCTGAGGTAATTGACAGGAATGTGTTTGTGGCAGTTGATTCTGCTCTAAAGAAGTTGCAGACAGAGATTTCTTAGATTTTTTTTATTTTTTCAGCAAAGTTTATAAACCTATTTATATACATTTTAGGATATGGTATTAAATGAGACAATTGCGTTTGTTGAACCTCTGGCTACAAGTATTGGGGTATTTGTTGAGACTGTTAAGTACATGGTTGGGGGTATCTTTGGATTATACCTGATTCTGATTTATCTTAGATGGAAAGAGGCAAGGAATGTTGCAAGGCTTTTGAAGGATATAAGGCATGATATCAGAGCTCTTAACAGGAGGATGAAGGTACGGGAAGAACATTATATAAGTGAGCCGAGTAGCAGTGTAAGTAAGGCTTATAGCAAGATAAAAGAGAAACTAGATAATAGTATGAGAAAAAAGAAGGAAAAATGAAGATTAAAGTACAAAAAGATGTATTCAAAAAGATACCTAAGTTAAAGGTTGGAGTTCTTGTATTTACAGGAATTGATAACTTTTCTAAGAAGAAAGAAATCGATAAGATGCTTAATACTATTGAGAACTATGCAAGAGCTACATATGTTGATGAAAAACTGTCAGAGGTGTTGCTTTTACAGAACTGGCACAGGGTATTTAAGATTAAGAGGAGTTTCAAGACAGCTATAGAGCCAATGATCTCTGCGATATTAAAAGGAAAAGAGGTTCCAAGGAGGAATTCAATTGTTGATATATGTAACTTCATAATGCTAAAGCACATGATTCCAATTGGCACTGATGACCTTGACAAGATTGAGGGTGATATTAAGGTTAAGTTTTCAAAAGGTACTGAGGTTTTCAAGGCCGGAAGAAAGGCAGAGAGTCCCATAAGAGGAGAGATAATATACACTGATAATAAAGAGGTTTTATCAAGAAGGTTCAGCTGGAAAGAGGCAGAAAAAACTAAGGTAAGTTATGGTACAAAGAATGTCCTGGTTTATCTTGATGCAATACCGCCTATTGAAAAGGATGACCTTAAACGTATAATGGATGAGATTATAGAGCTTGTTACAGTATTCTGTGGAGGGAAGGCAAAGAGTTTTATACTTAGCGAGAAGAAACCTGAAAAGAATATTCTATAATTTTATATACTTCTAAAACTTATAATCCTATTATGAATAGTAATATTAAAATAGAAATTAGAATTTCTCTTTCTTATAGGTATCGTTAGATTAATTTCATTGGCAGATTATTAGTTTGTTTTTTTATCTGTTTAAGATTTAATTCAAATTTTTTGGAGGTAATAAAAATGAATTCACAAGAAAGATTCAAATTAATCAAAAGGAATACTGAAGAAATCCTGACTGAAGATGACTTGATGAAGCTACTGGAGAGCGAAGTCAAGTTAAAGCATTATATTGGGTTTGAGATTTCTGGTAAACCGCACCTTGGCCATGGTCTAGTGTGCATGAGCAAGGTTAAGGATTTCATAGATGCAGGAGTAGACTGTAGCGTGTTCCTTGCTGATTGGCATAGCTGGATCAATGATAAGCTTGGCGGTGACATGAAAGTCATACAAAAGGTTGCTGTTAGTTATTTTAAGGAAGCTTTGGTAGCTGCGTTCATGTGCGTTGGCGGAGACCCAAAGAAGCTTAAGTTTGTACTAGGGAGTGAACTATATCATAATAATGATAAGTACTGGGAGACTGTGATTGACATAAGCAAGAATACCACTCTTGGAAGGATGCTCAGGTCAATCACAATAATGGGAAGAAAGGAAGGAGAAAGTGTTGACTTTGCAAAGCTAATCTATCCACCAATGCAGGTTGCAGATATCTTTGCCCAGGGCTTGAACTTTGTACACGCTGGCATAGACCAGAGAAAGGCGCAGGTAATTGCCAGAGATGTAGCCCTTAAGCTACATGTAAGCCCATTGCTTGACAAGAGCGGTAAAAAGATTAAGCCTGTGGCAGTGCACGGACACCTTATCCTAGGTTTACAGAAGCCTCCTATATGGCCAGTGCCAAAAGATAAGCTTCAAGATCTTTGGTCAGAGATGAAGATGAGCAAGTCTATACCCAGCTCTGCAGTGTTCATGACAGATACAGAGGAGGAGGTTGAGAAGAAGATAATGGGAGCGTTCTGTCCTGAGGGCGAGGTTGAATTCAATCCTTTGATAGACTGGGCAAAGTTCGTTGTGTTCATCAATGATAAAGCAACTTTAGAAGTGAAAAGACCTGAAAAGTTTGGCGGGGATAAAGTGTTCAGGAGTCATGCTGAACTTGTGAAAGATTTCAAGGAAAAGAAGTTGCATCCGCTTGACCTGAAAAAGGCGATGGCAGTAAAGATCAATGAGATTTTGAAGCCTGCTAGAGAACATTTTGCATCTCCTAAGCTTAAGAAGATGAAGAGAGAGATGGAAAAGCTTATAGTGACCCGATAGATTAATAAACCATATTTATTTTTTATTATTAAAAATGAACAAGTTTGAAAAGTATATCATAAAAGAACTGAAGAGTTTGACTAAGCAGGAAGTAGCACTAGCTGTGCCTCCTGATCCTAAACTTGGGGATTATTCTTTTCCTTGTTTTCCGCTTGCTAAAGTTATGAAGAAGGATCCTAAGAAGATTGCTGAGGAACTTGCATCTAAGTTCAAGAAGAATCATTTGATTAAAGAGGTTAAGACAGTTGGTCCATACCTGAATTTCTATGTGAACAAGGATTTGCTTGTTGAAGAAGTGTTGGGTAGGGTTGACAAGGATTATGGCAAAGGTGAGAAGAAGAAAGAAAAGGTCATGATAGAGTATCATCAGCCTAACACACATAAAGGATTACACATTGGACATCTTAGAAATGCTGTGTTAGGAGATGCATTGATAAGGATAATGCGTTATGATGGTTACAAAGTTATAGCAGCATCATATATTGGGGACATTGGTGCACATGTTGCAAAATGCATATGGTATTATTTGAAGTTTCATAAAGGTAAAGAGCCTAAAGAGAATAAAGGTGAATGGATAGGAGAGATTTATACTGAAGCTACAAAGTATGTTGAGAAGCATGAGACTGCAAAAGAAGAGATTGACAAGACATTACAGAAGCTAGAGGCAGGGAATAAAAAACTAAAAGCAATATGGATGAAGACAAGGAAATGGAGCCTTGACGAGTTTGAAAGGATTACAAAGGAATTGGACCTAAATGTTGATAAATGGTTCTATGAAAGCGAGGTTGAGCAGCCAGGAAAGAAGTATGCACAGGAGTTGTTAAAGGAGGGCATTGCAGAGGTGAGTGATGGTGCGGTTGTCATTAACCTTGAAAAGTATGGGTTAAAGGTTTTCCTTATACTTAAGTCAGATGGTTCATCCTTATATTCCACTAAGGACCTTGAACTTGCCAGAAAGAAGTTCAAGGAGTTTAAGATTGATAAGTCAATATATGTTGTGGCTGCTCCGCAGTCATTCTATTTCCAGCAGTTGTTTAAGGCGCTTGAAGTCGCAGGGTTTAAGCAGGCAAAAAAATGTTATCACCTTTGCTATGAACTTGTTATGTTGAGCGAAGGGAAGATGAGTTCAAGGCATGGGAATGTCATACTTTACACCGCTCTCCTGGAGGAAATAAGGGAAAAGGCATCTGAAGAGGTCACTAAAAGGCACAAGGACTGGAAAAAGGATAGGATAAAGAAATCAGTTGATAATATTACATTCGGTGCACTGAAGTTTGCAATGCTTAACCAGGATAACAATAAAGTCATTACTTTTGATACTGATAAAGCTCTTGATTTTGAAGGAGAAACTGGGCCATATATCCAATACTCGCATGCAAGGATAAACTCAATATTAAAAAAGGCGAAGGTTGTTCCAAAGAAGGTTGATTACTCATTGTTGAACTCTCCAGAGGAGTTGAGGGTTGTGAATCTTGTTGCGCAGTTTCCAGAAGTAGTTGAGAAGATAGCAGAAAGTTACAGGCCTTCACTGATGTGCAGGTATCTTCTAGACTTAAGCCAGGCATTCAATGAGTTCTATCATAAAGCTCCAGTCATAAAAGCAGAGCCGAAGTTAAGGGATGCTAGGCTAGAATTGATAAGCAAGGTCAAGCTTATTTTGGGAAGAGGTTTAGAATTATCAGGTATTGCTGCTCCTGAAGAGATGTGAGATGTATTCCCGGATTCTTGTAATTACTGTTGAACTGATACTAGGGAGATAACTTCTTACTCTTTTTCTTACAGTTTCTGAGGCGTCTGCATTATCTAAGCACATACTCATGCAGAATGCCTGACCATTTTTTGCATAGTCAATAGCTTTTCTAAGTTCTTTAATCTTTTTAGAACCTTTAGCAGCATACCTTTCCTTATGATACATATCTTTTACTATTGTTTCAAGTCTTGGTGAAACTGGAACGCCTAACTCCCTTGATTGTCTTTTTAGTGTGTTAAGATGATAAACTAAAGCCTTATAATGACCACGCCTTGCCGCATCAACTGCTGACTTGAAAGACTGATACTTTTCTCTGGATCTTGAACTAAGGTACTGATGATACCTTACTCTTTTTATGGATTCATTAATACTGCGATATAGTTCTGTGCCTTGATATTTTTCTGCGAGGACTCTTGTCCTTGAAAGGTGCCTTCTGACCCATTCGTCTCCACCAAAGCGTGTTCCTGCATCTGCACCTGACAGTTCTCGATTTATCAGATTAAGGTCTTGGATCAGAATGTTTAGCTTATGAAGCGCTTCTTTTCTTTGTTTTGTTGTACCATTGACTGCATCTTTTGCTTCATCTAGGTATGGAGTGATATCAAAAGGGAGTTGACTAGCCCTGTTCAGTGCAGTATGAAGCTTGCTCTGGAATTTTCTTGACATAAAGTCTTGTACAAGAATTTAAATTATAAATATTTCTATGCTTAAGAATAGTTTAGAATAATTAGAATTATGAAGAATACTTAGACCACTTCACCAACAACACTTCTAAGCATGTGGCCTGTGATTTTAACGTCTACAAACTGGTTTAGAGGTAAACGTCCTTTAATACCTACAATTAAAGGGTAAGTGCCAATTTGTCTTGCGAAGGTTGTGTTTCCGTCATAGATTTCAGTTCTAAGGTTCTTTAGGATTGTTCCTTCTGGAACAAGTTTCTTTAGCATAGGAAAGTCTATGTTTTGTCTGATTTCATTTCTCCATTTCCAGTAATACTTTTTGTTCTTTTTTATGAACTTATCCTTGCATTCGTTGTAAAGAAGAGTGCCAGGGAATGCAACTACCTGACGTATGTTAATCCTTCTTACTAGTAGATTATTGTCAAGTATCTTTTTCAACCATTTCATGTTTTCCTTATGTGTCTGCTTTGATTCATTGATAAGGCCGAATAGAATGTTGATGCCTGGGAGGAACTTTGGAAGCCCGTTATCACCGCGCTCAGCTCCGTACTTGTTAATGAGCTTTATTGCGTTGTATGTTGTCTCAGGCTCTGAGTTAAGGTTGTTTGCACTCACAACAGCAGTGTCAAATGACTCAACACCAAATGCAGCTATGTTTCCAGGGGTACAATACTTTACAATTACTTTTGTTTTTTCCTCAGTGACAGCTGCAGGGTTTACATTATCAATATGGAGAGTTGTTGCGTACTTTTTTACACCTTTAAGTAAAGTTTTAAGTTCATCAGCTGTTCCATAAGAATAGAAACAGGTCTGTTTTCCTAGCCTGAAATGCTTTACACCTTGCTTGTTTAAAGCTTTCACTTCGTCAATTATATCTTTAACAGGTCTTCTCTCAATTGTGCAATATTTCAAGGGTTCTGTACAGAAACTGCAACCTTGTTTTCTTGGGCAGCCTCTAGAAGATTCAATCTCTGCTATTATGAAGTCAGGAAAGTCTGGGTGCTGCTTTACTATCTTTGCACCTGAGATTGCTATACCTTTCAGGTCTTTGTAGGTGTATTCTTTGCTTATGTCTTCTGTGAAGTTGTTTTTGATAAGGTCATTAAGTTTGAATTCAATGTCAGGCACTATCAGATTAAAGTTCTTGAAATCGCGTTCAATCTCTCTTGCGATCTTTCCGCCAAACAATCCTGAGCCTGAATGTGCTGCTGGACCTGTTAGGACAGTGAATTTCTTGTAGTTTATGCTTTTTAGCAAAGATGAAACTTCCTTTGTAGTTCCAGGGAGAGCTGAAAGGTATTTCCCAGGAGTGTGAATTCCTGCAATTATTATAAGAATGTCTGTGTTTTCTAATAACTTTTTTATGTCTTTAATGTTTTTTGAAAGGTTTTTTATTTTGATGTTGGTCTTTATTTGTTTTTGAATGTCAATTATTTTTGAGTTTATTTTTTCAATGTTATTGAATATAAGTGTGTTTTTGCTGTAAAAGCGCAGGTCATCAATTGTAAGATAGTTAACCTTGTTATTTGTCTCAAGTATTGCACCAGCGATGTACCTAGGGTATGTTCCGATATAAGGAGGAACTCCAAGGCCAGCTGGTTCATCTGTATAGCAGTCAAGAATTGTAAAGTTCATGTAAACTCTTCCTCAAATCTCTTAATAGTTTTCTTAATAGTGGTTGAGATTTGCTTAAAGGGTAGCATGTCCATGATTTTTTGGAACTGTGTTTGTTCTTTTTTGTATTTCTTTTTTGTATTAACAATCTCCTGGGATTCAAGGAATGCAGAAAGCCAGATTGTAGAGACAAGCGATACCATTTCAGGGATAAGGAGTTTGTCTACTCGTGATCTAACGCATCGCCAGCCTTTCTTCTTGTAATCATGGTAGATTCGCATCTTATATACTTTTCTTGCTTTTTTTTCAATAAACTTCTGAATGTCATTAGTCCTGTAATGGCGCTTTCTTGCAAAGTTATTGTTAGGATGTGCTGGTTTAATCCTTCTAAAAGCATAGTAAAACATTACCCTAACCTCAAACCATACATGCGTGTCAAGTATTATAGCAAGCTTTGACTTTGATTCGTTAAGATGTGGATCAAACCAGTCATTTATAGGGTGGCGCTTGTAACGGCCAAACTGATGTGGAGGCGTCAAAGCGTCAACAGCGAAATGTGCAAGCCAGGCTGCAATCTTGCCAGCTTTTCGCATACTTGGCTTTTTCTTAATAAGCTCTTCAACCAAGCTATCGTATGCTTTCTGGCATGCAAGGCCTGCAGTGCCTTTTCCTGTCTTTGGATTGTATACATGCCAGCTCCATTTATGTTTGCCTTTGTACCACCAGACATCAGGACCAAGTGTTCCAGAGAATGCAAAGATAAATTCATAGTTTGGGAAACGTCTATGATTCCTTAAGGTGTGGAATATAGCCTTGTAACTAGCAATATTAATCTTCTGATGTGTTCCAATACCTTCAATATAGCTTATCATTTTACTACAATGTTAGTTATCCTTATTTAGGAAAATAGTAAGTATAATACCAATGATAAGAGGATAAACCAAAGATATCTTATAAAGATTTGCTCAATTATAAGATTGTTTTTCTTGAACCTGTGGAATAGAAGTGAACCTGTTGGAAGTCCGTAGATGAACATCAAAGATGGAATAATCAATGTCTTTTCATATGAAACAAAGTAGAAGAACGAAAATAAGACATAGCTTAATATGTCATAGTATGGTCTTTTTCTGAGGTAGAAAAATACTGCCAAGAGTATTAATGATAAGATAAGTATTAGCTTTTCCTCAAAATAGAAGTATACTGTTGTTATTACAATTGCAAGAAAGAGGATTTTCTGTAGCATCTTAAAGTACTTTACACCATGCTTTATCTCCTCTTTTGCAATAATAGCTAGAAGATGACCTAAGAAAACTGATGCAAATATTAGTATTGAAACAAGTATATATTGTAACATAGAGTTATTTTAGAATAATGGATATATAAATTTTACCTAATAATTCATTTAATGAAAGAAGAATGTCCAAACTGGAGTATAAGGTCGAAATTAAGTCTTTCAAGCTCTAGGGGAATGTCGCACGCTCCAAAGCATGAACCTAGCCAGATAACTATTTCTGCACCAGTGTTTTTTTCTAGATATTGTTTAATGTCAGCAGCTCTTGGCTTTAGACCGTCTGGTAGCTGGATACAAACAAGCTTTGCGCCTGATTCCTTTATCTCCAATAGTGCTTTCTCAAGGTCAAGATTTAGTTTCATTTTGGTGATATCTTTACAAAAAGACGTTCTCCTTTATTATCTTTTTTAGGATTAGTAGAAGAATTAAGTTTATTGTAGTTATAAGCATGCCACATACAAAGCGCAACTGAGTTTAGATCTTCAAGCGGGATGAACGATTGTGCAAGTGAAGCATTCTTTTTTCTAGATGCTTCAGTAAGTATCTCCCTAAGATTGTCTAAGGATCTGGTGCATCTCTTTTCAAGAAAGCGCTGGGATATGTCTTCTACAAGCATCTTAAGGTTAGGTGAGCCTTCATTGAATATACCAATAAGCGAATAATCCTTCTCAGAAGAAGGTTCGATTGCCCTGAAGTATCTAACCTGTAATCCATGATTACCTATATAATAAGCCAAAAGATTTTGCTTAATAGGAGAATCTGGACTGTAGTCAAATTTATCATCCAGTTCTCCAAGTGTTAATGGATAAGGCATTTTTCAGTTGATTAACTTTTCTCCATAATTATATAATTGGAACAAAGAGTCTGCGCATGAGTGCAGATAATCAGAGATATGTGCACTGATTTTTGCATTAAGATAGTCATCATCATCTACAATGATCATTGCCTCCAGGTCTTCTGCAAGTGATTTTAGTGAATCATGCATGTGTTCTTCTGAGAAGAAATTAGCATTATCGTATTCACCGACTTTCAAAAGGCTTGAGTCAACAATTTCACCGTCATCATCAAAAACTGCAACAAGCTTATAGTATATTGTCACTTCATCAAAAACTATCAAAAGATTAGGATAAATAGTAGGAAGTTCGCTATGAAGCGGGTCTCTAAAGTATGCTGAATTAGTGTCTCTATATACATTATGCAGATTCTGGCAGATTGATTGTAGATTTTTTGTCATTTTCTTTAATATAGAGTAAAAATAATAAAAAAAATAAAAACTTTACTCAAATTCATCGAATGTATCGAAATCAAAACCTTCCATATCACTTATACTGGACTCGTCTGTGCTCATAAGCACATCAAGCTCAAAGTCATCAAGATCTTTTCTACTTAATAGTTTTGCTATATGCGGTCTCTGCTTTTTTTTCTCTTGAATCTTATCAAGAACAGCCAGGTCTTCATCCTGGGTCTTGTCCTTAGCCATGTGTATCCCCTCCTACAGATTCTTAATTCTCTCTAGTTCTAAGTATTTCACTCTCTTTTCTAGGTTTTCGATTCTTTGTCTAAGTCTATACTGATTCTGGATCAATAAAGAAACATCATTTCTTACCTTTCTAAAAGAACGTTTGATTTTAGAAAGGAAGAACATCTATGCTGACACCTCAGGTTTTTCTGTGTTAATTAGATAAAAAAATTCTCTCCTGCAACGTTTACATAAGCCTTGCTTAATAATTCTCCTTGCAGTGCACTTGTAACATCTTCCAACTTCTGACATTTTTGATCAAATTAGCATTAAGTGTGGCTCACTTGCGCGAGCCACCAGATGACAAACACTTAAGTCGTGGGGGTCTATATGGCAGATATAGAACAGACAAAGTATCTGTCACGTACAGAGAGAAAAAAGCAGATTATATATAAAGGTTTGGGGTTATTTGCTACTATTTAGTGCTAAATATCGCAGGGAAGCTTTAAATACTTCTTTTGGGTATATTTTGGCTGTGCCCTGTAAAAAAAGCTGTTGTAAGCGAGCGCAAGCTAGCTGTGAGCTACAGTGAGTGTACAGGGCACTTTTTTACAGTGATGAGAAAGGTTTAAATATCAGTAATGTTAGATAAGTAGTGTAAGTGGGCTGACTCCGTAAAGAGCTTATGAATATAAGCTGGCCAGCAAAGGATTAACTTTGTGTGATTTGGTTGGGCAGGTCAATACTCACTTACAAATTTTTAATTCTTGAGAGAATATTTGCCAATTGATAGAAATTAACACTTTTTACATTCAGCTTAATACCAATGTCCCATTTCCAAGGTTTAAGTCCTCTTCTACGATAAGCTTTTGCATATTTATCTGCAGGTGACTTAATCTTCCTTGCGAGATCTTCACTAAACTTTGTTAAAGGAATTACAGTTCCACTTATATGATTATGAATTCCTTCTGATAATTCATCTAAATACGCAGTTACTCTTGCAACATTTTCATCATGACATAGAATTATATTATTAATCCAACTTATATCTTTAATAAGATGCCAAATAACAGCTGCATGAAGTTTTGCATAATCTTCATGTACGCTCAATTCAGATCTTAGTTTGTCTTTCAATTGATGCGAAAGGGTGCAACCCTTATGAAACGATTTATCAGCTGTTACAAATGCAATACCTGAAGGACATTTTTCCCAGTATTTCTTGCTTAAATCAATATGTATGTCAATAGTATCTATTCTAAACACCCAAAAAAAAACAGATTATTAAGGGATTTATAAATTTTTATACTTTACAAATTATAAGATAATATTACTCTAAAATTCTAAAGGAAGAAAGTGTACCATCATGTTCATCCATCATGGCTGAATTCACAGATATCTTAGAATCTAGCTTGTTTTGTATCAACCACATATCTGAGGGGATTATATTATGATTTGCTATTTCATCAAGGCTGAACCAACGCAGTTCTCCACGTTCAACATGCTTAAAAGGAATAGAATCTGCTTCTGTTTTAGCAAAGAACAGGATAAATGAATGCTTGATAATCTGTTCACCCTGAACTCTTTCGTGCAAAACAGAGTTGATTGAGATAAACCTACATGTGATATTTGCTTTTTCCTTAGCCTGCCTTATACTCGCATCGCTAAAGCTCTCATTATGAAGCATCTTACCGCCTATAAGCCCCCAATAATCCTTGTATGGTCTTCTTTTTCTCTTAAGCAGAAGAATCTTATCTTTATTCATAACTGCTACAAGGATAACTGGGAGGGGGCTTAGAGACTCTCCAGTTAAGTTTGGTATAAGAGGGAGGAATTTCTCTGCGTCTTTTGTCAGATGATAAAAATCTCGTTTTTTTGTTATTAGGCCAAGCTTCTGCATTTGCTCAAGATGGTATGAGACCATATTAGACCTTAGATCAAGGGATTTCTCAATCTCATTAAACCTTAGCTTTGAATTCTCAAGAAACAGCTTGAAAATATCCTGTCTTTCCTTCTTATCAAGAGCTTTCATTTAGTCGAATTAGTTCGAGGAATTATTTAAATATTTATGAAGTTCAATTAAAATTATGAAAGAGATACAACAAAAAGCCCATTATATTGCTGTGACCGGGATAATCAAAAGGGATGGGAAGTATTTGATATGCAAGAGAAGCGCTAATGAAAAAGCATTTCCAAACAAATGGTGTGTTCCTGGTGGGAGGATACAGAGATCTGATTTCATCAATCTTCCTAAAGATACTGCAGACCACTGGCTTGATATATTTGAAAAAGTATTGAAAAAAGAGGTTAAAGAGGAGACAAACCTTAACATCAAGAACATTGGTTACTGCTCATCCTTAGTCTTCATAAGACCAAACGGGTTCTCTACAATAATAGTCAGCCTATTCGCAGAGCATGCAGAGGGAGAGGTTATTCTACATCAAGAGGATGAATTGAATGATTATGCTTGGGTGACCCTTGAAGAGGCAAAAAACTATGATTTAATTGAAAATATCTATGAACAGATAGAAAAGGTGCATAAACTTACTTCGTGACAAATCGCATATACTTCTTACACTTTAAGCAGTAATAGACAACCTTGCCAGGCTTTGTACGGATCCTTACAGTAACTCCTGGCTTAAAATAAGAGTAACAATGTTTGCAGAACTTTCTCTTAAGCTCGCGAGGGATTCTTATCCTGAACTTCATAGCTATCTTTCTGGCTAATTGTACGTATCTATCAGAAAGTTTTGGATCGTTCTTGAACTCTTGGTCAGCCTGCCTGAAAAGCTCTTTAATGCGTTCTTTAGCTATGTTTATCTGGTCAGCAGGTTTCCTCCTATAGGTAAATTTCTTCTTTTTCTTGACTTTATTCTGGGTTTTAACAGGCATATGGAAGGATGTACTAGAGTAAATATTTAAATATATCTAAATATTTTAAAGTTATATGAAGGAGATAAATAGGTTCATAAAACAATTCACTGATAAAAGGATTAAAGATATACATAGAATTGGAAGTGAGTATTTTCTCATAAGCGAGGAACTGCTGAAGTTAAAGGATAAGGTAAAGCATGAGTTGTTTGCTGCAGGTATTTTCCTTGGAAGGTTAAAAGCAGGCAGGTTTTATGCAAGCCCTGCATTGATTGACCTAATAGCTAAGTATTCAGATAGGAAAGCTGTTGTTGATGATAAAGCTGAATGGTTGTTTCTATGTAAAAAGGATATATTCGGGAAAGCGATAATAAGATCTAATGTTGAGAGCGGTGTTGTTCTAGTCCAGAATAGGAATAATGAAAATCTTGGATATGGAAAGATTGTAAGAAAGTTAAATGAGAAAAATAAGGTTGTAATAAAAAATATTGTTGATAAGGGAGAATATCTTAGGATGGAGCGTTAAACCCTGTACATCTTTCTCCTTTCAAGACGAGCTTTTCTTCTTTTGTTGATGTATGTGTTCCTGTCCTCAACATCAACTTCAAAGAATGCATCGTCCTTTGATATCCAGTAACCCCTGAAAGCTCTCCACATATGAACAAAGAAGTTTGGTCTCTTGTACTCAGGTGGAAGAGGTTGTTTTTTCACAGCTTGTTTCTTTGCATCTTTTCCAGCTGCTTTATCTTGCTTTGACTTTGCTGAGTATTGCCTTATACTATCCCTAAATATAAGCAATAGTATCAGTGCAATGATAAACACAAGGATTATGATGAACTGTGAAGGTTTTTCCCTTGCAAAGTTGCTAAGAACCATCCATGCGTTAGCTAAAGCTGAGGTTTCTTCTTCCTCCTCTTCTTCAGGTTCGATCTCTTCAGGTTCTTCCTCTGGCTCTTCTTCTTCCTCTTCAATAACTGGTTCTTCTTCCTTGAACTCTTCTGCAGATATTGCATAGATTGAGAATCCTGGTGTTTCTGACTCATAGTAATAATAGTCTGAGTCCTTGCCAATATCTTCAGTAGGAAGTGCATCCCATTGACCATCATTATAACGGTACAGCACAACAGTATCAGGGTCTAGGTTATCACCAAACCAGTCTTCCTTAATCCTGAACCTAATCATGCCGTATTCGATCTGGTCATCGTCGATGTTCTGGTGTATGATGTCGCCGTACTGGTATACAGGACCTTCATAAGGATCGCTAGGGTCTTCAATAAGCACACCAACACTCATTGCACCATTTTCAATCCTTTCAGTTACAGTGAACTCAACTTCATAGATAGCTATCTCCTTGTTGTCTGCCTTCATCAAGTAGCTTTGTCCTGGAAGTAGTTCTCCCCAGATATGTGTAACATAGTTCTTGAAAGTTGTTATGTACGGTGATACTCCGCCTGTACTTCTCCTTGATGAGCCAGGAGTAGTACTTCCCCCACAACTATCAGTATCGTTTTCAATAACTACATATGTGACTCCGCACACATTATTGTGGTTAGTATATGTAACAGTCCTGCTCTTTTTACCATCAATACAATCCCCCCAATCTGTAGCTACAGATGTCTCTGTACATGTAGCATCTTTATGTATTAATGTGATGTTTTGGGTTGTAGTTGAAGATACTGGAACAACTACATCAGAAAGATTGTTATCTTGGTAGTTAACAGCTGTAAAAGATAAATTGTATATCCCATTGCTTAAGTTAATTTCATAGTAACCTGATGCGTCTGTTGTTGTTGAGGTATTAAAAAGTCCATCTTTGTATATCTTAACACTTACATATTCAATAAACTCTGAGTTATTAGTATAATTAGAGACATATCCTTTAAGTGTTGAAGGCAGTATTGTTAGAGTAAAGTTTTGTTCAGTCTGGTTACCTTCTGTTACAGTTGCGCCTGCTAATCCGTCATTGTAACCTACAGATGATGCTGTCATTGAATATGAACCAGGGAGTACAGTTGCATTGTAGAATCCAGAAAAGTCTGTTGGAACTGTGTAAATCTCAGGACCGACAAGTCTGACAGTAGCAGTGTTTGGTGTGACCCATCCATAGATGTATCCAGGCAGGATTGGACCAAGTGACTCGTCAAACTGGAATTCAGTGTTATTTATCACTACAATCCTGTACTGTGAACTTACATATCCAGCTGCGCTGAAGTTTATTGTATAGTTTCCTGACTCAACATCATATGTTAGGTTATAGAAACCTGATTCGTTGCTAAGTGTGCTGTTTACAACAGTTGCATTTGAGTAATATGCAACTGTTACGTTTGTGCTGTTAAGAGCGCTTCCTGTTGAGTTTGTAACATACCCGTATACTCCTTCAGCAGCTGAAACTGCCATAACTGAAACTAGTAAAAGCAATGTGAATGCGAATATTTTGAAGTAATTTTGTGTTTTCATTTTTAACCTACCATGATGTGTTTACCTGAGGATGTTCCTCCAGGAGCTAGTACTACATTAACAGGACCAAAGATTGTAGAGTTGAAAGTTGGTACCTTGGATGCGTTCAAGTCATATGCAACTGATGCTGGCAATCCGTTGACAATGTAGTTGCCGGTTGCATCGCTTTTCACAATCTGTACTAAGTTAGATGTTCCTGTTTCATAAACAAATACATCTGCAAGGTCTACAGGGTTAAGGCTAGGATCCCAGACTGTTCCGGTAATCCTTCCTGAGCTTGAAGTTGGTATAATTGTAACATTTTGTAGTGTTGAGTTACTAGCATTAACTGTAACCTCTGTCACAACTACACTGAAGCCTGATTTTGCGACTGTAAGGTTATATGTTCCTTGCTGTACGTCTGTGAAACCATAAGTACCATTTTCGTCAGATTTTGTTGCAGCTACTGTCAAGTTGCCTTGCTTAAGTTCAATAGCAGCGTTATATATTGTGTTAACTGAGTCAAGGATGTATCCAGTCAGATTACCTGTTGTTACAAGTGTCTGAAGTGTTACATTGTGCTCAGTTGTGTTTGAACTTGTAAGAGATATATTTTGTGTAAGGTTGTCAACATAACCAGGAGAGTATATTAATACATCATACTGGCCAGCTGGCACGTCAATTGTGTAAGTTCCGTTGACAGCCTGTGTGATATAATATGTTACTCCTGACTGTTTTAGTTCAACTGTTGCGTTAAGTGTGCTGTTTGAGACATCTGTAACAGTTCCTGTAAGTGTTGCAGGAAGTATAACTGTGAATGTCATGTTCTCAGCAGCGAAGCTTGAACCATACCAGTCAAAGCACCTTACATTCCAAGCATATGCGCCGTTTGAAAGGTTAGTGATTGTGAAGTTATCATAAATACCGTCAAGGTCATTTAAGTAGTTAGTCCAGTTTCCTGTAATGTTTGTGTAAAGCCTACAGCTTGTCACATTGTGATCGTCAGTAACATTGTAGTTGACAGTCACGATGGTTGAGTTCTCTGTTGTTGCATTAGGTGAGATTAATGTCACAACAGGTCTCCAGTCTGCATTATCATTAGATTGGTTGAATGTTCCTGGGAATAACTGCCAGTCTGAAGTTGAGTTTGTATCCTGTGCATTAGGTATTCTTGACCATGTAAGATAGTTGTCAAGGTCATCTTCACTTGAGACATTTACAATATCTAAGATCTCACCGTCAGGTCTTATTAGTTCAAAGCTGATATTGCCGTTAAGCATTAAGTCGTATTCTGAATTATTTAAAGTGTAATAACCTAGAGCAGGGATTGATGCATTATCGTATAGTGTTATTACAGTTGTTCCTGTGCTCTTTGTTATGTTCCAACCTGAAAGGTTAACTGAAACATTGGTTGGGTTGTAAAGCTCGATATATTCTGCAGAGTCGTTTCCTTCATTGTCAGCTTCGAATTCGTTGATGATTATGCCAGTTGCTGGAACGAATAGAGGTGATACATTAACTACCCACTCTGTTGAGATATTAGTTGCATTATCTCCTACAATCGCTGTAACATTGTGTAATCCGTCTGTTAGGAAGGTTCTTGTGAATTCTACTGATGAACCGTTTGTCGCATTATTAATTTGTTCATATGAACCATTTACCAACCACCATACAAATAAGTTAGCTCCTTCAGGATCTTCAACTGTAATATTGAATGTCTGGTTATCATTGGTTGAAAGATTAACAGGTGATAGAGGTGAAGATGCTGTTATATTAGGTGGATTATTAGTTGAGCTAGTGTCCATTGTGAATGTGTAATTAGCAGCAGCCCATGAACTTTTGTTCTGACTGTCAAAACATTCTACATTCCATATATAGGTGCCGTTGCTTAGGTTTGTTAAAGGATATGTGTTTGATCCATTAACAGGAGTTATTGTTGCAGCTGCACTCCAGCCACCATAGAAATTGGCGAATAAAGTACAATTATATAGACCATAATCATCTGTAGATGTCCAGTTGAATGTTACGTTTCCATCTGTGTTTAATATAGTTAAGTTGTCTGCTGGTGTGTTTAATATTACAACAGGTGGATTGTCTACAACCAAATCATTTGTTGCGTTGTATGTGCACTGCTGGAATGTCCAGTCTGCGCTATTGTTTGTGTCAACTGCGTTTGGTACACGTGCCCAGCAGCTGTCGTTTCCTGCACTGTCGGCAAGGCTAGGCGTATCATCAACTAATGCTGAACTCTTGTCAAATAACCTAACAAGGTCTCCATCATTGTTTAAGACTGGACTAGAATAATTATAAACAAAATAATCCCCTGAAGCTAATTCTCCTGACAAAGACCTGTTATTAGATGCAGTACTGTCGGCTAAGTACCAACCAGTTAGGTTTACTGTTACATTTGAAGGATTATAAATTTCAACCCACTCACTTCCAGAAGCAGGGTTTGATTCAAATTCGTTGATTATTAGATAATATGTTGGTGGAACTACTGGGTCTGTTACATTAACATCCCATTGTTCTGAAACATTGAATGTTCCGTCACTTACAATAACAATTACATTAGCAAGTCCTGGTTGTGTAAAGTTATAACCTAAACCGTCGTCTGTTGCGTTTGCAAAAGTGACTGAGTTGATTAGTGAGTTATTTACAAACCACCAGCTTGTCAAGTTAACCTGTTCATTGTCTTCGGCAGTAATATTAAATGAAAGATATTCGTTAGTTGTTATATTCTGTGGACTTGTAGGTGAAGATGTAGTTATGTTAGGTGCTGTGTTTGTTTCAGATCTGTCCATTGTAAATGTATAGTTAGTGGACCAGCCAGCTTGTGGATAACCATCCCAGCACTCAACTGCCCATAAGTATGTGCCGTTGCTTAGGTTTGAAACTACCCAAAAGTTTGATCCATTCACTGGAGATGCATCGGTAGCAACAGCGCTCCAGTTACCTGAGAGATTTGCATAAAGGGTACAATTTGTTAAGTTGTAGTCGTCAGTTGCAGTATAATTGAAGGTAACATTACCATCTGTGTTAAGCACTGTTGAGTTGTCTGCAGGTGAGATTAATGTTACAATAGGCGGGTTGTCTACAAATGTAGGTGATAAAGTCATTGCAACTTGTGAATTGCCTGAGACGTTGTAACTTAGAGAAGCGTTATCATAACCTGCTGCAGAGACATCTATTGTATGGTTATTATAGCTTGTGACACCAGATGCATTATATAGATTTGAGTGCAGTGTAAATGCTGAAGTATCGCCATTTGAGTCTGTGATGCCAAAAGTATAGGTATAATTGAAAACATCAGTCCATTCTACTGATGCATTACTCACATTATTGCTTAATGTGTCGTTAACATGAACATTTACATACCAATATTGTATAGCTTGACCGCCATTCAAGAAGCTTGAATTATTTTCTATGAAAGTTACATTAAACAAATAAACTGTTGCATTATCAAGATCAAAGGTCTTATCCAATCCGGTAAAGCTTGTGTCCCAGATTGTCAGGTTTGTATCAGTAACATCAAATCCTTCTGCAGTATTGTTTCCGTCAAAGTATCCATTATCAATACCTACATTATCTCCATCTTCAAACAAGAAACATGAAGAAGTGCAAGATAGATTAATACCGTCAATCCTTGAATCTGTAACTGATTCTAACTCAAGACCATGGGTAGTATTACCTCTTATCCATGAAACTGTTGCATTTTGAACATAATCTAACCTTACTGCATATGTAGAGTTATCAACATAGATATTTGAAATTGAGACATTCTCAATCCTATCAAACATTTCACCATCTAATTCAATAGGTTCATGGAAGTTATTAAAATTAAAATTTCTAATAACTACATTATCAAAAGTTGCATCATCAATAACAACTCCATCTTCATCTCCATCTCCGTTGATTACTACTCCATTACCGTCTAATGTTACACCACTTGCGTTGATTATGAACAAGCCGTTTGGGCCTAGGTCGTCTAAGTTATATGTGCCTGCACATAATGTGGTATCTGCATTTATATACAAGTTGTCAACTGGGATAACGCATCCATATGGATTTACATCTACAATCCATTCATTAAAGTCAGTATACCCAACATTGTCTGTAACAACAACACTAACATTAAAGTCGTCAACTGTTGTAAAGTTGTATGTGAATTCTGAATATGAACCATTAGCAACTGCTGCTGAGGTTTGGTAAGTTCCGTTGATGTACCATGTAACATTCATGTCAGCTCCTTCGGAGTCTTCAACTGTTACATTGAATGTTGTATCATTATTCTGATACACTGCAACAGGTGTAGCAGGTGTTGCTGCTGTTATGTTAGGAGCATAGTTTGTGAAATTAAGTGTCCATTCATAAAGTGTCTGGTTAGTTCCATCGTCTGCTAAAAGTGAGATGTTGTAAACCTGTGGTGTAGTGAACAGGTTGCTGAAGTTAACCAATGAACCAGAAGCTACTGTTCCGTTTGATACTGAGATATTATCAATATAAAATGTGTAATTTACCTGTAAATCATCACTATCAGTAATAGTTGCATTGAAGTCAACTGTCTGTGGCAGTGTAATATTATATAGCTGTGCTGGTTGTGTATTTGAGATTACAGGAGCCTGGTTTCCTGGGTCTGTACCAGCTGAAACAACTAAGGTATTATTAGTTGAACCTGTTACTGTCGGGATTCCTGAACAGAATGAACTTTCTGGGACTGCAATCAGTTCAAGTGTATACTGACCAGATGCATGAGGTGTCCAGTCAACTGTGAAAGGGTTTAATAAAATAGGATCTGGCATAGGGTTTTGGCCGAACTGCCAGTCTCTTGTATAGACTAATGTATCATTATCATCGTAAACATTTAGTGTGATATTACTATCAATAGGTGAGATTGAACCTGCAGGTGATACAAAGTTGCTTTGCTTGTATGCTGTTATTGTAATTGTGTCGCCTAATGCTGGCAGGCTAGGTGAAAATGAGATGTTTTGAACCTCTGCAAAGCAGTTGTTAGTTGAGCTATCGTTCAATAACTGGACTGGCTTTGTAACAGTTTCAGGGATTGAAGAACTGCACTGGTTATCAATCACATTTGATGTAAGAACAACTGTGTAATTTCCTTCTGAATATATTGCAGGATTATCAGTCTGTAACATGAAGTTAATGTCATAAGCCTGGTCAAAGTAAATGTTGGGTGTTGGGTTAATCACTTTTGAGTCTGCAAGTGTTCCGTTTTCATAATATACTGAAACATTAATATTAGTCAAAGCTGAATAGAAAGGTGTCAGGTCAGTAAGGTCTGCTGGGTCACCGCTTGGCAGGAATGCTGCTCCAGTGTTTATAAGTCTTGTGAAAGCTGACCTTGTCTCTGCATCAAGGCTTGTTGTAGTCTGTATAGATAATGTCTGGTTGATAAAGGCCATATTCTGGATAACAGTGTTATTCAAAGGTGCGTGGCAGTTGTCAACCTTGTTGAATACAATTGGGTAAACAGGTTTGTAACCTGGAGCGTATGGTTGATCTACGTTAATCCTATAATCATGAGGCACATAACCATCTGCATAAAGATAGACAGCAAAGTATGAAGCTGAAGCTGTTGTATAACTTATATCAACCTGGTTAGAGGTTCCAGAGAGATAATGGTTCTGGAAATTAACAAACCCAGGAGCGCATGCAGTATCTGTGCATTGATAAACCAAAGCCCTTACATTTGTGACAGGTGCTCCTGTTGTGTCAGTAAATGACCAGGTTTCAGTTGCAGTGAAAGCGCTAGCTGTTGAAACCAATGCAAGTAACATTAATAGGAATAGTATCTTTTTCATTATATACCACCAATGCTTGGTCCGCCGAACCTGTCGAACGGAGATGTCCTGTAAGGGATAAAGAAGTGATCACTTCTCATAGCAATACGAGCCCAGTTTAAAATTGCAGCTCCTGCAACCTTGTAAGCGATTGTGTAAGGTCTTCTCTTTCTCTTGAAAGCTTCATAAGTAATCTGTCTTACCTTTTCTACAATTTCCTCAAGTTCTTCTCTTGTGTCTACAACGCCTTCTAATTTTAATTTATAATGGTCCTTGAATGTTGTTTCTGGTTTTTGACCATATTTGATTTTCATCTCAGCTACTTTATTGAATAAAGCGTTTAGGTTGTATTTCTTAACAACTGCCATTACATCTTTTGTGGTTCTGATTTCCTTTCTAGCAGCAAGAAGCTGTTCTTTTGAAACTAAGGAACGCATATGTTTAAGCAGGCCATAGCTTGCATCTGGTTTTTCTTCAGCTGCCCTATAGAGAACTGCCTGAAGGTAATGACCTAGAGGAACTTTAGGTGTAACAACATAAGGTGCTTTCTTAACCTCTGGATGCTGTTCAAGTTCAACCTGTTTATATTTTAGGTATGAAGAAAAGCCTTGTTCACCTGCCCTGTAAAGTTCGTCTCTTTCTGTGTTTAGTTTTCCAAACTTGATTGCAAGCTCTGTCCTTAATTTATTATTCTGTTCTTTTTCAATATCAATTGATTTCTTCTTATCTTCAAATTGTTTGATTTTGGAGTTAAGAGTATTAAGTCTTCTTAAATCTAATTTAGAAGGGTCTTTAGAGGAAGCAATTCGAGATGAAACCCTTGCCTTTTCCTGCTTTAAACGATTTAGAGTTGCATAAAAGTTCATGTGCTCCTGTGTAGCACTCTTAGATTCAGCTGCAAACACTTCAAGATTTTTCTGTTGTTTGTAGTTGTCATTTGCTCTTTTCTTAATCTTAGAAAACATTTTCTGTCCTGCAGGAGAAAGATTAGTGCATGCAGACATATAATTATAGTTTTTTGGAGCTGCGTGTTTTCTGTTAGCTTTCCATGCTGCCAGGTCAAAATGTTTTCTTCCGTCTGCTCCTGTTTTGTAGAATGCATTGAAAGGTTTAAATGATTGTACAACTGGTGCTATTGTTCTTGGTGTAGTTTGAGCCCTTGTATAAGTCCTTTGCCCTGGCATCACAAACTTATCTGCTTTTATCTTAAGATATGCTGCTTTAACTTTGTCTGCAAGGTCCTTAGTAAGGTCTTTTTCAAAATCGCACACAATTCCGTTTGGTTTTTTGAAAGCTCCCTGAAGTTGATATGAAACCTTGTTACCTTTTCTAACCTGGAGAACACCAAACCCTAGATAATTACTATGGTCTCCATTGAATACTTTCCTACCGTTATTATATCTTAGTGTTTCAATATAATTGCCAAGCTTTTCTGCGTGTTGTTCATTAGTGCAGAGTGGCATGTAATCGTTAACTTGCATCTGTTCTATTTTCTTTACAACAGGTCTTTTCTTTGCTGCCTTTTTCTTAGCTGCTGGTTTTTTAGCAGGCTTAGGTTTTGGAAGTGGTTTTGGTGTTACAACTGGTTTTGGTTTTGGTTTAGATGGTTTCTTTGCAGCTTCCTTAGCTCCTAGTACATTAAGAAGGTATTTACCATTACCTGCATCAATAGCATGCAGTTGTTTAACCTCTATATTAGAATCATCAGTGTCATAAAACTTGTCCTTTGCCAGGAAACTTTTTTTGCTGAATCCTGGCTGAGCTCTTAGGTAAGCTCTTTTTGATTTAAGATCTTTTCTTTTTGAGAGTTCTGTATATTGTCCTTTTGTAAGAGTTTGCGGTTTTATTAATGGAACATCAGCAAATAGAGTAGTAGAAAGAATCGCTGCTCCACCGAGGATAGCTAAAGCCTTCTTTAATTTGTTCTCTAGAGTCATATTTTGAAACCATCCTCTAAACACCCTTAATTCAGGTATAATGCAGGAAAGTTATTTAAATCTTTCGAATTGGTTACTATTGAGGTGTAATAACATCAATTGTTCTTATTATGATGTATATATAATAGAGAGAACCAGGATAGAATAACCTTTATATACTCATTTTCAATCTAAGGAAGTATGCCCCTGTAGTATAGTGGATACTTGCGTCAAAGCAAGGTTTTGGCGCAGCCAAAAAGTACGTACGGTTGCGGTCCGTAAGACCGGAGTTCGATTCTTCGCAGGGGCGTGAGTGAAACGAACGTTCCTGGGAAGCCAGGGAATTTGTTTTAAATTCCTGCTGCTTCGCAGGGGCGTTTTTTGTTTTCTCGTGCTATTCGAGCACAGCGAGAATAGTACACAGGTTGATAAGGGTGAAGCCCTTATCTGGGTCAGGGGCGTTTTACTTCTTACAAACACTCATCCCTAAATAAGTATAAAGAGTGCAGCTGTTAAGGTATTGTGTTATTGCAAG
>JAHWHG010000019.1 GCA_019323515.1 Candidatus Woesearchaeota archaeon
TGATAGAGGTAAAAGACCTGAAGCAGTTGAAAGTATTGATGTGGTTGTGGATGATAGAATTAAAAGAATCATTGACATGTATAAGAATGATGAACGTGAGTATGCTGGAAGGGTAGGTACTTATGATGACCTGCCTGTTTTAGATAAAAACCTGGTTGCAGTTGCTGTGAATCTGCTTGAAGATATCCCTAATGAAATCTATCGAAAATTTGGGTGCTATGTGAACCAGATGATCGGTGATTCATTTTATGCTGGGAATAATGATTTTCATATCATGATAAGTAATAAGGCAGAATCTTTATGCAGTTGGTTAAGTGGCACTCATGAAAATCGGTTAAAGATTTCTGTCTATGGCGATGTTGGTAATAGTTTTGCTGAATCCTCAAAGTATTGTAATATAATTGTGCATGGTGACTGTGGTTCATATTTTGCTTTTGGTGCTAATAACTGTGATATAGAGGTTCATGGTGATTTACGTGAGTTTTGGTGTGATGGTAGCACGCATTGTAGTTTCTTTATAGATGGTCTTGTTGTTGTTGATAATTTCTATTATCATGAACCATTTGGTTCATCGTTCAAGACAACAAATCCTGAGACCTTTAACAGGTTTAACATGAAGTTTAGACGCTGTTTAAATAGATTTAAGGTGGAATATATTGAACCTAGCACTTAATCCGTTTGGAAAGGGGAAGAAGCCTGAAAAGGTTGAAGATGTTAAGTTAGATGAATCTCTTTTAGAAGAGCTTACATTGCATTATCTGAAGTTTCAGGAAGAGTTTATATTTATTGATGAAGTGCCAGTTGAGAAGATTATGAAGTATCATATCTTTAAGGAACCGTTGAAGGTTTTGAAACCTGGTGAGATTGATCTATTCCTGCAGAAGATGGATGATTTCAAACCAGACATATTTGGTCTTTACCTTAATCGTCTTATACAGAAGTCATATGATAATGGAAACAATGATTTCTGTTTTCAGTATACGAACTATGTTGAACATTTCTGTTCATACCTTGACGGTAAGAGGAAGAATAAGCTAAGGATTAAGGCATATGGTGATATAGACTGTTATGATGGGATGAGTGGACTTCATGATTGTGAGGTAGAGGTGTTCGGGAGAGTTGCTTCATTGTTCGGTGTAATGGGAAAGCATTCTTTATTTAAGGTGCATGGTAGTGCTGGGACTGAGCTTGGATGTAATTCAGAGCATTGCGTGTATCATATTGATGGAACTGTTGATGCATTATTCGGGTTGTTTGCTAAGAAGTGCACTTTCAGGTTTAATAAATTGTTAAGATACCCTGTGCTTGACCAGTCTGAAGGTTGTAAGATTGAGGTTACTGACCATGATGAGTTTGAGAAACTTTCTAGGTTGTATCTTGCTAAGGACTACACGATATCTGAGGTGATTGAATGAATCTAGCATTGAATCCGTTTGATAAAGGTAAGAAGCCTGAGAAGCTTGACGAAGTTGAACTAAAGGATGAAACACTTGAGGGTGCTATCAATGTTTTTAATAACCTTGTAGGCTTAAATCATTCTATTCCGGTAAGAAACATAGTCTATTGCATACGCAATTGTGGACTTGGAGTTTTGTCACCTAGCCAGATCATGCTATTCCATGATTATGTCAAGAATAATCATCCAAAGTATGTTGTTGATGGGATAACAGGAGTTGTTTTAACAGAGTATATCAAGATGTCTTATGATGCTGGTTATCGTGAGTTTGAGCTTGATGCTGGAGAGTTTAGGCTTTGGCACCTTGCTCATGATATGAAGTATCCTGAGAAGTATAAGATTACTGTCAATGGTGATATCCGTGATTCGTTCAAGGCTTGCGAAAATGGGATTTTTATTGTAAATGGGGATGTAATGAATCGTAGTTTTTCAGCACTTCAGAACTGTTATTGTGAGGTTAATGGTAATATCGAGTATCTAGGTTCAATAATGTCTGAGGATTGTACTTTTGTATTTAATGGAGAGCTTAATCCTCATGTTGCTATCTATTCCAGGAATTGTGTGTTTAAGGTTAAAGATGAACAGACTAAATCTAAGATGGACTGGGCTGTGCAGAACAAGAAAGAGAATAAGGTGGAACTGATATGAATTTGGCGTTGAATCCGTTTGATAAAGGGAAGAGACCTGAACTGGTTGAAGAGGTAAAGATTGAATTAGACGAAGCTGTTGAAGAAGCCTATAAGATATATGATAAGCTGGATAAGAGAAAATTAAATCCTATTGCAGATTATAATGATGTTGTGTTTGGGGTTCCAACTCTGTCACCTGCTCAGATACAGTTGTTCTTGAATAAGATAGAATCTGTATGGGATTATAGGCACTGCATTACTAGTTACTTTCTTTCAGAATTGATGCAAAAATCTTATGAGTCAGGATTTGATGATTTTGCCCTTGATATAAAATATCCTTTCTTGCGTGCGTTTATGGAGTCTATAACAGTTCCGCTAAGTGCAAAGATATATGGTGACTTGTTTGCGCTTGGAAATAAATGTAATGGTGTAAAGGTTGAGATGTACGGCAATGTATCTAATGGTGTAGGAAGTAAATGTACTGACAGTAAGTTTGTTGTTCATGGTGATATTGCATATTGTGGATTAGATTCGAAGAATTGTACATACTATATTGATGGAAATGTGACGACTGGCGATCTTTATCTTATGGGGAAGCAATGCACTTTTTTTCTGAATCCAGAATCGTATAATAAATTTATTAAGCAGCCCTGGGCTTCTCGGTTTCTTTTTAGATTGTTTCTAAAGAATAAGGTGAGGCCTATATGAATCTAGCACTTAATCCTTTTAGTAATGGAAAGAATCCAGAGAACATTGACAAGGTTGAAGTAAGTAAAGAACTTGAGAAGCAGATTGAAGAGATTTATCATGTCTATAAAATCTATCAGACAATAATTGATCATTCTGCATTGAATGCAAGGGATACTTATGAAGCGCTTAAGCATCTTGATGCTTTGGTTGCGCTTCCTGATATTGCGATATATATGCTCTCGCAAAAGATGGGCAGGGGTGGTGTGCTTTTATCTAGATTGATCCAGATTTCCTATGATAATGGATATAACAATTTTATGGTACATGGTATTGACCGTTTAGGTTATTATCTTCAAGGTAAATATAGAGATAGGATTAAAGTTCATATCAATGGTAATGCAGAGGGTATTGGTGAAGCCTCACATTATTGTGATTTTTATGTTCATGGTTCTGCAGGTTATGGTACTGGAATGGATGCTCTGAAGTCAAGGTTTTATATTGACGGGGATTGCTGGGTTGGATCTCATCCGCGTTCTTGTAGGTTTGAGGTTGATGGTTCAATACGATTTCATAACAGCTTTGGTCTTTATCCTAAGGATTGTACATTTAAGCTGAGGAGGACCCAGAAGGTGCCTAGGTCTCTTTTTGATCAAAATAGGGTGATAAGGAAATGAATCTTGCATTGAATCCTTTTGATAGAGGTAAAAGACCTGAAGTGGTTGAGAAGATTGAGAGTGTTGATAAGGTAGTAGGAGAGACTTTTGCCAGGTATTTAAGACCTGGAGCGGATTATAAGGATATACTCATGACTCCAGCCAATATCAAGGGCCTGATGGATTTGATTGCTGTTTATTATAGTGATCTAAGGACTATTGAAAAAACTGATACTGTCTTGTATGTCGGAAACTTTATTGATGCGATTATAAAGAATGCGTATGAGGCAGGATATAGTAAGTTTGAGCTTGATGTTGGACATAAGATAATTGATGTGCATGGAGAGGAAGGTGATTTTCCCTGGTGGCGTCTCTGTTCTGGATTGCGTCCTAAGAAAAGGATTAAGATTAAGGTGTTAGGCAGTAATGGGCATTTCAAACCTGATTATCTACATAATGTTGAGCTTGAGTACTATGGTGAGGCTGCAGATAATTTTGGTGCTAGATCTCAAAATTCTATATTTAAGTTGAATAGTAATGCTGGTTTAAGGTTAGGAGATAAATCAAGATCTTGCGAGTTCTATGTTAAAGGAGATGTTAAGGATTATTGCGGTTTGGAAACAAGGGATTGTAGCTATTATGTCAAAGGAAATGCTGGCCAAGGTCTAGGGCTATATTCTGTAGGATCTTGGTATTGTATCAAGAAGGATGTTGGTAAGGATCTAGGTCTTTCAGCATCTGAATGTTTCTTCAGTTTTAGTGATTATAAATCGTTAGGTGATGGAGCAGGGCGCTGTACATTTGCCACAAGAAAGAAGAATGTCCTGGAAAAGTTAAAGAAAGAAGTGAAAGGATATAATTCTGTGGGGTGGTTGGGTTGAATCTTGCACTTAATCCCTTTGATAAAGGTAAAAGACCTGAAGTTATTAACACTGTGATGCTAGACCAAATAGTGAATGATACGATTGATCATTTTAATTCATTGGAAATTATGGAAGAACCTGGGAATACATGGGCAGAGAAGTTTCAGAACCTGAAACTGCCTGTACTGAACGCATCTCTTATAGATTCAGTGTATCAGGTTATCAAAGGTAAAGAGAACAGTGCTGAGTATATATCTGCCTTAATCAATACCTCATATGAGGCTGGGAATAATGGGTTTTGTTTGACTTGCTCTGGAGAGGGGCATGTTGGTATCTTTTTGCAAGGCAAATCCAGGAGAAGGTTAAAATTAAAGATAGAAGGAGATGTTGGTATTGGATTTGGGATGCATACAAAGTATTGCGATTTTATTGTGAATGGTGATGCTGGAAATTGTCTTGGCTGGTATTCCAAACGTTGTAAATTTATTCTAAATGGAGATGCAGGAGAGGGGTTTGGGAATTTTTCGGAGCATAGCTGTTTCAAAGCTAATGAGGTATATCTAATACTTGGAAGAGCTTCACGCAATTGTACATATGAGATAGATTCTCTTGAACTTGATTATTTTGGAGGAGTAAACCAATTTGTCATGCCTCATGGTTGTGTGTTTAAGGTGAGGGATAATGAAAGTTTTGAATTCCTGCATGAACATTATGATGGAATGAATGAGGTTGTTAAAATATGAATCTATTGCTTAATCCATTCGGTAAAGGTAAAAGCCCAGAGAAGGAAGAAAAGATTAAGATTGAACATCCTGATCTAGAAGAAGCAGTTGAGATTTATATGGATGCTTATAGGAAGGGACATCTTAATATCCCAAGTACTCCAGTTCTTAAGCCAAGGGATATCAATCTTATATTGCATCATTTAAGGACTATCACTGATGATAATGCTATACTAGGTTTTTATATTGGGAAGTTAGTGGAGGTTTCATATCTTGGAGGGAATAATGACTTTGAGCTTGATGTTGTAGATAATCGTATAGAAGATTTCTGTAAATATCTCAGGTATAATCCTACAGATGAAGGCAGGTTAAGGATAACAGTAAACGGTGACATAAGATGGAGTGGTTTTACTTGTTGTTCTTACGTAGATCTTGTTGTGAATGGGAATGAGAACGGTAATTTTAGTTGTTCACATCTGAAGCATTGTACTGTAGAGATCAAAGGTGATGTGCATACCAGGTTTGGAGCGCATTGCGAGGATTCTAAGTTTGTAGTTGATGGTGATGCTGAGATGCATTTTGGACACGCTTCAAAGAGGTGCGAGTATCTGGTAAAAGGTGATGTTGTTGATGGCTTTGCAGCTAGATCTGAGGATTGCAAGTATACCTTTCATGGAGATGTTGACTGTGTCACTGGAATATTGGCAAAGAACGGTTTTCCAAAGAACTGTAAATTTTATCTTAAAGATGAACAGGCTCATGGCTTGCTTAAAGCTATAATCGGGCATGCTAATAAGGTGGTATTACTGTGAATCTCGCACTGAATCCGTTTGATAAGGGGAAGAAGCCTGAGAAGGTGAGTAGAGTAGATGTAGACACTCACTTGCAAGAGCTTTCTCGTGAACTTCGCCTTATGATTGCTGATTATGGTATTCCTATGTATCGCCTTGGTTATGATAAATTTGAAGAAAAGTATGAAGAATTGTTTGCTGACATGATGAATGTTGTTGGGGATATCTCAAAGAATGATCTTGAGCAGTTAATCTGTCTGCTTTGGTCTGGGGAGATGCCTTATGCTCCTGCTATATCTCCATTACCTGAAATGATATCGAGGCTGATTCAGCATAGTTTTGATATTGGGTATAATGACTTTCATATAATTGCTCCTAGGCCTGTAAGTTTGGTGGGAAATATGTTGAAAGGTACTCCAGGCAGCTATCTTAAATTGTCAGTCTATGGTGATGTCGGAGAATATTTTGGGAGGTTTACAGAGTTCTGTGATCTTGTTGTTTATGGTGAGGGTGATAGTTGTTTGGGTAATTATGCGAAATCCTCTAAATTCAAGGTGAAGGATGTAAGCTTTTTCTTTGCTGCAAATGCAACTGATTGTGAATTTGAACTAGATACAGTTCTTATGAAGCCAGCTGCCTATACATCTTATGATTGGCCTAGGTGTTGCGTGTTTAAAGTGCATGATAAGAATAGTTTTGACTTTTTGTATGAGAGATGGCATAAAGGTAATAAGGTGATAAGAGTATGAACCTTGCACTGAATCCATTTGGTAAAGGGAAGAAGCCAGAGAACATTGAAGTGATAGTTACCGAGAGTGATAACAAGATTAACCGTACTGTGGCGATGTATGCGCATTATCTGAGTCTTGATAATCGATGTGATAAAATTAATACTATTGAACTTGATATTCTGAATCCTGATGAGATTAAATCTTTTGTGTCTACTGTAGCAGCTCTTGAGATTCCACATGAAGGTGGGCTTTATCCTGGAAGGTTTGTTAACCGTCTATTAAAAGAGTCAATGAGCCTGGGGTATGATAAGTTTGTCCTGGATACAAGAAAAGGGCATCGTTTTTCATGGTTATGTAATGGATTTGAGGGTATTGAGCTGGTTGTGAGAGGAGATATTGGTGTGCAGCTGGGTTATGATGTAAAGGGTTCTAACATTATTGTCTATGGTGATTGCGGATATTGTTTAGGGGTTGGAGCTGAGAATTCAGAGTTCACTGTCACAGGTAAGTCTTCTAATGTAGGTATAGGTGCAAAGCATTGTACTTTTAATCTAGGTGGTGAGGTGAATGATATCGCTGGAGGAAGTGTCCATTCTACTTTTATAGTAAACAGTCTTGTTCCACGTCAGGGATTTATTGAGAGAACTAATTGCTGCACCTTTAAAACTTCAGCAAGTGACTTGTATTATTATCTTAAGAAGATTGTTAATCCTAATCTTAATAGATCTCCTAAATTTGTTTATACTGGAAAAAGGAGGTTGTTTGAGTGAATCTAGCATTGAATCCATTTAACAAGGGTAGAAAACCTGAAGTTATAGAAAAAGTAGAGATTGAAGAAAACTGGAGGCTTGAGTCACTTATCAAGACCTATAAAGAGGTGAAAAGGAATGTCAATAAGCTTCCTATGGATAGATTTGATTGGTGTACTGTCCCGCCTGTCTACATTGACATGTTCCTGCAGTGGTTAATTGTTGAGGATGAGGTGAGTGATAGGGGTACAGCTGCGATAAATTATCTTATACATAAATCTTTTAATGCAAGATGGATAAAGGACAAGGATTTTGTGTTAAGCCCTGGAACTCTTAAGTTAGATTGCCTGTGTGGAGGTATATCTAGGGATATATTTATGGGTGGATATAGTGAGGGGAGGTGCAAGGTCACTATTAATGGTGATGTTGGAGGGAGTTTTGGTGTACATTCAAAGTATTGTGATTTTATAATAAAGGGAGATGCTGATGATTTTCTTGGAGAGAGTTCGCGTTACTGCACATATGTTGCTAATAATGTGGGAAGTGCTGCAGGTTCATTTGGTTTCCGTAATGTGATAATGGCTGAAAACTTTGGAGAGAGTCTTGGTACGCATTCAACTTATTCTGTGTTTCTTGTTAAGAATGATTATAAGTCTCTGGCAGAGCACATCAGTGGAAAGTTCATCGCATATAACAAAAAAGTATTGTCAAGATTATGTAAAGATGTTCCATTAAGTTCAGTAGTTGGTTATTACAAGAAGTTGCCAGTGCTTGAAAGGATTTATTACTCAATATTAAGGTTTGGGGCTGTGTTGAAATGAACCTTGCATTGAATCCGTTTGATAAGGGTAGGAAACCGGAGAAGGAAGATAAGGTTAAGTTAGATAATAGGATTGAAGAGCTTTTCCAGAAATTAGATGTTTGGGCTTTGGACATGGCTTTGACTTATTCAGAATATGCTTGGAGGTATCCAAATATTGTAGCAAAGATGTTACATAAATTTCATGAGGAAAAACCTTTTGAAAAAAATGATTTTAATCTCTTATTGAACCTTTTCTGGGCAAAGGATTATCATAAGTTTTCTGAGTTAGGTCATGTTTATTCTAGACTTTATAATTCAATCATAAAATATGCCTATAATCAAGGGTTTAATGATTTTAGGTTTAAACCTCCATTTGCATTGACGTTCTTTGCTGATAATCTCCGTGCTTCACCTGAGAACAGACTTAGGATTACTATTGATGCTGATGTTAATATCTATTTTGGTAGGAATTCTTATTTTTGTGACTTTGTGGTCAATGGTGATGCTATAGGCGGAGGTTTTGGTAAATATGCAAGTCATTCAAGCTTTAAAGCAAAGGATGTACATTTTGAGTTTGGGGGTTATGCTCAGGATTGTGTGTTTGAATTTGATACCCTGGTCTCAGATGAGATGCCTTTGGATTTTATGCATTGTGTCTCTGAAGTTCCACATAATTCTATAATCAAGTGTCATGATAAAGAACTTAGACCTTACTTAAATAATGTTAAGGATAGAGGTGGGAATAAGGTGATTTATTTATGAATTTAGCTTTGAACCCTTTTGGAAAAGGTAAGAAACCTGAGAGTGTGGATACTATTGAGGAAGTGGTAGATGAAGCTGTTGATGAGGTCTATAAAAAGTTCTTTGGTTCTAATTTCTGTAATACTGTTATCTATGATGTGTCAGAGTATAAAAAATTAAATCTTCCTGCGCTTAGGCCTTCACAGATTCAGATGTTTTTGGATTCTTTAAAGGCAAGTTGGTTGTATCAGAATGCTGTGGTGGGGAATTTTGTTTCAAGGTTGCTTCAGCAGTCTTATGAAGCTGGTAATGATGATTTTAATCTGGACTTAATGTTTCCGATGACTGACCTGTTAAACAGGGTTGATGTTCCATTATCCTTGACTGTCTATGGTAATGTTATTACCCTTGGTCACATGTGTAAAGGTGTTGAGGTTGAAGTGAATGGAAATGTTTTAGTGTCTATTGGTTCTGATTGTAAGGATAGTAAGTTTTTTGTGTATGGGGATGTAAAGAGTTCAGGTTGTGGCTCGAATAATTGTATTTATTACATCACTGGGAATGTTGAAGAGATGTATGGTTTTTTGACTGGAGAAAAGTGTATATATTATGTTAATTATGAAGTTTATAAAAGGCATATAGATGAAGTCCCTTGGTCTGTTCGTTTACATAATTTTCTTTTTGAAGGTAATGAGGTGAATATCAGATGAACTTAGCACTTAATCCTTTTGAAAAAGGAAGGAAGCCTGAAAAGGTTGATGAGGTTAAGTTAGATGATAGAGTCATGAAGCTTTTTAAGAAAAGTAAATCATTGATTGATAGGATGTATTCGGTAAATGACCAGTGTGCTGAGATGAAGGCTATTAAGCAATTGTATCAATTAGCTATACAGAGGTCACCTTGCTTGACAAAGAACCAGGTTGAGATATTCCTTGAGAGGTTGTGGCAAGAGGGTTATGATCTTGATTTAGCATTGACAGAGTTTTACAGTTGGGTTATTTATTATTCATATGATGGTGGTTGTAATGATTTTTCTTTTACTTTTGACAAGCCTTTATATGGTCTGATGAGAAATTTTTTCGCTAAAGAAGAAAGGCGGCTTAAGTTCACATTCAACGGTGATGTTGGAAATGCTTTTGGGGAGAAATCAAGGAATTGTGATTTTGTAATCAAAGGTGAGGCTGGACAAGAATTAGGAACTCGTGCACATAACTGTTACTTTAAAGCTGACAGGATTGGCTGGGACTTTGCAAGGGATGCTGTTGAGTGTATATTTGAATTTAATTCGTTGAACATGGATGAGATGATCACTGTGAACATATACCAGATACCAAAGGATTGTATATTTAAGGTTCGTGATAAGAAATCTAAAGATTACCTAGAATCTTTATGTAAGAATCATAGTAGGGTGGTTTTGATATGAACCTCGCATTAAATCCCTTCGGTAAAGGAAAGAAGCCTGAGAAAGAGGAAAAGATTACATTAGATGATAAACTTGCAAAGGTCTATAAATTGTTGGATTGTGTTATTAAAGGTAAGATCAAGAGTTCACCTCACATGCAGCATTCGTTTCTTTTAGACAAGATGGTTCCTGTTCTTTTGGATGAAGTAAGTAAGAAATGGAAGAAACGCGATTTTAATCTTCTCTTAGGTTTGTTTTTGGCAAAAGGTTATGATGATAACCCTTCAGGTGCTAGAATATATACACAGGCATATAACCAGATCATACAGTATGCATTTAATGCTGGTCATAATGATTTTAGCTTTGCACCTCCAAGAGCAATACATTATCTTGGAGAGAGATTGCGTGGTGCTCCTGACAAGCATCTTAATATAACAATTGACGGTGATGTAGGAAATTTTTTCGGCAGGTATGCCCAGCACTGTGATTTTACAGTCAATGGAGATGCAGGGGAGTGTTTTGGCGGTTATGCAAACTTCTCAAGTTTTAAGGCGCGTAAGGTAAGATGGGACTTTGCAGAGGAGGCCTCCATATGTAAATTTGAGATTGATACACTTGATGATCTTGGGATACAAATGCTGGAGAATTCAGAGATGCCTAAGAATTGTGTAATAAAGTATCATGATAAGGCATGGCAGGATTTTTTGAGTACATGGAAGGTACAGAATGAGGTGTTCTATGAACCTTGCACTTAATCCTTTTGATAAAGGTAGGAAGCCTGAATCTATCGATAAGGTAGTCTTGGATAATGACCCGATTATATTTGAAGCTTTGGATTATCTAAATAATCTTCAACATTCTCGTCTTGGTTACTATGAACATGAGCAACTTAAGAAAAAGGTTGTTGAGTATCAATGTACGCCTGCTCAAATCAATGTTATTATGAGGTTGGCGCTTGACAGCGAGGATATTGTGAATAATGGCCTGGTTAGCTGGTTAGTATCAAGACTTATCCAAACCTCATATAATAACGGTCATAATGATTTTACATTGCCAGGCTCTGATATAAAGCTACTCTGTAAGGAACTGGAAGGAAAAGCTGGTAATCTTATAAAGATCTCAGCACCTAAAGTAGGGCATGATTATGCTGTCAACTCAGTCTACATAAGTTCAGTTATTGGTGAAGCGAAAAGTTTCTGTTATTGCAATGCTGGTTATGCTGAGATTACAATAAATAAAGCTGGAATGCTCTTGGGAAATGGTGCACAGGGTTGTGTGTTCACAGTTTTGGAAGATGTTGGAGATCTTGCAGGCTGGCATTCTAATGATTGTACTTTCAGATCTAATAAGAGAGATATCATCAGAAAGCTGGAGAAGCAGATGAGGTTTTGGAAAAATGAATTTAGCATTGAATCCTTTTGATAAAGGAAAGAAACCTGAAAAGATTGAAGCAGTTGAGCTTGATTCTTTAGATGATAAGATTTTGGACATGGTGAAGGTTTATGAGGAAAATGCTAAGTATGGTTATGCGCATCTTAATTACTGTCTTAATCATGAAGTCAAGTATCCTGTCTTGACTCCTTCGGAGATTGATATTGCATTGCAGCTTGCTCTTAGGATTAAGACTCAGGGTGTTGATTATCTTACTGGTCCTTTTTTTTCCAAGCTTGTGCAGTTGTCATTTGATGCTGGGTATAATGATTTTAAACTGCATCTTGAGGGGACTACAAAATCACACATTGGATATAAAGTGAGGGGAAGAGAAGATAAAATATTGAAATGTGAAGTATTTGGAGATATTAATGTCAATGGTTTTAAGGAGGCTATTTATTGTGATGCAAAGATACATGGTGATGTTGGTTTTATGTTTGGTCATTCCTCTCGTCACTGTACTTTTGAGATAGACGGCAATATTGACAAACTGGATACAATAAGACAGCATCATAACACCTATCTCGTCAATGAGGACATGTATAATAAAGTAAGAAGATGGTTAGGTGTGAGTAATACTGTAATAATAAAAGAATAATTTATTTCTTTAACTCAATAGTCTGTGTAGGGAATGCCATCTCGATCTTTGCTTTCTCAAGCTGTTCCATAAACTTCATGTTGACTTCGTCCTTGATGTCAAGAATCCTTTCCTTGTCAGTTATCCAGTAGATCACAAGTATATCTTTTGAGTATGCGTTGAAGTCTGTGAAGAAAACATTGATCTTTTCCTTGTCAATACCATCTTGTTTCTCTAATATCTTTGTGATTATCTCTTTAGCTTTCTTCATCTTCTTAACGTCAGTGTCGTATGTCAAACCGATTGTCATCTTAATCTTTCTAGCCCATTCTTTAGAAACATTCTCAAGTATAGAAGCAGTGAACTTTGAGTTTGGTACATATATGATTGTTCCGTCAAGTGTCTGGATCTTTGTAGTCCTTAAACCAATCTCTTGGACAGTTCCGTCATGGCCGCCAATCCTGATACGCTGGCCAATTGCAAAACTTTTATCAGATAATATAGTGATTGAACCAAATAAATTTTCCAGGATATCTTTAGCAGCTAAAGCAAATGCAAGACCGCCAATACCCAGACCTGTGAGAAGAGGGCCGATTTCCTGGCCAAAGTTGTTCAGCACCATTATGATTGCGATTGCAAAAATCAGGATGTTTGTGAGCTTAGAAATGATGGGAAGTATGTGGTCATCTAAATCATTCTCAGTCTCTGCTGTAATAGGACGAAGATAGTTATCAATAAGTGAAGTTATAAGACGTGCAATCAACCATGCAGTGTTCAGGACAAGGACCATATAGACGAGGTGGTCAAAGTATACTGGAATCTTTGGAAAGTTTGGAAATTTAAGGAAGGTCCAGGCAATCTTTACACCTAATAATACTATAAAAACAACTACTGGTTCTTCAACCATATCAAGGATTATGTCATCAAGCCTTGTCTTTGATTTCTGGACAACTATCTTTATCACGTTCTGGATTATCCAGTATATTATCTTAGCAATAATAACGCTCAGACCTATAATAAGAATAAATACTGCATAATGTATCACTGTATTGTCAAAATAAATATTAGTTAGGAATGACATAATAATTGGAAATGCAGTAATATTTTTTAAGTTTTAGAAAGGTTTTTAAACCTTTAATCTAAGCTAAATTTTGGTGGTAATATGGAAGATTGTATATTCTGTAAGATAATAAAAGGCGAGATACCTAGTTATAAGGTGTATGAGGATGATGAGTTCTTAGGGTTCCTGGACATTTTTCCTTTAAACAAAGGGCATACATTGATCATACCTAAGAAGCATGAACATTGGGTTTGGGATGTTGAAAAACCAGGTGCATATTTTGAAGTCGCTACAAAGGTTGCAAGAGCTATAAGGAAAGCGTTTGAGCCTGAGCGTGTGATGTCTTTTGTGCTAGGAGAGCAGGTGCCGCATGCACATATCTGGCTAGTGCCTAAGTATCCTGATGATGGGCATGGCAGTAATGTGGATTTTAAGAATGTAAAGAAGTTCACAGAAGAGGAGTATAAGGAAGTTGCTGCTAAGATCAAGGAGAGATTATGAGTGTTGATGATTTAGTACTTAAGGCCCGAAGAGAAGCAAAGCATGCAGCAACTGACTTCGGCGCTGTTATTCTAATTTGGGCATTTGCTTATTATATTAAGTATAAAGGTTTGCCAGTTGAGGCTTATGTTACAGATTTGTTAGGATTGTCAGTTTTAGTAAAAGGGGGTTATCATGGACTTAAATGGGTTGAGTATTCAGACCAGTTAGATGATGATTGAACAATCAAAACCTTTAAAAAGGGTGTATTTATCTGAGGTTTTATGGCGGTGTAACTCAGCCTGGTTAGAGTGCTACGCTCATATGTGTTTGAGCGATGATCCTAAGGGAGATGATTAACTCAATCTAACTTGGTAACGTAGATGTCGCGAGTTCAAAGTTAAAGTTACGCTTTTTTATTCAAAAAGCTGAGCTTTTATGGAATTCTCGCCACCGCCACATTTTCTTCCAAAAAATTTATAAATATTCTATATGTTCAGATATAGATATGCGAAAGATTAAGTTAAAGAAAATTAAGATTAAGTTTCCGAATCATAAGCTGTTCATATTAACGCTTTTGTCCTGGATTGTTTTTTTAGTGGTTGAGTTAGGTAATAGGATATATGACCTTTATAGGGTTGCTCCTTATGTTGATCTGCCGACTCACTTTTTTGCAGGTGTTGCAAGTGCATTTTTCTTTGCATGGCTGTTCTCAGTGTCAACATATGACACTAAAAAGTTGAAGATTACAATAGCGTCACTTGTTGTTGCTGGGATATGGGAGCTTTTAGAGACCTTAGAAGAGATGGTTGTGATTGAGAAGCCTTATCTTAGAGATGTATTTTTGTGGGATGGTGTAGGTGATATGGCAGCTGCAATGTTAGGTGTTTTTGCTGTCCTAATCCTGCTGCATTATCTTATAGAGAAGACTGACCTTATTGAACCTGTTAAACTAAACTCAAAAAAATAAAAATAAGTTTATTTCTTTGCAAGATATATCTGTTTCTCCTGGTTTGCTAGCATGCTTGCTAAAAGCTTTTCCTGTGTGAACTCTTTATTTTCATGATTCCTGAAGCTTTCTTCAAGCCTTGTCTCAAGGTTGTTGTTGTAGTGTGCTACTCTCTGATAATCGTTTCCAGAATATCTTACAGAACAGCCTGGCAGGTATAATGAACCTATGAGGCTTAACCCTAAAATTATGTTTTTGTATCTCATCTTGATATTTAGTAAGTTTTACTTTAATTTAATAATATCTTTGGGATTTTCGTAAGGTTTTCAGCAGTGTTCGTTTATTTTTCCTTCATCTCCCATACACCTCGCCAATCTTTCGGCGGAGGTGTTTTCTTAAAGAGAGTGCAACGTTCGATGAACTTAGATGATGAGAGGTCTTCCCTGAAGTCAAGCACTTTCTCAAATTCAGCAATAGCTGAGTCCCATTCTTTGTTAAGATATAGGCTAAGGCCTTTTTCATATAATGAAGCTATTTTCTTTTCCTTATCACTTACCTCTTCAACCCTTCCTATAAGTTCAAATATCCTTATAGGTTCTTTTTTGCCTTTTACAGCAACTAGGTCAAGCTCTCTTGTGACAAACTTATCCTTTACCTGCTTGTAAGTAGATTCGCTTATTATCATGCTCACACCATAATGTTTTGTGAGACCTTCTAATCGCGAGCCAAGGTTTATGTTGTCTCCCATTGCTGTATAGTCGAACCTATCATAGCTGCCCATGTTTCCAATAACAGCTTGTCCTGTGTTTAAGCCAATGCCAATCTTTAGCTCTGGATATCCAGCAGCAATCCATTTCTTGTTAAGTTCCTTAAGTTCTTTTAACATGTCTAGAGAGGTTGAGCATGCTAAAGATGCATGGTCTGGCTGGTTAAGTGGGCAGTTCCAGAATGCCATTATAGCATCGCCAATGTATTTGTCAACAACACCTTCATGTTTCATTATGCAGGTTGTCATTGCTGTAAGGTATTCATTAAGAAGATGTACGAGTTTTTCTGGTGATAGTTTTTCTGAGATTGTTGTGAACCCGCGGATATCTGAAAAGAATACTGTAATCTCACGCTTTACACCTCCAAGCTTCAGCTTGTCAGGGTCTTTTAGGATGTCCTTTAGAACTGCAGGTGATACATACTTATTGAATGCTCCGATAATCTTTGCTTTTGATTTTTTTTCATGGACATAGTTATAGGAGTTGATTGAGAGCATTGTAAGTATTATTGTTATCGGAACATAGACAATGTTAAGCATTAAGCCAGAGTTGAATACTATGATTGTGATGAAAATATATAACAGGATAAGTGCGAGTGAGATGATGGATGCGCGTGTTAAGTTAAGGTTATCTGCAATAAAACCAATAAGAAGCGCAGTGATGAAGATGAAGATTATGACTGAGATGTTTGATTGTGGTGTGATGTAATCTTTTTGCATAAAAGTCTGGAGTGCTTGTGCATGGATCTCAACACCTGGCATATTGGTTGAGGTAGGTACAAAGTAACTGTCATGGAACTCTGAGGCTGTTGCCCCAATAAATATAATCTTGTCCTTGAACTCTGATAAATCTGTTCTGTTATTATATACATCTGCAATAGAATAGTACCTGAATGGTTCATTGAAATTGATAAGGAAGCGTTCTTGTTCCTGGAGCTTTTTCCTGAACAGTTTTTCATAGATTTTGCATGAGAAACAGCTTAGTTCATCACTTATATCAAGGTTTAGTGCGCGGGTTACACCGTCATTGTCAGTTATCACATTTATGTAGCCAATATCAGAGTCAATGACTGGCTTTAGAAGTTCATCTCCTTTAATCCCTGCTTCAGATTGTTTGAATGATGTATACTGGGCTCCTAAGACCACATTGCTGTTGTCAACTGCCTCTTGCAGAAGTTTATCTTCATCTGTCTCTGTGAAAAATCCCACATCAAATGCAATAAGCTTTGCATCTTTAAGTTTCGTGATTGTGTCTGCGAATATTGCACGCGACCATGGCCATCTTCCTAGCTCTTCAATTGAATCTTCGTCAATAGCCACTATAACAATTGAGTCAAGGCTTGGTTTTCCTCCGTAAAGATTGTCAGAAAGTTTAAGGTTAAGTCCTGAGAAAAAACCAATAGAAAAAAGGATTGAGATTACAAAAACAGTTAAAAAAATAATAAGAAAATTAGGTCTCTTCATCAGTCTGCAGTGCCTCTATCTTCTTGTTCTGTTCAATTATCTGCTCAGTAAGCAAGCGTACGCGGTGCACAGATTCTGTCTTTATAGGTGCTCCTTCTTCAATCCTGTCTAAATCAAGCTGGCCAGAGTCTGCTTTTTTCATGTAATCCTTGACGTCGTTGTCAGTAAGGTCATACTTTGACTTGACCATTGACATAACAGTTGGATGTTTGTCAATCTCTCTCTGTCTCAAGTCGCGCATCTCTTCAATGTTCCTCTGCATTGCCTTGACCATCTCTTCTTTTTCTTCAGAGTCCATTGATTCCTTTTTCAGGATTTCTTCCTCTACATATGATTTTTCTCCAGCTCTTAATGTCAAGGTCTGGTCGCCCATTATAACAGTCACTTTTCCTTCACCTACCATCACAGAGTCCATGTCTACCTTGAAGAAAGTTCCTTTTACAATAGCCGCGGTTGTGGGTGTCTCAACAGTATACTCTCCGATTCCAAGCAAGCCAGTGAACTTGTTCCAGGTTGAGCCTTTCTGTTGCTTTACCTTTACATGTTCTTTTGCAAGGTCTGCGATTTCAATTAATGTGTCTGGTTCAAGTGAGACAAATATACTTTCATAAAGTATTACAGTAGCTTTTCCTGTTCCAGTTCTAACTTTATCGTTGAGAGAAAGTTCCATGCCGTCCTCTGCAGTGACCCAACCCTTGCCAGTGTCAACCTCTACTTTCCCGCCGTCAATTGTCAGGAAGGCTGTTGTTGTTGAACTGGAGACTAATGAATAGTATCCATAACCTGCTATAGCCAGCAGTATTACAATAAAACTTAAAATTATTATATGTGCTTTTTTCATAGTAAATCACCCCAATATTATATATAGGGAAATTCTTTATAAATGCATCGGTTTAATTGCTGTTTTGGTAATATTTAAATATCTAGAAGTTGTAGTTCTACTAAAAAAGAGGCATTAGATGAAACATACTCACTTTGTTCGTAGCTTCACTTTAAGAGGTGCTTGAAGTGAAGAACCTTGAAATTGCACGAATCCTGTATGAAATAGCTGATATACTTGAGATGAAGAATGTGCAGTGGAAGCCGGTTGCTTACAGGAAAGCTGCAAGAGCGCTTGAATCTCTTTCTACTGATGTGCAGGAGTATGTAGATAAAGGTATAAAGGAGGTTGACAAGATCCCTGGGGTTGGAAAAGGGATAGGTAAGAAGATAATTGAATACTGCGAAACTGGGAAGATAAAGGAATATGAAATATTAAGAAAAAAAATACCAAAGCATATGGATGTTCTTTTGAAAGTTCCTGGCATGGGGCCAAAGAAAGCAAAGAAGTTGTTTGAGAAGCTTAAGATTTCTACATTAAAACAGCTGGAAAGCGCTGCAAAGGAACATAAGATAGCGAAGATTGAAGGGTTTGGTGAGAAGAGTGAACAAGATATTCTTCAAGGTCTTGAGTTGTTGAAACTTAGTAAGGGTCGAGTCTTGTTGGGTTTGGTGTTACCAGTTGCAGAGGATATAAAGAAGAGGTTAAATGCATTAAAAGATGTTGATAAGGTTGAGATTGCTGGCTCAATACGCCGGATGAAGGAGACAATCAGGGATATTGATGTGCTTGTTGTCTCTAAAAAACCAAAAATAGTAATGGATTTTTTCTGTGGAATGCCTGAGGTTAAGGCAGTGCTTGCAAAAGGTGAGACAAAGTCTACAATTGTTCTTAAGTCAGGGATTCATGCTGATATAAGGGTTATTGAAAAGCGTGCTTGGGGAGCTGCATTGAATTATTTCACAGGAAGCAAGGACCATAACATAAGGTTAAGGCAGATTGCGATAAAGAAAGGGTATAAGTTAAGTGAGTATGGACTTTTTAGCAGGAAGACCGGAAAGTTTATTGCAGGTAGAAGTGAGGAAGACCTTTACAAGAAACTTGGATTAAAGTATATCCCTCCAGAGATGAGGGAGAACACTGGTGAGCTTGAGTTGAAGCAGATTCCTAAGCTAGTTGAGCTTGAGGATATCCAGGGTGACCTACATACTCATACAAAGGCAAGTGACGGAGATAATTCAATAATCGAGATGATGAATGCTGCAAAAGTAAAAGGTTACAGGTATTTCTGTATCTCTGACCATTCAAGCAGCACGCACATTGCTGGTGGTCTTGATGCAAAGCAGATCCTTAAACACATCAAAGATATAAAGAAAGCAGCTGTTAAAGTCAAAGGCATGAAAGTTTTGTGCGGTGCTGAGGTTGACATAAAGAAAGATGGTTCTTTGGATTATCCTGATGAAGTGCTTAAGAGGCTTGATATTGTCATAGCTGCAATACATTCTGGTTTTAAGAATTCGAGGAAGCAAATCATGATGAGATATGAGAAAGCGATGCAGAATAAGCATGTTGATATCATAGCACATCCCAAGTGCAGGCTTATGAACCAGAGAGAGGGTGTAGATGTTGACATGGATAAACTCATAGGCCTTGCAAAGAAGTATAACAAGGTTCTTGAGATTGACTCACAGCCAGATAGGCTTGATCTTAACGATAAAGATGTAAGGAAAGCTGTTGAGGCAGGTGTCAAGATTCTGATTAGTTCTGATGCGCATTCAATAGCGCAGCTTGATTTCATGAAGCTTGGGGTTGCAACCGCAAGAAGAGGATGGGCAAGAAGGAGTGATGTTGTTAATACTTTTAGTTACAGCCAGTTAAAAAAATTCTTCAAGAAGCTTTAAATACAACTTTTATTCTTAATAAAATATGGGTAACGGTTTTGAGATTTATTTTGAATGCGGGGATGTTGTGAAGAGTTTTTTGGAGTTGTTTGATAATATAGATAAAGTTATGGCAGTGAGAGAGTTTGTTCTTCGTGATTCAACAAATGAAACTAAATATACTACTAAATGTGGCATTAGATTCCATAAGCGTTTTAGGGATGATTTCTCTTTACAGTTGATGCGTGATTCTGGTTTTGATTACAGGTATTGTGATGCTGATGTAAGGAAGAAGATACGTTGGATGATCGAGACTGGTAAAGTTAAGCATATGACTCTCTTTAATAACTTTTTTGAGAAAAGTTTTCCTGGTTATATAGGTTATTCTCCTGAGTCTAAGTTGATTTATGTTGGATTGGAGAGGATCATGGATGAAGACCTGGATTTGATGGTTAATCTGGTTAAGGATCTTGGTAAGTTTTTGAAGCCAGTTGCTATTTACCAAAGCTTTGATGCACAGTCACTTGAAGAGTTGAAGGAGAGATGCAGCCCCAATGTTCTTTATTATACCCCTTACAGTGGTATGAGTGCACCGCATCCTGTGCATAAGATTATTGCTAGCTTTCAAGCATAAAGTTTATAAGTCATGATTTCTTATTATTTTGTATGAGCGGTCCTGGTGAAGGTAAGAAAGCTGTGGAAGGTGTTAAGGTTTATATCCATGAGAAAGGTAAATCCAATGCTTCAGTGACGCATATAGATATTGAGAGTGAAATTCTTTCTAAGATAATCAAGCCAGGTGAGAGCACTTATGTTGGCGGGAAGCATGGCGGAATCTTTATCGGTCTGAAGAAGGAACAGATAAAGAGGGCTGAGAAGTTTCTTAAGTGAATCATTCAATTGTGAATCACTTGAACGAAATAACCTGAAATCCAAGATTGTCAATGTCTTCTTTTTTCCAGTACGGGAGTTCTTTTGTCTTCACAACAAACTTAACCTCTTTTTCGATTACTCTTCCAGTGTATTCCTTTGTGTTAGGGTTCCATTCCCTCAATACAAGTATATCCCCTTTGCTGCAGTTGAAGTCAGCTAGCCTTATCTCAAAATCCTTTTCACCATCTAAAACTTTTTGGAAGAGTCCTGGCCAGGTCTTTTTTTCTATTCTCATATCCCTATCAAGGAATCACATATTATTATATTTTTTGAATATAATCCAATAAGATTTAAATACTATAAAATATACATTATTTGTTAAATGAAGTTCAATAAGTTGGCTGAGTATTTTGAGGACCTGGAAAAAGTTAGCAGTGGGAATGCTATCCGCGCAATTCTTGCAGATCTTTTCAAGAAGACCAAGAAGAAAGAGATTGATAAAGTTGTTTACATGACACTTGGAAAGATTGCTCCAGAGTATTCTGACCTTGTAATAGGAATGGCTGACAAGATGGTTGTAAAAGCTATTGCAATGGCTGCAAATAAAGAAGAGAAGGATGTCAAGGCAATCTATAAGAAGACAGGTGATATCGGTGAGACTGCTTACCAAAGTCTTAAGTCAAGAAGTAGCGGGTTAAGTGTTGAGCATGTTTTTGGTGAACTTAACAAAATCGCAGCTGCTTCTGGGAAAGGAAGCCAGGGTATAAAGTTAAGAAGCTTGGCGGGGTTGCTTGCAAATAGTTCCAGAAGTGAAGCAAAGTATATCTGCAGGATTGTTTTAGGAACTTTGCGTCTTGGTGTTGCTACTATGAGTGTGCTTGACGGATTAAGTATTGCTTTTACTGGAAGTAAAGAGGCTAAAGATGCTATTGAGAATGCATTTAATCTCTGCACTGATTCTGGTTATGTTGCAAAGGTGCTTGCTGAGAAAGGTGTTAAGGCAGTTTCAAAGATTAAGATAAAGGTTGGAAGTCCTATAAAGATGATGTTGGCGCAGCGTGTGAAGTCTCTGGAGGAGTTGAGGAAAAACATTCCAGGCATGATGACTGCTGAGGAGAAATATGATGGAGAAAGGATGCAGATACATTATGATGGTAAAGAGGTTAAGATATTCTCTAGGAGATTGGATGATATAACTGAGCAGTTCCCTGATGTTGTAAGATATGTTAAAAATGTTAAGGCTAAGAGTTTTATTCTAGAGGGAGAGGCAGTTGCCTGTAAAAAGGGTGTGCTGCAGCCTTTCCAGCTTCTTATGAGAAGAAGAAGGAAGTATGATATTGAGAAGTATGCTGCAGAGATTCCAGTGTGCTTGTTTGTGTTTGACCTGCTTTTCTTGAATAATCGAAATTATATCGATAAACCTTATCCTGAAAGAAGAAAAGCCCTTGAAAAGATTACAAAAGAGCGAAGTAACCTTAAACTTGCTGTGCAGGTCCAGACTGATGACCTGAAGAAGGTAACACAGTTCTTTGAGAAGTCATTGAAGCGGCACTGTGAAGGTATAATCGCTAAGTCTATGGCAGAGGATTCTGTTTACAGGCCTGGAACACGCGGCTGGCTCTGGATCAAGTGGAAGAAGGAATATGTCAAAGGGCTTATGGATACAATTGATGTTGTAGTGGTTGGAGCTTTCCTTGGAAAAGGTCGCAGGAGAGGCCAGTATGGTGCTTTGCTCTGTGCAATCTATAATAAAAAGTCAGGGAAGTATGAGACAATCACAAAGCTTGGAACAGGGTTTACTGATGAGATGCTTGCGAAGATGCCGAAGATGTTTAAAAAATATATTGTGGATGAGAAGCCTTCTGAACTTAATAGTAAAATGAAAGCTGATGTATGGTTTAAGCCTGAGGTGGTTGCTGAGATAATCGGGTCAGAGATTACAAAAAGTCCGCTGCACACAGCAGGAACTGGTTATGCTTTAAGGTTTCCTAGATTCCTTAGATGGAGGGAAGATAAAGACGCAAAGCAGACCACTTCTCTGAAAGAGATTAAGGCCTTGGTAAAGACTTAATAGAAAGATTTATTAACTAATTTTTGTATATCCATTGTAAAATTATCAAAAGAGAGGTAATATTATGGCATTCAAGGATATTCTAAATAAGAAAGTGCCTGAAGAAGTAAGAGCTAGTGATGATTATAAATTACTGATTGATCTGGTGAAGAAGAATAAAATAAGCGATTTAGTGAAGTTGAGATATTTTCTTGATGATGAGATTCAAGCAAGGAGTGAGTTTCTTAAACAGAAGAAGAAGGAAGGTGCTGTTTTCAAAAGAAGAAAGAAGACACAGGAGCTTGAGGGTTTGAATAAGTGTTTAGACCTCTATAAACGATATCTTGAGTGAGGTATTAAGAGTGCGATTCAATAAGGACGAGTTTGCGTATTTTATGTTGACTGTATTCTTAAGTGTGTTCTTTGGGGTTGCAATGTATGAAAAGAAAAGCAGCCTTTCGTTGTTCTTGTTTTTAGTCTTGTTGCTTGCTTTTGTCCAGGGATTAAGGATTGTTTATTGCAAGAGCAGGAAAAAACGATATACTATGAGAGAACATTACAATGTTGTGATCGGTTCTGTAATGGGTGCGGTTGTAACTTATTATATCAGTGTAAATCTTGGCTATGGTCCTGTAATTGGTGCAGGTGTTGTTGGTGTATTAGGTGCTTTAATATGTAAAGGAATTGGGTGTTTATCAGGGCTTGGTGCTCCTGTCTACATGGGTGCATTTGTTGGTATGTCATCTGCATTAGTTCTGCCAGGTTTTGCGCTTGTTGCTTTGGCAGGGTTGATTGCTGGAATACTTTTTGTGTCAACGCATGATGTGTATATTGGCCTAGGAGGTAAGCTTGGGACAATGGCGTTTATGGGTGTTTGTTTAGCGTTATTGATAATGAAACTGGTGGGTATATTATGATAAATGAATTCATACTAATACTTGTAAGTGTTTTAGGCGCTGTGTTGACTTACATACTTAGTATCAAGTATAAGAAAGGGCCGGTTCTTGCAAGTGCATTGCTTTCATTGATAGTAGGTTTAGTATGTTATTTTATCCCTGGTGAACTTGCTAAAGTTATACCTGTTGCTTTTATCGGAGCTTCGTTCGCAGGAATGGCATCTGAAGAAGTGATCCCTAATAAAGAGATGATGATGTTTTCTGGAGTGGTGTTTGGATTTATTTTTATCAATACAAGTAAGTTTTTCACAGGGTTTGGTGGAGGCTTAGGGACAACTGCTTGCTTGAGTGTAGTGATTACCTTAGGTGTTATGGAGTTTGTAAAGAAGTTATAGAGCTTGGATGTTGTTTATCACAGAAATAAAATTACATAAATAAAAGAATAAATAATAAATATGGATTATGCTTGCTCTTTCTTTAGAGCGTACTTCTCTGCGCATTTCTCTGAACAGAAATGGTACATGTCTCCATTGAATTCGCGCTCGATTATTGCAGATTTGTTATCAGTGTCAAGAATCTTGTGACATTCATCGCACTTTGCAAGCTGGCCTCGGCCTTCAGCTCCTTCCATAAAGCCTTCTTCTTCATATGAAAGCTGGTCAGAATCGAGCATATTCTCGCGTCCTTCCTCTGAGTAGACATCCTCGTTCTTTAAGCCAGAGTCCATCTCATCGCGTATTTCATCTTCAGTCTTTTCAACAGTGCGCTGCTCAGGCGCCTGCTCTGGAGCGTCTGTTTCATGATCATGAGTTTCTTTAGATTTTTCTTGTTCTTCCATAAATATCACCTTTTTGTTATGCTTAACTATCTGGTCTTCATATATATGTCTTTCGCATTTTTTATTTTAAGAAAGGTTTAAATATTATAAATGATTGAATTTGCATAAAATGACAAATACAAAAGAATATCTAAACGAGGCTGTAGCAGCCACTAAAAAGCTTAACTCTAAGATGAACCAAGTAGCAGGGAAAGGAGGAATTCTACAACGGTTAAATGAAAGGCATATCGCTGCATTGAATGCTCTTATTGCAAATCCTAAAGATGCAGGAGCAATGGATTCACTCTTGAATACCTTGAAGAGAGAGGAAAGGGTCATAGTGATAATGAAAGAAGGCTTGATAGAATACGAAAAGATTCTGCACGAGTTGATTTCAAGGGTCGGCAGATATTTTAAGAAGGATTTAGTGAATGGAGTAAAATATCTGTTGAGTGTGTCGAGTGCCTTGTATCATGGGCTGAACAAAATCTATAATAGGAATTACAAAGAGATGAAAATCATTCATAAGGCTCAACCTGATGAACTAGACGATCTTTTAAAGGTTATTAAGTCTGAAGAAAGAAACTTAAGAAGCATGATAAAAAAGTGTAAACCTGAAGAGTTAGGCAGCTTAAATAGTATATTTAATGGGATGATCAAGGGAAGAGTTGTAGGGTTTGTGAATTCTCAATTCCTTAAAGGGCCAAGGCCTTCAGGTGAGCTACTAGATGAATTCCCTGGGTATAACAGCGCTGATGTGGACGGAGCAATTATGGCAATTGGTACTGCAGTTATAACAATTCCGCTTTCAATCACTGAGACCTTGCTAAACGTTATGTACGGCTTTACAATAGATGACCAGGAATTGATGACTGAAGTCAGGAAACTGAAGAAAGCAGCTTAAAACCTTTATTTTTTTCTTTATTTAAATACTCCTGTGCGTGGGGTATTAGGCCTTAAACCATAGAAAACTTTAAAAAGGGCCTTTAAATTCTTGTGATTATGCCTAAATTACACACAAGACAGAAAAGGAAGCTCCTTGGAAGAGGTAAAGGTACTTCCAGGAAGTTCAGGTTTATGTCCAAGGGAATTAAAAGAGCTAACAGGCCAAAGACCTTTGCCAGTGAAGAAACTGCAAAGAAGTATGCAGCTGAGAAAGGTATAAAGAATTTCGCTCTTAAGGTTGTGAAGAAGGCAAAGCGATTTCAGATTGTTGAAGCTTAGATTTCTCATATTTTTGGTATTCGTTGTTAATATAAGCTGCTGTAGCTATAGCACCCAAAAGAGTGCTGTATACCACAATCTGAACTATTATGTAACGTGTGCCCCTTCTTTCTAAGCCGCGATGCTCATCAGGGTTATTCTGCCTACGTTCAGGGCCATTGTATCTTGGGAAAAGGAAGTTTACTATTTCGTTTAACATGTTTCTCTTGAGAACTGTGATGTTATAAAAATTTTACTTTAATCTCAGTATTCAATGCCTGCCCTTGCCTTTATAACCTTCTTTTTCCTGCATTCTATTATATTAACAAAGTCTGCTTTTTTTATAAATGCTTCTGGAGCCTTTCTTCCAGTTAAGTAGATATTGATGGATTTCGGAGCTGTTTTTAGTATCTCCAGCACTTCTCTTGTTTCCATAAGCTTGATTGCAGCTGCAAGGTTGATTTCGTCAAGTATGAGCAGGAATGGTTTTTCTTTGATTGCCTCTTTTACATATTCAAGTCCGGATTGTGCACGTTTTTTGTCAGACTTGCCAGGATGGTTAAGATTGACGAACCTTGGAGAACCGAACTGTTTTATCTTGATGTTCTTCATCCTGGAAAATATCTTATACTCGCCAATGTTCTTCCTTCCTTTCATGAACTGGACTATTATTACTTTTTTTCCATGGCCTAGTGCACGGATAGCAACACCAAAAGCAGATGTGGATTTTCCATAACCGGCACCTGTCCAGAGATAAATCATTTTAACATACCTTGCATAATATCTGGGTTTCCTTACTCTTGTCGCGATATACAGTGATCCCTTTACATTTCAGTTTATGGGCAAGTTTGAATACAGCAGCGATGTCACTTTTAGTTGCAGTTGCTTTCATGTTTACTGTTTTTGAGACTCCATTATCAACATACTTCTGGAACGCTGCAAGCATTTTAACCTGGTGTTCTGGTGAAACCTCGTGAGATGTAACAAAGTATTTTGATGATTCCTTCTTAAACAGTTTGTGTTTGAGCTTATTCTTTTTATCCATTATAATCCTTGTGTACTCTCTTGCGAATATAGGTTCAATGCCTGACGAACAGTCTGCAATCAATGAGATTGAGCCAGTGGGTGCTATGGTTGTTACAGTTGTGTTGCGCTTTGAATGTTTCTTTGATACTGCGCGTGCTTCTGTGTTGATGAAATGCATAATCTGTTCAGCTGTGTCAAGTGCTTCCTGTGCGTCATAGCGGATTCCTAGCTTGACAAGCATGTCTGCAAATCCCATCACACCAAGGCCTATCTTCCTGTGCTTTTTGGTTGCATGTTCAATCTCCTTTAATGGGTACTTGTTTATATCAATCACATTGTTCAGGAATATGACACTGCTCTTTATAACTGACTTCAACCTTGCATAATCAATACTAGCTTCACTTACAAAGTTCGAGAGATTTATAGAGCCGAGGTTACAGCTTTCATATGGAAGCAGAGGAGCTTCTCCACAAGGGTTTGTTGCTCTAATCTTTTGCCTAAGGGGATTTTTTTTGTTGATTTCGTCAATGAAAATCAGGCCAGGATCTCCTGTTAGCCATGCTGATTCTACAATCTCATTGAATAAAGTTCTTGCATTGAGCTTTGAGTGTGGTTTTCCAGTCCTAGAGTTTATTAAGTTGAATGACTTGTTATCCCTGACTATCTTGAAAAATCTGGAATCAACTGCAACTGAGATGTTGAAGTTCTGGAGTGACTTTCCATCTCTCTTTGATTTTACAAATTCCATGATGTCTGGGTGCGTGTAGTCAAGGATTCCCATGTTTGCACCGCGTCTCTTGCCGCCTTTCTTCATAACATCTGAAGTCTTGTCAAATATTGTCATGAATGAGAGTGGTCCGGAGGCAATACCTTTAGTTGAACGGATAATATCGCCTTTTGGCCTAATCTTAGAGAAATTATAGCCGCAGCCTCCTCCTGTCTGGAATATAAGTGCAGCGTTTTTTAATGTATCAAAGATTGATGTGATTGAATCCTCAACAGGAAGAACAAAGCAGGCTGAGAGCTGAGAGAGCTCTGTTCCAGAGTTCATTAAAGTAGGTGAGTTTGGGAGAAAGTCAAGGTTTGACATTAAAGTATAGAATTCTTTTTCAAGTTTCTTGTTAGCTTTGCTTACTGCCTTTGCAACTCTCTTGAACATCTGTTCAGGTGTTTCGATCACTTTACCGCGATTGTCCTTTAGGAGATAGCGCTTCTTTAAAATCTCCCTTGCGTGGCTTGAAAGTCTAATCTCTTGCATCTTCAACCTCTTTTTATGAAGAATATGGAATTTTACTATATAAACTTAATTATTTATCTGGTTTATTTCTGAAGTGCTTTTTTTCTTAAAGAAGGTGGCATGAGTTCTATTGCATACCTTAGGGCGGTTCTTGGCATTTTGGCTTTATTCTTTTGTATATAGTTGAAGACCTCTTTCTGATGTTTTCTTGAGGCTTCTTTGAGCATCCAGCCATAGCCTTTCTGTACAAGGTCGTCTTTGTCGCATAATAGAACATCAGCAATCTCAAACACATCATTCAGGTTATTGCCTTTTCTTGCAGGCAGTATAAACGAGACAGCTGAAGCTCTCCTGAGCCAGCGGTTACTTGATTTTGACCATGCTTTGATCTTAGGTATGACCTCAGGATACTTTTCAATAAAAAAGCCAATTGTATGGTTGCAGAGGTCGTCGCAATGGCCCCAGTTGTTAATATATCTCTTTAATAGGCTTTCAATTGTCTTAAAATCCTTTTCACTGAACTGATTCTTTGACTTCTCAAGGAATGCAATCCCTATAGTGACCAGCTCAAAAATGCCTGTCTTCATCAGATCTTCAGATATCTTGAATATATCTCTAAGCTGTTTATTCTTGATTTGTTTATAGAAGACTGAGGCAGTTTTCCTTACGTCAGGGGTCCTCACACCATAGAACTTTACAGGTTCTTTGAAGTACTTTTCAGCTCCTTCCTTATACTTCCTATCGATATTTTTCTTTAATTCCTCTTTTATTTCAGAAATCATATACAATCATACTTAATATTAAGATAACAATCTTATTAATCTTTTTGTTTTTAAAGATTTTGGATATCGATACTTTTATATACAACTTAGAATTTATACGATTTTATGATAAAAACAAAAACTAGCTTTATTTTCTTAATATAGAGAGAAATCTCGTGTTTTTATCTTTTTTGCGAGCAAAGACTACTCTGTTATTTTTACTTTGCACTCATAACAAAACTTAATATAATCAAAATGTTTGAGGTCAACAAAATGAAACCAATAATTCGCGTAAAAAACCTGAGAAAGGTGTACAAGACTCACAAACGTGAGCAAGGGTTAGTGAATGCTATAAAGTCATTAGTCAAGAGACAGTATGATATCAAGCATGCATTGAAAGGAGTTAGCTTTGAGATTGGGAAAGGGGAGATTGTTGGTTTGATAGGACCGAACGGTGCAGGCAAGTCAACAACAATCAAGGCGCTTTCAGGTGTGCTATATCCTACGTCAGGCCTTGTAAGAGTAATGAATTACATACCCTGGAGAGATAGAGAGACATATGTAAGGAATTTGGGTGTAGTGTTTGGACAGAAGCATCAGTTGTATTGGGATATCCCTGCTCTTGATACATTTTACCTGTTCAGGGATCTTTATGATGTGCCTGAGCATGAGTTCAAGCAGCGTGTCAATGCAATGATAAAGTATCTTGATGTTGAGGAAGTTGTAAAAAGGCCTGTACGTGACTTGTCATTAGGAGAGAGGATGAAGTGTAAAATCATTGCTTCACTTGTGCATAACCCTCAGCTTGTGTTCCTTGACGAGCCTTCAATTGGCCTTGATGTCATAGCCAAGGAGAAGCTTAGAAGCTTTATCAAAGCAATCAACAAAAAGTATGATACTACTTTCATAGTTACAACTCATGATATGCAGGATATTGAGAAGCTTTGCAAACGAATCATAATCATAAACCATGGTGAAGTTGTTTATGATGGGCCGCTTGAAGAGATTAGGAAAAAATATCTGCAGAATAAGGTACTTGATGTCAAGCTTGAGGAGCCGTTGAAGAAGAAGTTTGCGATGAAAGGGTGCAAGGTCTTGAAATCAAGAAGGTTTGAGATAATTGTTGAGGTTGACACCACAAAGCAGAGTATAAGGAATGTGATTGATTATATGGTCAAGAATGTGAAGTTCGCTGACATCATAATCTCAGATCCGCCAATTGAAGAAATAATCCAGTTAATCTATAAAGAGAAGAAGGAATGAGTTTGATGAATTTGAGGAATACTGTGTGCTGACAATGGGATACATAAAAAAGGTAAAAGGAACATTGAATGCTGGGCTGAAGACAGCTTTAGCGTATAGGTTTGACTTTTTTGTTACATTAGTGACAGCTCCGATCAGCCTGATAATCTATTACTTCCTCTGGAGCAGCATATTTGCATACTCAGGTGAGACAGTGATAAACGGCTTTACATTGAATGCAATGATAAGTTATTATGTGCTTAACATGATTGTTGGATTCTTTACCTGGTCAGATATTGAGAAATGGATACAGCATGACATCTTAAGAGGAGAGCTTGTTTTTGAGTTACTGAAGCCGCTGAGGCATATGAGCACTTGCCTGTTTTTTGAAGGCGGGATAAACCTGTTAGGGATAATAATCCAGGCTGTTCCGCTTTTGTTGGTCGCTGTACTGTTCTTCTCAATTGAGTGGTCAGGCTGGGTGAATCTGGTGCTGTTTATATTGTCAATAATGCTGGCTTTTATGCTTTACTTTATGATAAGTTATTTGATAGGATTAGCAGCGTTCTGGTTAAAGAGAGTTGATGGGATATCAAGGGCAAAGAAGCCGATAATCACGTTTTTAGCTGGAGGGTTAATTCCTATAACATTTTTTCCTGAGGGAGTGCAGAATGTGTTGAAGTATTTGCCTTTCCAGTACATAAGGTTTGTTCCTATCAACATTTATCTTGGTACTTATACTGTGGTTGAGGCGCTTAAATTACTTAGCGTGTCAGCTATATGGTTACTTTTGCTTTATGTCATTATCAGGTTAGGATGGAGCAGGGCAATGAATAAATTTACAGGTGCAGGTGTATGAATAGGTACTTGAAGGTATTTTTTAGGGCTGTTGGACTTGAATTAAGTAAGCACATGGCCTATAAAGCGAACTTTTTCATGAAAGTGTTTGCTGTTGGGTTGATGGATGTAGTCGGTCCTCTGGTCATCATGTTAATCTATAGCACTACTCCGGGTATTCCAGGATGGAGCTTTGAGCAGTTCATACTTTTCCAAGGTACCCTGACTTTTATATTTGGTCTTGGTCACATGTTCATGGTCATGATCCCAGTGAATTGCATTGAACAGATACGTGACGGTACATTTGATAAGACGATAACAAAGCCGTTCAAACCTTTAGCTTACCTGACACTGACAGCGATTGATATTGATGGAATCGGAGAGGTGTTAGTAGGGCTTGCATTGGTTGTCTGGGCGTATGCAAAGCTGCAGTTAGGTTTTGGTGTGAACTTTTTATTGTACCTTGCTTTGTTGTTGTTAGCGATAATGTTTGAATACTCTGCGCACGTGTTTATAGCAGCAATGGCTTTCCTGTTTGTGAAGTCTTGGGCTTTGTTCGATGTGCTGTTCAGGTTAAAGATGTTTGGGAGGTATCCTACTTCAATATATGGGCCTGCACTGCAGTTGTTCCTTACATTTGTGTTTCCTATAGCGATAAGCGCTTTCTATCCTGTGCAGGTGCTTCTTAATGGGATACAAGGTACAAAGATTTGGTATGTTGTTATTGCAGTACTTGGGTTCTTTATAGTCACAAAATTGTTGTGGGGAGCTGCGATGAAGAACTATACAAGTGCTGGGGGTTAATGCTGGTGGTATTGTCGAACAGTGCTGTTTTGAGAGTTGTTAAAGAAGTAGAACCAGGTGTTAACTCAGTCAGGATTAGAGAGTTCACCGAAGCAGGGAATATTAACCTTATGTATAAAGTTACAACAGACACCAATACTAATTATGTTGTAAGGGGTGCACCTAACAGGTTTGAAGTATCAAAGTATGATAAGGAGCTTTTTATCCATGACTTGGTAAATAAACAATTGGGTGTTCCTGTGCCTAAGATATATTTCTTTGATAAGTCAAAAAAGATACTGCCTTTTGCGTATCTGTTCATGGAATTCATGAATGGCAATCTTGCTAGTGTTGCTTTGGATAAGATGGGTCAAAAGCAAAGATTAGGTCTCTTCAGACAACTTGGCAGGATTCTTGCAGAGTTACATTCAATTAAGTTCAAGAGTTATGGCAGATTTTTTGGGAGTAAAATCTCTAGATATGAAGAGAGGTATGCAAAGCCGTTTAATTCCTGGGAAGAGTTTTATGTTTTTACATTCAATAAATCAGTATCCAACTTTGTTAAAGCTAAAAACTTATCTTATGGGCAAATCACTAAAACGCACTTTCTAGAGCTTATTCCAGCTTTGAAAGCTCATTTAAATGACAAAAAAACTAAAATCAAATCAGTTAGTAGGCCTTCACTAATACATGATGATTTCAGACTTTTCAATATACTTGTTAAGGATAACAAGGTTACAGCGATACTTGATTTTGAGATGGCTAAATCTGGTGCGCCTGAGAATGAATTATGTATCATTCCCTTTTTGTGGGATGAGAACAATGCATTGAAACTTACCAAGCAAGGAAAAGCGTTTCTTAAAGGGTATGGTGCAGTTCCTGCAGAAGTAATAGAGAATAGAAAGCTGTATGCTCCCTTAGACTTATTTATGGAAACTAGCTATGACTTTTTTCATGGGATGAAATACAAGGGAGTTAATCAGGTTATGTTGAATTCTTACTTTACTATCAGATACCTGTTGGGTTTGATCAGCTTAAAGGAGTATAAGCTTGGGATTTCTTCGAATTTATAATCCTGTTATTCAGTTTGCTAAAGAAGTATACCAGTGCTGGGGGTTAGATTAAGTTTCTGGATTCTTGTTCTAGCCGCATGTCCTCACCGAATTTATCGTATCCATATTTTTCATAAAGAGCTAATCTGTAGTCTGAGATTAATCTTCCATCTAGCTGTGTCTGGATAAGAATCCCATAGAAATCTTTGAGGAACAGGCATGCTGCATCTTCAGCAGGGCCGAAGCTATGGCGCGGACTGTGTTGGACATCTTTCCATCTTGAGATTGCATCAATACAATAGTTCTTTAATGCACATCTTTCAGAAAGTGACAGCTTGCGAATTCCTGTGAAACTGTCTATGTTGTAGAGAGCTTTGCTGATCGTGAATTGAAGATCTGTAATATTGTTAAGATTGTAGCTTTTCATGATTTATATCATTTGATAGCATCTTATAAAGATTATGTATCTTACCATCTTTAATTAATTTTTAATCAATATATACACAAAGTTTATATATGTAAATATCCTTATAAATATTAAATTGAGAATCAGGACTGGACACCTTGATGAGGAAGATGAAGAGTTAGAGGAGGGTTATTCTGAAGACTTTAGAAATTATAGGGAAGAATACCCTGATGAGAAGATTAAGCGGAAGTATAACAGACTTCTTGGAGAACATTTCTGATTTTATGTTTGTTTCTTAATGCGTTTGCGGGTTCTATCGGAGGATTTCCGTCTCTTTATAAATAGAACCTTATAATTCTTATATGTTATTAGGGTCATTTATATATAGTATGGTGACTATATTAATACTGTAAAAGAGGTAGAAGATGAAGATAAACCTGCATAAAATAAAAACATTCAACAAACGGCAAGTGATATATTCTTCTCCTTAATGCTTTTACATAAATCGAGAAAATATCCAAAAATTTTTAAGGGGGTGTTGCCTATGAATCCTAAAGATGGTTTGGTGCTGTCGCACCTCAGGTCGAATGCTAGGATATCACTAACAAAGATGTCTAAGCAAACGCAGATACCTGTTTCAACCTTGTTTGATAAACTAAAGAGGTTTGAGCAGGGGTTGATTAAGAAGTATGTGTCTTTGATAGATTTCCAACAGCTTGGATACAACACAAGAGCACAGATAGTTCTTAAGATCAATAAAGACCAGAGAAAGGAGTGCAGAGAGTTTCTTACAAAACATTTAAATGTCAACTCAGTCTATAAGATAAACAATGGCTTTGATTTCATGGTCGACTGTGTATTTAAGAATATCAAGGACATGGAGGAGTTCATTGAAGCTATTGAGGATAAATTTGAGATTATTGAGCGTTATACATATTATGTTATTGATGAAATAAAAAAAGAGGAATTCTTAGCTAATCGTAACCTAGTTGGGTTGGTTTGATGCATTCGCTAGAGAAAATTGTAGAAAACTTGTACTATGTAAGTTCTGAATATAGTAATCTGATTGCTAAAGGAGTTCTTAAAGATTCGAGCTTTGTCAAGGTTGCGAATAATCGTCTTATGAGGTTTGAACAGAAGAAGCAGGTTGACGCAGATGAATTGAAAGTTTTATTGGCCAGGCTTGCAGGTGAGCTACATGGGTATTATTCCAGAGAAGCTGATAGAGCATTTCTTGAAGAGAGAAAGTCAAAAGAGATTAGCAATCTGTATGTTCTTGCTCTTTCGATGGAGAATTTAACTGAGACCTCCAAAAGTGAAACCTGGTTTAGTCTTATCACTGACTGGCTGAAAAGTTTTATCTACAAAGGTCCTGAGTATCTTGAAGTATTCTTGAAGGATATTGACAAAGCGCACCTACCCCTTTATGAAAAGATTGAAGAAAAGCAGTTAAGGAGTGTAAAGCAGAGATTTTATAATTATTTCTCAGGTCTTAAGAATGTCCGAAGGATGACCCTTGATGACAGGGTTGTGATAGAGGATGATGGACAAAAGGTTGTACCTTCAATTGATAACATCAACACAATATTAGATAAAATCAATTATGAACTTAACTGGGTCAAGGAGAAAGTTATTGATGTAGGGCTTGAGAAAGATTTTATGCTTGACATTGACCCGGATCTTATCATGTTTGAATACCCTGAAAGATTTCTGGCTTCATACCTTACAAGGTTTCATTTTCATTATCGTTCTAAAGCAGACGTTGGATTTTTTGCAAGCGTGTTCAGGCTTCTTCCAATCCTTAAGACAAGGTTCAGTGCATTGGATGGTATTCAGATTGGTGGTAAAAGATATCTTAACCATCAGCTACAGCATAATCTCAATGAAACAAGTGCTATGATTGCTGCGCTAGAAGGATTATCAAAGGTTACTAAGGTTTTGAAAGGAAGCAGAAGGCCAAGGAAAAGGAAAAGCTTTAGGCATACAAAGAGATTGTTATCCCTAGGTCCTGATACGAGGGCGATTGAATATCGAAGGTCTGAAGAACTTTATGCTCAAGGTAAAGACAAAGAGTCAGCTAGTGCAGAGATTTTTTATGTCAATGAAATCAGGGATGTTTACGAGGAAGCAGATTCCATAAGGGCCGATAATGTGCCTGCAAAGTTGAGAAAAGAATACCTTAAGTCAATAGAACAAGCGATTAAACATGTAATTAATGAAGCTGAGAGGGGGGTTGATGAATTTGAGGCCTTTAAGCATTACATCCTTAGAGACATATCTTCAGAGGATTATTACATGGAATTTTTTCCAAAGCGTGCTTTGAAGTCAAGCAATGAAGTAATTAAGATGTTTGTAAATTCTTCCAAGGCTTTGATTTCTAGGTTGCGTGAGCTTGGTGACGAAAATATACTTGACGGGAATAACATAGTAAAAATCTATAGATTGCGAGAGATTGCTTGCAGTAAGGTTGCTGCTGTTGAGGCGAGCTGGCTTAAATTCCCTGAAATTACCACAGATACAGGAGGGATTATGAAAACTCCTCAAAGGCTCTACTCTTTTGATATTAAAGTAGAACGCGATAATACCTTAAGTGAAAATTCAGCGAATGTCACAGACATGATTTTTGGGCCGAGACTTGATGAGTTCCTGGATTATATCAATCAATGCATAGAAGGTGGCTCAGTTCACTCTGAGGAGCTATGTGAGCTGAAGAGTAGTCTTATAATGAGATGTGTCAAAGACCTTGCGTTCTTCCAGTCTAATGCTACATCACAACAGAAAGATGCACTCTGTGACATTGACCTCTCAGAGAAGATTGTTAAGTCATATCAAACTTTAGGTAAGGCTTATAATATGCCGCTTTCTGATAACTTAAGGCAATTATTGTCTGATATTGGGTCATTGCTTGCGCGGACAAAGGATGTATTTTTCAGGGATGGAAATCTTAGAAATTACAGTATCTCATTCAGAAGGTTGTCTAGGTATCTGCAAGATGCACATGGAATTGCACTTAATGCAGACGCTGATTATATTAAAGGTTTTGACAGATTTAGTGATGAGCTTTTTTCAAAGCTTGCTGAGAACAATATGCCTTTCACTGATATATGTCAGTTCCTGTACAATTATGACTTTGAAAAAGCTTATAGGAACACCTTTGTTGTTGATGATCTTGTTGCTATCACTGAGTCTCCCCAGACATGTGCCATGCAAGATGATTGGGATGAGGAGTTGGTATTAAGGAGACAGGAATATTTTATCCATTCAAAAATCAATGAAGCCCGTGCACTCTACAAACGCAAGGCAAGAGCTAACCCTGAGTCCTATGATGACTTGGACCAGAAAATTAATGATATCACTAAAGAAATCTGCGGACAGTTCAAGGAGTCAGGCGATACTTCATTTGCCCAGAATTTGAGGTATAGGATTAAATTGACCAAAGCTTTTGGTTCGTTCTATAGGCACTCCAGATATTTCAAGCATTATTGGGAAGGAGAGTTAGGTGACCAGGAGGATAAGAGGAACCTAAATCACCATCTTGACTTTTTGTTTAAGTCGGTTTATGAAATGCTTCTTACTTGTGAGCAAAACTTTTTTGAAATGGGTAATAAAGCAGAGCATGTCAAGAAGATCCCTCGAAACCAAAGAGGGTTAATCTATGGAATTAATAAGATAAGAAAGAATGAGAAAGGTTTTAAGGAACTTATAGAGTTTTTGGAGAAACTTAAGTTAGGTGTAACTGGGAATCCTGCTGATGGAGACTTAACTTTAATACATGAATTTTTTTCAAGGAGAGATGATAAAGTTGACTTCCACCTACATTCAACCCGCGACGGACAGTATCAACCAGAAGAGGTAGCATTCCATTGCTCTAAAAAGAAGAAACGTAATGATTATTCATTACAGATGCTATCTATAACTGACCATAATAAGCTGCCTGAGTATGATCAAAGGAAACTGGAGCGAAGGTATAAACTAGGTGTGTTACCAGGAATTGAGATAACCTGTAAACATGCAAACCCCTCATTAGACCCTGATGATGAAGAAAAAAGAACTCATATCATTGGTTATAACATAGACCTAAGTAAAGGTCCTATAGAATTTATTAATTATCTGGTTGAGTTTAATGAAGCAAAGGTTAAGCAGACGATTAGGCTATGTGAGCAAACATATGATAAAGAACAGCAAATCTGTCTAAAGAAAAGAAATAAAAGAATACCAATAACCTTTACTTATGAAGATTTAGAAAAGTTTGCCAATGATAAAGACATAATACTATGGGGTGAGGTTGGTGCTTATCTTGCTGATGTGATAAATAAGCATGCACGTGTTAATCTACTGAACATGGTATCAGCTTATAAGATATTTCTTGCAGGAGACACTGTGCATTATGATGCAGTCAAGGATAAGTTAGATAAGTATGTTGATTTTGAACCTGGTAAGAAGTACTGGAGGTCAAGTTGCGAGAAAGAATCAATCCATACTGAATTAGCAATAGCGCATATCCATACAATGGGTGGTATTGCTGTGTTAGCACATCCAGGTGAAAGTGGCCTTAGAGAGAGGGAAATAGCTTCATTGAAAGGGTATAAATTAGATGGTATTGAGGTTTTCTGCACTAAACATGACCCGAGTGATATTAACTATTACCTATTTCTTGCACGTAAGTATGGGCTTCTTGTGACTGGTGGTAGTGATTGGCATGGGTTTAAGTATACTCCGAACAGATTGCCAGGGATGTATGGTACTACAAAAAGAAAACCTATGAAAAGGTACATGTTCTATGATTTTATTGAGAGAGTCAATAGTGCAAACCTGTGATAGAACCCCAAGTCTCGTTAACGCGCTGGGTTATTGTGAAAAGATATGTTGATAGAGTTCTTTCTTCAGGTGAGCAGAGTTTAAGATGTTTATGGAGGTCACGCTTGAGTTCTTTTCCCTGGTGCATAAGGGTTGTGAGTTGTTTGTAATTATATTTATAGAATAGATGGTACATGCCTTCAATATGACAGTTTACACGTTCCATAATGTCGAGGCTTTCTTTGCTAAGCTTTAGTTCTGAGGAACTGTAATACTTGCAGATTTCCCTGAAATCGTCGCAGATATTTTCAAGTATCCATGTGATCACATAAGTGAATGAAACCCTTATGTCTTTGCTAAGGCGTTTGTGAAGTATCCGGTGATAAAAGTTTGTGAGTTTGTTGTTTGTCTCTTCTAATGTTAGAAGTTCCTGTAGCTTGTAGGAAGTGTTTCTCTTAAAGTTTTGAAGGGTCTCTTTTGCAAGTGATAATGTGATAAGAAAGTTTCTTCTTAAGATATTGTCAATCTCTACCTCATAACCAGATGAGATGTTCTTTATCAGGATATTTTTTGGGGTGTGCTCAATGATTTCATAGCCAATCAGTAATGAGTTGACTGTGTTCTGGATTGTCCTGACACTCTCAGAATCACCAAAACGGACATTGACAACATCATAGCCTGACTTATGAAGAATTCCGAGTATGCTTTTTACAAGGCTTGCATCTAGGCTTGTGACATCAATGTCAATCTTTTTATCAAGTACTGGGTCTTTTCTCGTCCTTATAACAAGTTCATGCTCCAACTCTTCAAGTTCAAGCTCGTCGCCTTTTTCAATAGAATACTGTTTAACCCATTTGTTTGGCAGAGAAACAACCAGGGTCTTTTTGGCTAGCTGTATAACAGATCTTTTCATATATTCCCCACAGATATAAGTATAGTATGCCTGATATATAAATATTTCTATATTTCTTATATTTCTTATAATTCTAGTTGCATATAATTCTAGAGCCATTAAGCTCTGGGTCTAATTTTAAAGCAGAGAATTTGAGGTTTTTTGCTTTTTCACAGAATTCTTCTAGTTCCAGATTGTATTCAGCTGCAAACACAGCTTTTCCTTGATTTATAAATGGGAGGTATTGGTTGCATTCATTATATTCAAAACATTCCTCAACTATTGCAAAATCAAAATGGTTTAGAAGATCAGTTACTTGTTCAGGGTTATTCTTTAGAGCTATCTTTAGGTTTCTTTTATGCGCTTGTTCTGAGAGCCAGATGTTGTAGTTGAGTTGGTCTTGATAAGTTATTGGAAATCCTGTGTCTTGTGTGTATGAATCAATGTTATCTGGTTCAACTGCATCACAGTTTTTTGTTCTTGCAAGGTCTAATCTGTTTTCCATGATCTCTTTTACTTTATTGTTAGTTATGTCAAGCCATGTTTCACCTTCCCAGTCTTCTAAAGGTTTGCCTAGTGCTCTTTGCGGGAAAAGTTCTGAGTCAGGTCTCCAGTCTTCATATGTGCCAGCGCTGAAGTAGCAGATTACTTTTATGCCCTTGTCATGGAGTTCCTGGATTGTTTTAGGTGAAGTGTCGAAAAGGTCAATGTCATAGACATCTACATTGTATTCTTTTAGGTCTTCTTGAAGCTGCCAGTGCCATGAAGTGCCAGGAGTAAAGTAATTGGGTTCAGAAGGTTCTACTGAAGGTTCTATTTTGGGAAGCATCTCAGGTTCTATAGAAGTCTGACATGCGATAAGCAGGATACAGAATAGGACAAGTATCTTTTTCATGTAACTTTGTTAAGCTTTTACAGATATAAAGATTGTGAATATTCAAGAGTATAAATCTATTTAAATAGGGTTCGAGTTTTTTGAGAATATGACAGCTCCAAAATGGTGTTCAGCCTTGAAATATGTTAATGTGGATAAAAGCAGGGATGATATTGAAACTATAGTGAAATTAAGTGACGAAGAGTGGAACAAGTGGTATGAATCTAAAAGGAATGCGATTGATCTTGGTCGGAGTTATTTTCGGATGCTTGGAGATATTCCAATTGTCGATTCTGTTACAAAGACAACATTAGCAGGAGATTCCTATATTAAAGATTTTATGAAACTGCTTGACAGGGCTGAAGAGAACCTTGAGAAATTGAGGGCTTATAGAGAGAGTAAGCTTTAAATACAGCTGTTTTTAGTTTTCTTTTATGAGATTTAAGTGTAACAAGAAAGAAGGATGCCTGAGATGCACAGAGTGCTGTCATTTCAGGGAGAAAGCTTTTCTTTCTGATGAAGAGGACCTTGCTTTAAGGAAGCAGATGTGGGATTCTAAAGGTGTACTTTATGTTTATCCATTTCATAGGTATACTATTTCTCTTAGCAACTCTGAGAAAGAAAGGCTTGAGAGATTAGGTAGAGAGAAAAAGGTTGAGATTAAGTTTATACCTAAGAAAATCATGTTGGATGAAGAGATGAAGCCTGTTGTGCTTGACTGGTGCGTTGATGCTGATGTGTGTCCTTTTTTAGTTGGTGATTCTTGTAGTATTTATTCTGACAGGCCTGAAGTCTGCAAGACGTTTCCAAAAGATTTCATGCCAAAGGTTGATGTTGAGATTGTTATGCATCCTGGTTTGGGTTTTGAGGAGGCGTTAGAAATAACTGAGTCTATTCTTATTATGTGTTAAAATTAATCATTGCTATGACAAAAAACTTATATACCTCACAACTATGGTTAACAATACATCAAAAGGAGGTGTAAACATGAAAACTTGGGCGCTTGTGCTTGGGATTATTATTGGTTTAGCAGGATTGTTGTTCTTGATACCTGGATTTTATTTTAATCTGTTCGGATTAAACCTGCCGCAGTATGTGGTTGCAATAATCTTAATAGCTGTTGGAGCATTTTTGATATATTTCTCTAAGAAATAGATTTATTTTTCCTTTTTTATATAGCCAAGACCGATTGAGTCCTGCGCTATAATTCACTCACTCTTTCTTTAATCAAATTGTTGTTTTTTTGAAAAACTTCCTGTATGCGAAGTATCCAACTGCCACAGCAACTAGGACCAGAATAGATATTATAATGACTGAATAAGACCTTTCACTAACTTCTTCATCCCATTCTTCTTCTGTAATCTCGTCCCATCTGGCATAATCCATTTTTTCAGTATTCCCAATAACTCCTTCGACTGCTCTAACTTGTTCGCCTGATTTGACCAGGGATGTAGTTGTACCTTCTACTTCCACTTCTCCTTCTTTGACCATCACAAAACTTTCTTTAGTTACATTATCATAACTCAAAAAGAATTCAGTACCTCTAATCCCAAGAACTACTCCTGGTGTCTTAACATAAAAATTTGGTTTTTCTCCGCTTATCCTTCTTGATATGGTTGCCACAATACTGCCAAAAGTCTCATACAAAGTCTTTTCTTTATCTGTAGCATAAGTGTCAGGAACTTCAAACAAAGAGTTTGGACGTATATCTATAATGTCTTGTGTACCGTCTGGTTGAAGAAGTATATACTTAACTTTGGAGTCAGGACCTGTCCTTATCCTGTCACCGGGAAATAAAGGAGTATTTACACCAGCAAGAAACCATTTATTATCCCTCCATACTCTTACTCCTTTTTTGTTCATTATTGCTTTTACAAAACCAACTTTTTTACGCGGAGCAGAAGCAGTAGTTTCTGATTTTTCTGTGACAGTTGTTTTTTCTCCTAAACAATTACAGCTATCATAACCTCCTGTTGAAGTGTAAGGTGCCCATTCACCTTTTTCATAACCTTGCGCAGTACAAGATGTTTGGCACTGGGCATTTTTGCAAACTTGTAAGCCTGAATTTAATTCTGTATTACAATCATTCCTGCAGTTAGATGTATCTTTGCCCTGCTCAAAATCTGACTGGCAGTTTTTGATGCATGTTTCATATTTGCTGATAGGTCCTGCTGCACAACCCATATATCCTTCATTAGGACACCATTTAGAGTCATAGAATTCACATTTATTACAGTCACACATAACATCTAATGCACATCCTGAATATTCATATTTTCTACAATAATCATATTTTTTCTGATTACATTCCTGGTTGCATTTTTCAAAACAAGCAGTTTTGTCTTCAGCACAATCTGCATACACAAAAGGGGCTAATAGCAATAATAGAAACAGGCATACTAAGGTTTCTTTTTTTAATCTTATCATAATCTCATATCCTTGGAGGTATTCTGTCAATTACTGATATAAATATCTTTCTCTAAATAAAAAAAAGGAGGATTGATTTTCCTTATTGCTTTGCAGAAGTTTAAAATCGAAACCTTAAAATACTATAAAACTTATTTTTAAACCTATGACAAATGTTTTGGTGATCAATGGTTCTGTTCATAAGAACGGGACAACAGCTAAGTTAATGAAAAAGTTTCTGGCAAGCAGTAAAGAGCAGGGTGCAAAGGCTAAGTTAATCAACCTTTCAGATTATAAGATTAATTATTGTTTAGGCTGTTACAGTGAGGATCCAAAATTGTGCAAGTCTTCATGCAGGCAAAAAGATGGTATGCAGAATATCTATCCTGAACTTAAAAAAGCTGATATAATTGTTTTTGGTACTCCTGTCTACTGGTTTAATATGTCTGGTTTGATGAAAACTTTTATTGATAGATTAACATGTATGGCTGCTTCAGGGTATACATTGCAGGGAAAGATTGGTGCTTTTTTATCTGCTTCAAAGGAGGATGAGGGCGGAAAATTGAATGCATCACTAGCAATGGCCAGTTGCCTGAACCATCTTGGCCTGTTAATACCTCCCTATGGAATTTTATTCTATCCTGGTAGGGAAAAAGTAGTAAAAAAAGGAAAAGTTGTTTGGGATGACTGGGTTAAGGCTGAGATACCTAATATTTCTGGTAGGACGATTAAATTGTCTAGATTATTAGAAAAAGAAAAGTTTAGTTGGTGATATGAGGAAATAGGCCTTTTTTGAATATATCCAAACATTTATAAATTATGAATCTAATTATTTTATCAAAATGGTAAACACAATATCTATTCTAATTGCAAAGATTGCATCTATTGTTTTTTTGGCTGTTGGGCTAGGAGGGCTTTTCAACAAAGATTATTATAAGAAGATCGTGAATGATACTTTTAACAATTCAGGGATTGTGCTGGCTTTCGGCTTTATAACAATAATTGTCAGTTTTCTTATAGTTAATTTCCATAATGTTTGGGTTTATGATTGGTCAGTGCTTGTCACATTGATTGGCTGGGTTGGATTAGTGAAAGGGTTCTTTATACTTGCTTATCCTGAGTCTATATTTGGGTTCTCTAAACCTGTATTCAGTGGAAAACTTGCAAAGATCCTCCCTTACACTACAATTATCTTAGCACTGATATTTGGATATTTTGGGTTTTTTGCTTAAACTAATCATGAGGTGAGAGAATGAAGTGTTCAATATGCGGCGCAGAGGCTTGTTATATAGTTGCAGTTGATAGCAGGCTAAGCAGGATAGCAAAACATGTTGTTGATAAATACGCAGCAAGATGTGAGCAGTGTCAGGATAAAAAAGAGGTGAAAAAATGAAGAAATGTAAACCAAATGTTGCATCCTGCAGCGGTGGAGGAATATATGGTCTTGGATTTATAGGAGCATTAGTATATTACATCTCAACTGCAACAGGTTTTTGGAACGGAGTTTTAGGTGTTCTGAAAGCTATGGTATGGCCAGCTTTCCTGGTGTTTGAGGTTTTGAAGTTTGTTGGGAAATGAACAAAGAAGTCACTGAATACATCAACAATCAGAAGTCTCCTCAGAAGGAGATATGCAGGAAATTAAGGATATTAATACTTAAGACTGTAAAGGTCAAGGAGCAGAAGAAGTTAGGTGTTGCATGGTATGGTAAGTTTTATATTGTTGGTCTTAAGGATTCTGTAAATTTAGGTTTTTCTGTGAAAGGTTTGTCAAAGAAGGATGCTGATAACTTTAAAGGCCAGGGGAAATACATGAGGCATCTTAAGTTCAAGACACTTGACGAGGTTGATGAGAAGATGATTGTCAAGTTGATTAAGTTAGTAGATAAGAAAGCTGAGTGTGGAAGTTGTTATAAATATACCCCCTAGAGGGCTTCTAATGGCTCAATTCGGCATTTTAGGATATTTTGTCGCATTATCTTTATAAATAGCCCGCTTCTCGCAGTTCTGAGATGTGGATATTCAACAGAACCTATGACTTAAGCCTTATTGAATGGATTAATATTGGACTTCTTAAGAGAAGAAAGGATAAGGCAGTTGAGTTCATAAGGGAGAATAAGCATATTGATGAGGTTGTTGCAGAGATTACAAGTAAGAATAAAAATTATCTTGAGAAGGTGCTTAGAGAAGAGGTGGTTAAACAGTTTTCTGAAGCTAACAGGCCTGTTCTTGAGATAATACTTAACTCAATTGATGCAAAGCCAGAGGGTGTTGATGATTACCAGATTCATACAAAGATCAGAAAGCGGTACATTTCTATCCAGGACCAAGGGGATTCAATGAACCTTGACCAGATTCTTACATTACTAACAATTCCCTTCAATACAAATAAGGACAGATTGAAAGATATTGGCAGGTTTGGTGTCGGCTTTCTGTCAAGCTTTTCATATTGCCTGAAAGAGCCTAAGTCTGCTAAAATTGTTGTGAACACAGATGATGGTAATGAGGCTTACTCTGTTGAGTTCTATGCAACTGGTGATAAGGTTTCTGACATTAGAATGAAGATAAGGAGAGGCTCACAGAGAAAGAAAGGTACATTGGTGACAATACAGCAATCAAAGGTTGATGAAAATCTGCATGATTATCTTAAAAGGCATTTGAGTTCAATGCCGTCATTCCGTGCTAAAATATTTGTTGATAGGAATGAGATAAATAAATCTGAGCATGAATGGTATTCTTCTGATGTTGACCTTGATATCTTTGGGCGAAAGCTTACACAAAAGGTGCATATCCAGGAGAATGCGAATGGTCTGCAGTTGAATTCTCAAGGGATATTGATAAGACGGTTCAATAATCGTGATAATTTGACTATTGATTTTCCGCCTGCAATTGAGCCTGCTGAAGGAAGGGATGAGCTGAAGATTGATGACAATTACTGGAGATGTGTACAGGGAGCTTTTGTTGCGCTTGAAAAACTTATATCCACAAAAAAACTTGATAACGAGTATGTTGAAAAAATACTTGACCTAATTCCGTCCATGGTTTCTGCCCTTGACCTGCATGGTTTGAATGATATCAATAATATTGATGAACTTTGTAAGGTTCTTGCTCCAGGGAAGAAGTATGTAATCACTAAAGCTGAATTTGAGGGTATGGAAGATTTTTTTGGTGAGAGATTAGCTAAGGAGTCAATTGTGACGACTAATGATAAATGCGTGCACTGGAAACAGAAGTTTGGAAGGGTTGACAAGATTTTAGAAGATTATATGATGTTTGTTGAGTCGTTTGATACAACTTCCAAATTTGGTTTTGCGTCGCACTTGCCTAACCTGCGCTGGTTGAAAGAGGGTTTACAAGATTGTTCACTCTACATATATACCAAGAAATCTCCATCTTATTGGGATAAGCTGTATCAAAAGATTAATTGCGTTAATCTTGTTAAGGTTGAGAATAGAGGCAGTGCTTTTTATTTTTCTGACGGTATCTTATCAATCAATGTTAGTCTGCCTAGAGTTACTGGTGACTATGATGATATGAAAGTTTATTCACTCATGACAGATTTCTTGTTAGAGCAAGGTTTGATGCATGCCGTCAAGAAAGAATCCCGGAGTGAAGATATTTCTCATCAATTGAAGTGTATTTGCTCTATACTTGCCAAAGCTGAAGATGATGCAAGGTTATATGGAGGATTGTTGAATGCCACAGATTAATTGGAAGTTGCTGGAGAGGGAGTTAAATACCCTTAAGTCAGACATGGAACCTTTTACCTTAAAGATTTCTGACCTTGTCATGATGCAGATGACAGGAAGGTTAGATGAATTGATTGCAGCGATTCCAAACAGGCGTTATCCTTCTACAAAACCACTCGAAGAACTTATACAGAAGACTAAGGAAGAGGTGACAACCCCTAACCTGTTCAGGGAGATTGTAAGAAAAACTATCCAAGCACAGATGGGAGAGAGGCATGCAATGCTAAGAGAGCTTGGCCAGAACGGAAGAGATGCTTATAGCCCTGACTGCAATGAAAAGACTGTTGAGTTTATAGTCGAACATGATGATAATGGGGGTTTAAAGCTTATTGCAAGGGATTGTGGTTTAGGGATGGATATTAATACGATAGTCAGGGACTTGCTGATACCTTACAATTCTACAAAGGAGTTTGATCCTACTAAGATTGGCGAGCATGGAATTGGATGGTGGTCGATTGCTGATGTTGCTGAGCTTGTCAAGGTTGTATCAAAGACTCAGTACAATGAACGTAGTAATGAGGTTTTGATTTATCAGGATAAGGTTGTTGACGGTAAGGTTGAATGGAATGCAGTGATCCAACCTGAGGGAAGGAATGCTTATGCATCACGTGATGAGCATGGTACTGAGGTTACAGCGTTTATTCCATCTAATTTATCTTCATTTGAATCGATAAGAGAACACCTGTACAAATATCTGGGCTGGATGGATAGCTGGGATGTCAAACTGATATTGAAGCATGGCGACTCTGCAGTCCAAATAAATTCAATTTCAGAAGAGTATAAATATGTTGCTGAGAAGAGCATGAAGATAGGCAATGAGACTGGGAAGCTTAGGTTTGCCGTGTCAAAGCGTAACCTTAAAGGAACAAGCGATGAAAGATACTGGTTTAGGGATAATAACCTTGACAAGATTGTATTTACTCAGCATGGTCAGTTCATAAGATATGAGGACTGCCAGTTTCAGGAGGAAACAATCCATAAGAAGTTGTTCGATTCATTGAAAACTACTGGTCTTGATTTCTGGGTTGATGTTCCTGGTTTTATTACACAAACCAAGGGAAGGAATAATATCATTGCTGACCATAAACCCGCTGTTATTGAAGCTATGTATGAACCTTTTGAAAAACTTTTCATTGACCATCTGGTAAATGATCCATCAGTGCTATATCACTCAAAAGGTTACACAGCTTGTGTTATTGCTGACCTGTTCTCAGGGTCAACTAAAGACCAGTTGGTTCCAGTTCGGAGTTCTAAAAATCTCTTGGCAGGTCTTGATTCATTAGTGAGCAGTATTGAGGTTGCTGCAAGAAATGCAGGAGCGTTTTTTATTGAGAAAAGTGAGTATGCTGTGCATGACCTGCCTGTTAAGGTTGGAAATGGGATCCAACATTGTGGTGCAAGGTTAAAGGGTTTGCCTTCTGATATTGCTGCTAGTGTAAGTGCTGGTATTGCAAGTGCAACCAAGAACCCTATTATTAAGATAAGAGAGAATCTGCATTACATAGCAGCTCCACTTATTTTAGGTTCAGCTGCATACTTGGGGTATAGTGCAGCTTCTCCATATTTCCAGATGATTGCGGATTATGCTTATACTTCTCTATCATCTGCAGCAGTTGTTACAGCAGTTCTTGCTGGCTCAGGTGCTGCAGCTTTTGGAGCAGTGAAGTATACTCCAAAAGCCTTGAAAGCTTTGAACAATGCATTTGAAAAATGGAAAACAGCTCGGATGTTAGAGACTGGGTTTGAACCTTTAGCTTTACCTGAGAATAGAATGATAAAGGTTGTTCAGGCTCAGGAAGATTTTACGTTTGAAGTTAAACCTGAGTCAAAGGAAGATGAGCCTTTTCCTACTGAAGCCAAGCCAAAGAATCTTCCTGCAACAAGACCTTCAACTGAAACTGTGCATGTTGATTTGGGTCTTAGTTCGCTAGTTGCGGGTTTGATTGGAATTGGCAGGAATGTTAGAGAGGGAGCAACTAAATGTGGGAGGTATGCTTTAGATAAAGTTAAGTATTCTGTTGGCTTACCATACTATCTTACTAGATGGGCAGGAGAAAAGCTCTTTGAAGTGTTGAATCTTTACCAGGATGTTGAAGGAAAGAGGCAGGAAAAAAAGATAGCTAAGCAGAAAGAAGTTTTCAGCAAGTACATGTCAAGGATTGAACAGGACAGGTTCCTGAGCAGGATTATGAAGCAGAGGATTATACCTGCTAGACATTATGAGACAATTGTTTCTGGTAGAAAGATAAAGGTTCTTGATGATTCTTTATGGTCACTTTTGGGGTTTGGACCCCTCTACAAAGAAGTGGATTCTTATTATGGAAAAGCAGAAGTTAAGATAGATGATGAGGAGATGTTATCAATTGAGGAACTGGTTAATCTAATGCTGCAGGGCAAGGTAGGCTGTACATCAGATGTGCGCGCTCCTTGGAGTAAAGATAAAACATATTTTGTTAATTTTACCTCAAATCAGATAGCAGCAACAATCAAGGATAAATTAAGAGGGATTGAGCGTGACCTGCCAGCATTGCGAGACATTAAAGTTGCTGAGGATTACTTGAACCATTTAGGTGCATTTGCTAAAAATGCCGCACTATTATTATATGGGATGACTCCAATTGGCTGGACTCATGCAATTGTGACTGAGTTAAGAGGAACTAACAGTCCTTTTGAAGATTTCCATGTCTATAAGTCAGGGAGGGATTTGGCTGTACGTACGCGTGATAGTATCTGTGAATTTGATGTTCAGCAGAAGTTGTACAATACCGCTACAGCTGTTAAAGAGTTTGGAGGAAACTGCAGGAAAGCTTTAGTAGCGACAGTTGAAGCATTTTGTTCAGGGGTTTCTGAGCTTGCAGGTATTGTATTTGAGGATGGAGTCAAGCCATTAGGTTATCTGTTCAATCCTTTGAATTATGGCAAGCATGCATGTAAGGTTAGGAACTTTGTCGGTAACGAATATCGCATTCTTAGCGATGGATTAAAGTCTGCAAAGCAGGAGAGACAGAAAAAAAGGTTGAGGGCGATTGAAGATAAGAAGAGAAGGCAAGAGGTCAAGAGACTTGAAGATAATAAGAGGAAGGAGATCGCTGAGGCGCGTGCAAAGAAGGATAAAGAGAAGAGTGATAAGTTAAGGGCATTACGCGAAGAACATCGAAAGTTAGAAGCGCGCTTATCTGAAGCAAAAGGGATTGAAAATGATGCTGTGCACGGGACAGAAGAATTCTTAAGTTTTATTAAAAGTACTAAGAATGCTTTAGTGCCGAGTGAGCCTATCACAAAAAGAGCTGCAGATAAGGCTCATACAATTACTGAATACTTGGGAAATGCATTATCTTCTTGTAAAGGATATTTCCAGGAAAAATCAAGCAAAGTGAGCGCATACGCTACAGATTTATTTAGGGACACAACAATCTTTGATTTAATTGCTGACGGTGTTAAAGGAGATGCTACTATCAATTCTTTTGATGATTTAGATGTTTTAAGGTTAGAAGCTATCACGAACCGTATTAATGCAGGGCAGATATATGTTGACTTCATGAACTTTCTTAAAGGGATTGATGAGGTGCTTGCAAATGCATTAGATAAAGAACCTCTTAAATTTTCATATAAATGGAAGAATGATAGTCAGGGCACATTTGGCGACTGGTTTAGTCTTTCAGAATCAAATGCTCAAGGTTTTATTAACCTAAGGGAAACATATCTGATTAGGATGTACCATGAAATGAGTAAGGGTCTGGAGATGAATCTATTCTTTCATCTTGTTAGACAAAGGGTACTTTCAAGTTACATAAAAGATTCAATGAATAAGACAGAAGCACTTTATACAAGGAAAGCTGTTGATTATATGATTGATAATGAGATTAATCTTAGAGAAATTATGGTTGATTCATACTCTGAGAATCATGGTGACCTTTTCTATTATATCAGCGGTGTCAAATTAGCTGATTGTTATTTCATGACAAGGCGCAGGTTGAATAAAGAGTATGTTGAGTATGAGATGGAACGGGACAGGGAGAAAGCAAGAGAGGAGTATATGAAGAGATTCAGGACCAGATATGCCTTACCAGATTTTTCTAAAAGTTTTTCTAAAGGTCTTATGTATTTTTCATCTGAGAAGGAGATTTAGTTTTGTTCTTGTTTTGCTATAGATTTATTTAATAATCCCAAAACCTATCAACCTAAACCTGTTACCTACTCTTCTAGAAATTGTAACCCTTGCACCTGAATCAGCACACACTGGAAGTTTTAGTTTACATTTAATCCTATCCTTTTGAAGTTCATAGACAACTCCAACAGTGGCTGAAGCGTTTACATTGAGCATGAGTATCTCCTTGAACTTGATAGGATCAACAATTAAATCTTCTTTTGCACCAACAACCCTTTCAAGAAGATGGGTTTCAAGTGTCAAATCATAAAGTACAGCAGGCAGTTTCCCAGGAAGACCAACAACACTTCCAGCTAATGAATCTGACTTTACAATCGCTGGGTCTAGTGACGTAAGGACACCAATAGAACCGCCAGGTGATACTTCCTTAACATCAGAGCCTCCTGTCTTTAGACTCACTATCTTTGTCTTGATAGGTTTCCATACTGCTTTGTTCTTCTCTTCAACCTTATATCCTGGCTTGATCTCAATCTCCTGGCCACTCTTGAACACGCCTTGAGTCAGTGCACCGCCAAGAACACCTCCAACCATCTTCTGAGGGTCAGAGCCTGGCTTGTTTATGTCAAATGATCTTGCAACAAGCATCATAGGGTTTGCCTTAGGGTCGCGTTTAGGTGTTGGGATATACTTTTCAATTGTTTCGATAAGAACATCAAGGTTTATGCCTAACCTTGCTGAGATTGGCACGATAGGTGCTTCTTCATATGCTGTCCCTTTAAGGAACTCCTTAATCTCTTCGTAGTTCTTGAGAGCTTCATCTTCAGTCACAAGGTCAATCTTGTTCTGGATAATCACGACATTCTTTATCCCAGAAATCTCTAGAGCCATTAGGTGCTCACGAGTCTGAGGTTGAGGGCAGTGCTCGTTTGCAGCGACTAACAATAAGGCGCCGTCCATAATTGTGGCACCTGATAACATTGTTGCCATTAAACTCTCATGGCCTGGAGCGTCAACAAAGCTTACTTTTCTCAGGACCTTTGATTCTGAGTTGCACTTGTCGCACTTTTCCTTTACAGTGTAAGAAGCAACACCTTTACACTTGCATTTTCTGAACATAGCATCTGCATAGCCAAGCCTGATAGTGATTCCGCGCTTGATCTCTTCAGAATGTGTATCTGTCCATTTCCCTGATAATTTCTCAGTAAGAGTAGTTTTACCGTGGTCTACATGACCGACTAAGCCAATGTTGATTACAGGTTGTTCAGTGTCTTTCTTCTTTGCCATGTTTTTACCAGATTATTACAGCGATTAAGATGAATAATATGCCTAAGCCGATGCTTCCATATGCAATTATTTCATCTTTTGGAATTGATTTAATGTCGAGCTTCATTTTTATTCAGTCTCTTTTGTCTCTTCTGTTTTTGTTTCTTGTTTTACTTCTTCTTGCTTTGCTTCGCCTTCTGCAGGAGCTTTTGGTGCAGCTTCCTCTTTCTTCTCTTCAAATATGTTGTCTTTACCTATCTTTGTGGCTTTGAGGTTAATCTGTACAATCTTTGCATGGATTGTGTCACCGCATACAGTTCTTCTTTTCCTTAGACCTTTCTTGTAACGATGATGTTTCTTTCCTTTGATGGTGAAGCCAACTCCTTTTCCTGTTAAGATTTTTTTCCTTACAGGACCAGGTATCCCCTTTCTCATGGGAAATCCGCAGTAATCAGAGCCGCCTGTTATCTCAAACTCGTAACCCTGCATGTCAATTGCTTCACCTTTGAATGTATCGCCAATCTTTTTGCCTGAAAAAAATTTAGCGTTCTGGTCTTTGACCTCTCTCTGGGCACTTTTGCCAGACTTTGGGTCAGATATTACAATCTTGAATTCCATCTTCCTTATACCTCCGAGGACTGTATTTAGTTTGGGCTGAAGAACATTAAACAGCCTCAGCATTCAGCCAATAATATTCAAGAAAAGGGGTTTATTTATAAAGATTGTGGTAATATTTAAATACTATAACTTCTAGGGTATATGCTATGAAATGTCACATCTACCTGTTCAGGCATGGACAGACTTATTATAACAGGGACAAGAAGTTTACAGGATGGAAGGATTCTAGGTTAACGCCTTTAGGCAAGAACCAGGCTGCAAAGATTGCAAGGTTGTTAAAAGGTAAAAGGATAGATGTCGCTTATCAGACTAAATTGTCAAGGTCTAAGGATACATTGAAGATTGTCTTGAGGTATCACCCAGAATGTAAGAAGGTAATAACTGATAACAGGATGATTGAGAGATGTTATGGTGAGATTGAAGGTAAGACGCATGAGGCATTTATTGAGAGAGAGGGTATTGACAGTTATAAAACGCTTCTACAATGGCATAAGATTGATCATCTTAGGGGTAAAGAAAGGAGAGAGTTCATAAAAAGGGTTGGTGAGGCTGAGTATAAGATAATACATAGGAGTTATGGTGTCCCTCCGCCTGGAGGTGAAAGCATAAAAGCTGTTGAGAAAAGAGTTTTAAGCTTTATCAAGGATTTGTTAAAGAAGATTAAAAAAGAGAAAATTAATGTAGCAATATCTGCGCATGGGAATTCTATGAGGCCGTTTAGAAGGTATTTTGAGAAGTTCTCAAAGAAGAAGATGATGGAACTTGAGAATCCTTGGGATGATTATTTTGATTATACAGTTGAGTGTTGATAGTGCGATAAAGTTTTTTTAATCGAAAAAAGAATTAAATTATAAAAATGAAATCATAAAAAAAATAAAAAATCGTTTATTCCTTTTTCTTCTTATGGCCTACAAATGATTCAAGGACTTCAAGCGGAATTGTAAAGATTACTGTGTTGCTCTGGTCAGAGCTCATGTCGTTTATGCTTTGCAATGTCCTTAAATGAAGCGCTCCAGGTGCTTTTGCCAATGTGTCTGCTGCTTTTGCCATGTTCTTTGAAGCAGTTACCTCACCTTCAGCCTTGATCACGACAGCTCTTCTCTCACGTTCAGCTTCAGCTTCTTTTGCGATTGTACGCTTCATCTCCATTGGAAGTTCGATATCCTTGATTTCTATCTTAGTAACATCAATCCCCCAAGGGTCGCTGTCCTTGTCTACTATAGACTTTATCTTTTTTGAGATGTTGTCTCGTTTCTGTAGGATGTCGTCAAGCTCAAACTCTCCTACAATGTTACGCATAGTAGTTTGTGCAAGCTGTGCCATTGCGTATCTATAATTTTCAACCTCAATCACTGCTTTCTCTGCTTTCTCAATCCTGTAATAAAGAACAGCGTTCACCTTGATTGAGATGTTATCTTTAGATACACAGTCCTGGCTTGGGACATCGACTGTCTTGATACGTATGTCGATCCTTTCCCAGCTTTGGATTATTGGTATTATAAGTCTTAACCCTGGCTGTCTTATGCCAGTATACTTCCCAAGTGTAAAGACAACTCCGCGTTCGTATTCTTTAACTACTTTCAAACTTGCTAAAATCAATAACAGAACTACTATCCATAAACTGCTGAATAAAACCATATTTACATCACCGGATTCTTTAAATGTATACATATTAATAAATTATGCGAAATGTTTATAAAGTGATTTTATATAACAGTCTTTTATGGTAGATGCAAAGCTGTTAATTAAGCATGGATTCATAGCATCAGGTGCTGCTCATAAGTATGCTGGAAAAAAGCCTGAAGAGATTGATGAGATAGCAGAAGCTGGAGATGCAGACCAAGAATCTTTTGAGGCTTTCAAGGGTAGTTTTGTTAACACAGGCTATCCAACGCCTTTGAAACACCTAAGGCTGATTATGGAGTCGCACACTGCAAATGTTGAGGAGGCTTATTTCTGGGTATTAAATAGTCTGAGGAATGATTGGGGGTTTCCTGATATTGTTAAGATTCATGATGTGTTTGCTGCATCGCAAAGCTCGAGCTTTTTTGGACATGCTTCAGCAAGATTAGGTGTGATGCAGGACAGGGCTGCGCAGTACCTTAAATATATTGGTGACATGGTGAAAGGTTTGTTCCAGGTTGTAAGGGAGTTAAGGGCTTTGGATGAAAGGTTAGATTTTTATAATAAGGCTGCGAAAGGCGATAAAAGTGCCATGGTCACACTTAAAGGGGTTTATGTTGATGTTGTAGAGGGTGGTTCAAAGAATTTTTTGTCAGTCATAGGCATGGCGCAACAAGTCGGTTTTAGGACTCTTAAAGATCTTTTCTTTTCAATTAATCCAAAGACAAGTGATGAGGTAGATGAGCTTGTTGAGACTGTGCCTGTCAATAAAAGGGTCAAGGCTATCTTAAAGAGAAAGTTATTGGCTTTCATGGTCTGGAAAGAAAAAACTTATTATGAACTTGATGTAACAAGAAAATGGAGGTTGAAGTTTCTTAAGCAGCATTATGAAGTAATAAGGATGTACATAAACTGGTTAAGGCCTTATATGAAGTATACGCAGATGCTTTCAATGGATACTAAGAGGATGGAGAGTCCTGATTTGGTATCAGCTTTTGAAGGTTCGATGCTTGAGGTTGAGGTTATGGCAAAGAAAAAGGCTGGAACATATTATTATGCTGTGGTTATTGTAAATTTCCTACACAGGACCAGTCCTACAATGCCGTTCATGCAGCCAGAGGAGTATCGGCATAAAGGACCTTTGCATGTAGGTAAGATTGATATTAATTTCAGGGCATATGCCTGGACAGCTGAACAGGTACAGGCTTATCTTGATATGAAGAAGGAGGAGGACCTAGAGTTGTTGAAATCCTTAAGCGGTTCAATCGAAGCATCATTGACTGCTCTTGGCAAGGATTTAGAGAATTATCTTGAAGAAGCTGGCGAGGCTATTGAGGTTTCAATTGCTGGCAAGAAAAAAGAAGAAAAACCTCCAGAAAAGAATGTATGGGAAGAGATAAGCAAGACATTAAGAGGGATGCTTGGACCTTTCAAAGCATTAATCCCTAAAAAGGACAAAGTGAAAAAACCAGAAAAGCCTTCTCCGTATTTGTCTAAGCTGGATCAGGAAAGTGCTGCTAAGATAGCTAAGAAAGCAATGTGGGAGACCTATAAAAATTTTAAGAAAGCACATGGGATGTTATCATGGTAGAAGTAATTGTGGAGGAACTTGAAAAGCTTTCACCAGAGGAACGTCTAAAGAGGTTAGAGGAGTTAAAATTACAGCTTAGAAAAGAGAAAGAGAAACAGATACTGGCTGCTGAGGAGTTGATAAAAAAGACTAATGAAGAGATTCACAGGCAGGAAGATGAGGATATCAAGAAGATGATGGATGATATTGAAGAATCTGATACGCTTGAAGAAACTGTCAAGGGCGAGGAACCTGAAGCTTCAGAACATCCCACTATGTATGATACTCCTAAAGATTTAGTTGATGAAAAACTTCAGAAGATTCAGGATGGATATCAAAGGTCAAATACTGATTCAAAGTATGAAAACAAGGAAGCGCAAAAGATTTATAAGTCTGGTTCTGGAGTAAAGGCTGCTTCTGACAAGAACTGGGATGATTTAGGTTATAAGAAGAAATAAATAAATAAATAAATAAATAAATAAA
>JAHWHG010000020.1 GCA_019323515.1 Candidatus Woesearchaeota archaeon
ACCCAAGCTCTGAAATTATCTCTTTTCCTCTTATATGATGGTCTAAGTCAGTACCTAAAGTCTCGAACTTTCCAATGTCATGCAGAAGTGAGGCTCTATCAAGAAGTTCAAGGTTTATAGAAAATCCTGCTTCAATAAATCTTTGAGCTACAAACATTGCTATCTTGTTGACAGTCATGGCATGAGATATCATCCTGTCAGGCAGTCTTTGTTTCATAATATCAAAACACTGCTCTCTTGTTGGAAGTTGCATAATGTAAGCAGAAATATAATGATTTTTTAATGTTTTGGTGCATATCCGGGCTAAAGAGAAAGCTATTTAAAACTATTTTTATTTACTACCTCATAATAGTTTCAGTAGCAAAATCTTTATAAATTACACAGTAATCATTACCTATATGAATCATAATTTTAAGCTTGAGAGACTGGATTTAGATCCAAGTAAATTAAATACCTTCAAAGAGTTCTTGTGCTTTAAGCTTCGCCAGAACAAAGAGCTTGGGTTTAAGGATTTCCAGAAAAACTGCGGAATTAACAGGAAGCAGTGGGACCTTTTCAAGCAGGAAAACCTTGACAAAGAAGTTGAGTGGATAATTGAGTAGATAAATTCTTTTAAACAAAATTAGTGTTCCAGGTTATATGAACATTGATTATATAATACTATCAGAGAGGCGTATAGACCAAAAGAAGCTTAAACCATTTCTAAGTTTCAGGGACAAAAATGGACATCTTGGGAGTGTTTTCCTGGATAGGTATGAGCATACGCACACTACCAAGATTTTAAACCCTAGAGAAAAGGCTGAGCTTTTGGATTTTCTTAGGCACGATAACGCCCTATCACAACATAAAGTTCTTACCCCTAGAAGAGTTAAGAAGTATAATATTGTACAGTTGATTGGAGATATAAACCTAAAGGATGCACTTCCTGAACAGTTTGCACGGATGAATTATGAGAAGCAGTCAATGTGGAACATCAATCCAATGGGTGCTGTGCTTAAACAGGATTCTAGAATCATGAAAGCTCTTGAACTTCAGAGAGAAATCAATGAATCACTGGCAATGCTTAGGGGAGATGTTGAAAGTGTTGTAAAGGAGCAATATGATAATCCTAAGTCTTGGAAGGCAATGACAACAAGGCATTACAAGGCTCTTATGAAAGCAGAAAGGATACTAAGGCCTGAACTTGAAGAGAAAAGATTGAAGATATCTGAAAAAAGATTAGAATTAAACAAGATACTTGCAGAAATCAATTCAAGGTCTAAAGTGAATCTTGAGGATAATGTTCAGGAGATATATCTTGATTCTAAAGAAAGGCTTTTTTTCAGGAGGATGATGAATTATATGGATTTCTGGGACCAGAAATGGTGTTTCCTTGACATTGAGGTTCCGTTGTTTATGACAGATAATCCAGAGGTATCATGGGTTGGTGTAATATTCAATCAAGGCATTAGAACAACAAAAGAGATTCACTGTCTTTATCCATTAAGTGTTGATGAATTTAATGGATATAAGATTTATTCATATAAGGATGAATTTGAACTTGTGAAAGGTTTGAAAGAGTCCATATTACGAGAGGATCCATTCATAGTAAGCACTTATAACACAAGGTTTGACCTTATCAAGTTAAGGGAGCATGGTGATTTCAGGATAGGTATGCATGAGAACCAGCCGGTCATGAAGAGTTCAATGAACTTTTTTGAGAGAATCGGTTTAGACGGCAGGATGGTAATTGATCTTCTAAGATGGGGCAAGACACAATATAAATATCTGATAAACCAGAAGCTTGAGAATGTTGCAAAAGAGCTTTTAGGAGATGAACGGTTCTCAAAGTCAATAAGTTATGATGAGATGGCTGCTCTTGAACTTAAGTGCAAGAACATGGAGCTTCCATTGGAGGAGAGAATCGAGGCAGCAACGACAATAGCAGAGTATCTTTGCGATGATGTCAATGTAATGCTTGAGATAAAAAATTCAGAAGTATTCCAGAGAGGTTTCAGGCATTACTGCAGATTAAGCCAGATACTGTGGATCGATATACCTAAGTTGATGCATTCTCCTAACCAGGCTAACTTGGCGCAGGAGAGAGAATATTTCTGGAATGTTGGGAATTATAGGGAGAGTGCATTTATGAAGTATAGTCAGAATATCGACCTTGAACAGCTTGCAAAGCAAAGGGTTAAGATCATGATGAAGAAGTATCTTAACTTAAATGAGGTCAAGGGAAGGGTTGAGGATGTCACTAAGGTTTATCTTCCAATCTATCCTGCATTTTTCAAGCAAGTAAGACATCCTGACAGGTTTCCATGGATGGATTTAGTTGTAATGGGGGTTGAGAATGAAAAGGATAAGCTTGGAAAGTTTCTACTAAGCCAGTATGCAGATGCACTATGTAATTACCTTATTGTTGATTATGGGGGGTATATGAGGGCTAAAGAGGATAAGATAAAGAAAGGTAAAGATCTGAAGAAGATTGTAAAAAGATTAAGGAGATATCATACACTATCAGAAGATTTCTTTTTGAAGGTTAATCATGCATTTAACCAGAGCAGGAAAGAGACTAAGAGTTATCAAAGCCTTGCTGTTAGTGTAAGAAAGAAGCTTTACGAGATTGTAGATGAACTAAGTGGGCAGAAAAAGGATAAGAATTTTACAGATGAGTTTATTGAGGGTTATATCAGCTATAAAGTCTCGCATCTTAAGGTAAATTTCCTTAATTCTAAGATTCAGGGGAATTATCTTGTTGATGCAGAAGAGATTGATAAGGGTCTAAGAGATTATCTTCAGGAGTTTTCAAGTGAACTTGAGAATTGTGGTGTTGAGGTTGTTAAGCAGAGCGGACAGATGCTTTACCTTAAAGGAGATGTAAGCAAGCTTGAGAAGGTCATACAATTAAAGAACATTCCTGTGCTTCTACATATGAATGACAGATTATTTTATAGAGAACATGGATATCTTAGAGGGTTTAAGAAGGACAGGAAAGCAACACATAACATGACAGTGTTTGAGATTGACTGCCTTAGGGATACAATTGAGATGTTATTAGATGGGGAATATGAGGAAGCTTTCCATTACCTAAAGAACGAGTTTGACCTTCTTGAGATGTATGATGATGAGAATCCTGGGTTTTTCTTTAATCATAAATGTCCAAAAGAACATCTTCTGTACCACATAAAAAGTTCTGAGAGGTTTGAATCATATGAGAATGGAGAGAAAGTAAGGTTCTTTATTGATGAAAAAAAGGCAAAGGAGTTTGGTGCAGTTGAGAGTTTCAAGAGATGTAGAAATACAGGGAGAAGGTACTTTGATATGTCTGATAAAAAAACTGAGAAAACAGTTAGGTACTATGTCTGCGGCCTAGATGAGATTGATATTGATGTTAGCTATTTCAGGACAATGATGCTGTTCAAGTTCAAGAACCTGCTTGGTGATTTGATTGGGCATAAAAGGGTTTATAACATGCTTGAAAATGATTTAAGTGACGGATGGTATAAGAAGATTGCTAGTGAGTTTGAGAATGATGAGCAATTAGAACTTGTGTTTGAATAATTTTTAAATAACCCTCTTAAACCTTTTCTCAAGGTCTCTTTTAGTGAACTTAATCATTGTAGGTCTACCATGGGGGCAGGTATAGGGAAGCTCACATGAGTGAAGTTCCTTTATTATCTTGTACATCTCTGCTTTCTCAATCCTCTCACCTTGTTTGACAGATTTTCTGCATGCCATTCGTGTAATGATCTTTTCCTTAATCTCCTCAATTGTCTTGAACTTTGAGTTTCTAAGTTCATCAACAATATCAAGGACAGAGTCTTTTGTGAGTTGTCTCTTAATAACCAAAGGTGCTGATCTTAAGATGAATGAATTATTGCCGAAGTCTTCTATCTTAAAGCCGAATTTATCAAATAGCTGAAGGTTTGCCTTTAGAATAGAAGCGTCAACACTTGTAAGTTCAAAGTGTACAGGAGAGAGAAGTTCTTGTGTCATGATGCCCTTATCCTTGAACTGTTGCATTAGTTTTTCATAATTGCAGCGTTCCTCTGCAGCATGCATATCAATCACAAGAAAACCTTCCTTGTCCTCTGCGAGGATATAGCAGTTATGAACTAAGCCCAGGATTGTTAGTTCTGGGATATTTGGTGATTCTTTTACTACTGTCTTTATTTCTGCAAGAGCGGTCTGCTCTGGTTTTGATTCATAAATCTTTTCAGCTTTTTTTTGTTTTGGTTTGTCTGTTTGCACAAGCACTGATTGTGTCTCGCTGGGGTCAGATTCTGGAATCAGGTCAGATGAAGCAAGCGCCTCTTTAACTGAAGTAAAGATTGTCTCATAAAGTTCATTCTCAATTGAAAAGCGTACTTCAGTCTTTGAAGGGTGTACATTCACATCAACTAGCTCTGGCTTGATTTGGATTGATAAAATGGCGACAGGGTGTCTTTCGAGATGTAGTAAAGTGTGATAAGCGTCATAGAGTGCATCAGTTATGACTTTATTCTTTATGTAGCGGTTATTAACAAAGATTGATTGCTGGTCGCGGGATGCTCTTGAGAGTTGAGGTTTAGAGATAAAGCCCTTTATTGAAAGTTTTGGTTTTTCATGATTGACTGGGATTAAGTTTTTTGCGACATCTTTTCCATAGATATCCACAATATTGTTTAAGAGGTCATCAGTTGCAGGGCTTGAGATTATTGTCTTTGTGTCATGTATAAGCTTAAACGAGATAGCTGGATGTATCAATGCATACCTTGTGACAATGTCAGTTATCTGGTTGAGTTCAGTTGTTATAATCTTTAGATGTTTCTTTCTTGCAGGTGTGTTAAAAAAGAGGTCAGAGACTTCAACAGTTGTACCAGCAGGCGCTCCAATTGGTTCAAGCTTTAGGATCTTTGAACCTGAAACAAGAAGTTTAGTGCCTTCTAATGTATCTTCTTGCTTAGTTATAATCTTTAGGTTCGAGACCGCTGCAATACTTGCAAGTGCTTCTCCCCTGAATCCTAAAGAGTTGATGTTAAAGAGGTCATCAGCTGTTGAGATCTTTGAGGTAGCATGTCGCATTATTGAAAGTTCAACGTCGTCTCGTGACATTCCACTGCCGTTGTCTGTGACTTTTATTAATGACTTTCCGCCTTCCTTAAGTTCAATTGTAATTATTGAAGCTCCTGCATCAATAGAATTCTCAATCAATTCCTTAACAACTGAAGCTGGCCTTTCAATAACTTCACCAGCTGCAATCTTATTCACTAGTTCATCATCTAAAACCTGGATTTTTCCCATATTACCCCCTTGAGAAAGTTGTAATGCTCTTGTTTAAATGTTTTGCTGTTGGTTTAAAAAGGTAATTCAAAGCTTTTATAAAGCGAAAAACCCTTCCAGATAACATGGATAAACTGCAATGGGAGTACCTTGTGAATGGTAGGAGAAAGAAGGATATCAAGAAGCTGACTCCGCATGAAATTCAGTTCGAGGCAGAGATTAAGGATCTGGAAAAGGTAATAGAAGCAGCGTTATTGTTAAGGCCTAATAGAAGCATAATCATACCTGAATCAAGTCTAATCTATCCACAATTCTATGATGGTAAGACTAAGGAATGGAAGCATCCAATTGACCCAGAGGATAATTTCAAGAAAAGCGGAAGGGTCATGAATATCCTAAGAGCTGGCAGGGAGTATAAGCTTAAGACAGTGGATAAAGAGACAGGAACAATTGCACCTGCTGACATGCACAAGCACAGGCTTGGTCCTCAGACACTGATGAAGCTGAGGGCTGATGATTACATGGTTGATGATAATGGTAAAAGAAGAAGCTTGTCAGATTATAACTGGAACAGGTACATTGCGTGTTATGGATGGTTTTTCAAGGATGGCAAGGAAAAGAAGATAATGCCCCAGGACGATTTACATATAGGGTGGAGACTGGCTTCTGTTATAATAAGCAATAATATTTATTTCAAGTATTCAAACCCTGGGGGTAAGTTTTGGATGGACCTTCCATCACTTGAGAATGGACCAAGTTCTCCTACAAGCATAACAATAAGGCATGGGCTTATGACATCTGGAAATCTTTGGAATGATTATACAAGCTGGCCTGAAATAAAGGTGAAGTTAACAAGAAAGGATGGTAAGCTTGACATTTACAGGAATTATACGCACATAAACCATCAATGGGTTGCTGCGATTGTATTAAGAAATCATGTTAATGACAGCAGAAGGGATAAGCGTGGTTTTCCACCGAGAGAGAACCACAGGATAAAGCCAGTGCTTCTGAATGTCACACCACCTCCAGACAGAATGTCGATAGGTTTTGGGTTATACCTTGACAATAATGTTTTGGTCAAGAGGGTTGATGAAGGGGGTAAAGAATATCTTGATAAGATGCTAGAGCCAGAGAGAGAACTATTGTGGTCAATGCATCTTTGGTATAGAAGATTCAGTTCATGCTACAGGATTGATGAAACTCTTTCTACTTTGGATAAGGTAGTTGAGGATTTCAGTAGATGTTATAAGAAGCTAGAACTAGTTTAAAGGTCAAACAAAGAAAGCTGTTTATGTTCTCTTTGGTCTTTTCGTTCAAAAGATTCTTCTTTTTTCTGTTTTCTTGGAAACTCCTTATGCACACGTTCAGCTATCTCATCCTCCATCTCAAGACGGTTCATGATTATCTTGCTTCTCTCAACAACCTCAATCGGAAGCCCAGCTAATCTTGCTACCTGGATTCCATAACTTTTATCAGTGCCGCCTTCGATGATCTTTCTTAAGAATATGATGTCGTCCTTGTCTTCCTTGACTGCAATGTTATAGTTTCTTACTGACTTGTACTTCTCAGCAAGCTTGTTAAGCTGATGATAGTGTGTTGCAAAGAGCGTCTTTGCCTTGAGATTGTCGTGAATATACTCAGCGATTGACCATGCTAAAGAAATACCGTCGAATGTAGAAGTGCCACGGCCTATCTCATCAAGGATTATTAAGGATCTTGATGTAGCATTGTTTAAGATGTTAGCTGTCTCTGTCATCTCTACCATGAAAGTTGACTGGCCCATGGTAAGATCGTCATAAGCCCCTACTCTTGTAAAGATTCTGTCGACTACTCCTAAACGTGCAGAAGTGCATGGAACAAATGAACCTAGTTGAGCCATTAACTGTATTAAAGCGATCTGACGCATAAATGTTGACTTTCCTGCCATATTTGGCCCAGTTATGATATGCAAAGTGTTCCTATTGTCAAGGAAACAGTCATTTGGTACAAAGCTATCTTCTATTGTCTCAACGACTGGGTGTCTAGAGTCCCTTAACTCAATTATTCTTGAATCTTCAACAATTGGTTTTACATAATTATTAGATACAGCAACATTTGCAAGCGAGATAAGAACATCAAGATTAGATATCTTTAAGGCAGCATCCTGGATAAGTTCGGTCTTTTCTGAAATCTTCTTAAGAATTTCCTGGAAAAGTTCATATTCAAGATTATTGATTTTTTCTTCTGCGCCTAAGATAAGGGATTCCTTTTCCTTTAGCTCTGGTGTGATGAAACGTTCAGCTCCCACTAATGTCTGTTTCCTCATATAATCTTTAGGCACTAAGTGAAGATTTGCTTTTGAGACAGTTATATAATAACCGAAAACTTTATTGAAACCAACCCTGAGTGAAGAAATTCCTGTCCTTGACTTTTCCTGTGCCTCAAGTTTTGTTATCCATTCTTTTCCTGAATATGCAATCTCGCGGATTTCGTCAAGTTTTGCGTTATAACCTTTCTTGATTATGTTACCTTCTCTCACAAGCAGAGCAGGTTCTTCTTTTATTGATGATTGAATAAGTCCGGCAACGTCTAAAAGGTCCGGGATATCTGCTATCATCTTAAGAAGTTCAGAGCTGAATAGGTTTAAGTGATTCTTTAATGATGGAAGTGTCTGAAGCGACCTCTTCAATGCTATAAGGTCACGAGGGTTTGCATTGCCGTAATTGACGCGAGATATCAGACGTTCAATGTCATATACTTGCTTTAGAAGGTCACGAAGTTCAGTCCTTTCAAGTGTTTTCTTAGCAAGTTCTTCAACTGCATCAAGACGCTTGTTTATCTGGGTTATGTCTGTGAGTGGGCGTAGTAACCATTTCTTCATAAGCCTTGAACCAAGCGGTGTGACTGTCCTGTCAAGGACTGAGAGCAGGGTTGCTTTTGAGGAATTATCACGGATGTTCCTGATAAGTTCAAGGTTTCTTTGTGTAGATGAATCGAGGAGCATGAAGCTTTCAGACTGGAAGCGTCTTACCTTATTGATATAATCCAGGTTTGTCTTCTGCGTCTCCTTGAGATAAGAGAGAAGAGCACCAGCTGCAGATATTGCAAGCTTGTCATCCTGGATTCCAAAGCCGTGAAGCGATGAAGTCTTAAAATGCTCTGTTAAAGTAGAGAAGGCATTCTTTTCTGAGAAGTGCGTATCTGAGTAAGATGTTGTGTAGCTTCTAAGGTTTTTGACAAGCTCTGTATTTACCTTAAGTGATACAGGTATTATGATTTCAGCTGGATTAAAGCGTGTTACCTCGTTTATCAGCTTGTCCTCTGAATCAACCTCAGCAACTAAAAATTCAGCAGTGGATATATCAACAAGTGCAATACCAAACCTGTCAAGTGATGCAGAGACTGACATTAAGTAGTTGTTTGATTTTGAATCAAGCATATTAGATTCAACAACTGTTCCAGGGGTAACAATACGCACAACTCCGCGCTTCACAACACCCTTTGCAAGTTTAGGATCCTCGAGCTGTTCACATATAGCTACCTTATAGCCTTTTTTAACAAGCTTTGCAAGATAAGGTTCAAGTGCATGGTAGGGCAGGCCTGCTAATGGGGCGCGTGTTTCTCCTTTGCCACGTGCAGTTAAAGTTATTTCAAGTTCCCTTGCAACAAGTTTAGCATCTTCATAGAATGTTTCGTAGAAATCTCCCATCCTGAACAATAGCACGCAGTCTGGATACTGTTTTTTAGCTTCAGCATACTGTTTCATGGCTGGAGTTAGCTTTACATTATTAAAATCCATTAAAACACCCCATTATATGATTTAAATAGATAGTATATATTATTTGTTGTTTTAGAGGGATAAGGTTTATAAACTTAGTAAAATGTGTAGATGTATATGGTAATAAGAATAGGCCCTGAAAGAGTGATTTCTGAGGAGGAGTTTCTAGAGCAGCAGAAAAAGCCTGACCTTGTAGAAAAGGTAAGTAATTATTCATCTAAAAAAGGCATAGAGGTTGATGGAGATTTTTTTGTAGACGGAGTAGTATATCGAAGAATCCCAACATTGGTTGAAGAGTATGAAAGGATCAATCAGAGGTATCCAGAACTAGGGATAATGAAGTTCTTAAGATTATTTAACGAGTATCTAAGAAATTAGGAAGATATTTAAAGTTTGGATTATAAATAAAGAACATGTTCAAAAGTGTATCAAGCAATATAATCGAAGCAAACAGGTTGATTGAACTGTTTATAAGAG